>JABDKA010000089.1 GCA_013002405.1 Sulfitobacter sp. | reverse complement strand
GCTTGTTCAGCTGGCGCTCGTGCATCTTGGAGCCGGCGACGATGCTGGCGACCTTCTGCTCTTCCAGCACCTTCCAGTTGATGAAATCCTCGATATCGGGGTGATCCGCGTCGACAATCACCATCTTGGCCGCGCGGCGGGTGGTGCCGCCCGATTTGATGGCGCCGGCTGCACGATCGCCGATCTTGAGAAAACCCATCAAACCGGACGACTTGCCACCGCCCGACAGTTTCTCTCCCTCACCGCGGAGGGAAGAGAAGTTGGTGCCCGTACCAGAGCCGTATTTGAACAGACGCGCCTCACGCACCCAGAGATCCATGATGCCACCATCGCCCACAAGATCGTCCGCGACGGACTGGATAAAGCAGGCATGCGGCTGGGGATGCTCGTAGGAAGATTTGGAGCGAGTCAGTTTTCCGCTCTTGTAGTCAACATAGTAATGGCCCTGAGCAGGCCCATCGATGCCGTAGGCCCAGTGCAGGCCAGTGTTGAACCACTGAGGCGAGTTGGGAGCGGAACGCTGGGAGGCCAGCATGTGCCGCATCTCATCGTAGTAGGCGCGCGCGTCCTCTTCGGTGGTGAAATAGCCACCCTTCCAGCCCCAATAGGCCCAGGCACCCGCGAGACGATCGAAGACCTGCTTGGAAGATGTCTCGCCGCCCATTTCGGCCCCTTCGGCCGCAACAGAGCGCCAGAGGAATTCAGGCACGCCCTTTTCCTTGACCTTCTTGAGCTGGCTGGGAACACCCGCCTTCCGGAAGTACTTCTGAGCGATCACATCGGATGCGACCTGGCTCCAGCTGCCGGGCACCTCTACATTGTCTAGCTTGAAGACGACGGAGCCGTCCGGATTGCGGATTTCGGATACGGTCGTGATAAAATCAAGATCTGCGTAGGCGTCCTGCCCCGGCTTTGTGAATTTCCGTTCAATTTTCATGTGCGCCGCCTCATCTTCAGCGTTTCAACCCAAAGCAGCCGTCGGTCCGACCCACTTCACCCCTTTTGCCGCCGCCAGCGGGCACAAAAACACTCGGTTCCCCCGCCAAAACGGAGGGCGCGTTCGCCTATTCAATTGCGAGGTTCGTTCTTGTACCTGCCCTGGCGCTTCGATGTGCCCTTTAGTGTTTACCACTACATCTTGTGGCATCATCGTCGGCCTACACAAATTGACGTAAGTACCCCTCTCGGGTCAACGGCTTTTTTGGCAAAATTTCGAAAACTTTCTGTTGACCTGCCGAAGCGCTATCGGCCTTCCGAACCGGGGGTGACTCAAAGGATTTATATCCACACTCTTGTCCACACCCCGCACAATCGCGCAGGGTCATTTTCTTGAAGTGTTGGAGGTATTTAGGCCCGGTCCTTCAGCCGGTGCTTCTGAGTATGGAAATCACGCTACGCATATGTTGACAACGAGAAGACACCCTTTGCCGCACCCGCAAAACCTGCAGTGCTGCAGCCGCGAGATGTGGCACCTTTGCCGCAATTTGGCCAATCCGTACCACTAGATGCAGTAAAGACCTCCCACAAAAGGCCCCCGCCACACACCAGATATGGATTTTGATGAAAGTGGTCGGAGCGAGAGGATTCGAACCTCCGACCCCCTGTACCCAAAACAGGTGCGCTACCAGGCTGCGCCACGCTCCGACGGGGCTTCTTTAGACATAGTTATTCTGAATGGAAAGCCCTCATTTCGCCACTCAACAGGGCCAGGCGGCTGCTTCGGGATCGAAGGCCGGGTGGCGCATTTCACTCCCCACGGCGATGCCAAGCCGCGCAGCCATCCCCCCGTTGATCTCAAGCACCGCCAGGACCGCCTCTCCGCCGTTGATGGGTGTCTCATCCAGCGGAATCGCGTTTTGATGAATCCGCTGAACCACGCCCGTCTCATCGACAAAGATCATATCCAGCGGGATCAGCGTGTTGCGCATCCAGAAACTGGCGCGCTGCGGCCTGTCGTAGACAAAGAGCATCCCCGCACCGGCTGACATCTCCTCGCGGAACATCAGCCCACGGGCCTGCTCTGCCGGATCATCCGCGATCTCAACGGAAAAGCGTGCCGTCCCCCAATCACCGCGCAGATGGATCGTATCCTCGCGACAGACCACATCCGCCAACGCGGGCAGCGCGGCACATAGCCCAAGTAAAAGGAGACCCGCCTTCAATCCGGTCCGGAAGATTCGTCGCTGTGCACTGTTTCCCATGCCTGAACCCTTGCAGCCATCTTGCCACGTTTGCCGTCGACGACCTGTATTGCAAGGGCTTCGCCCGGTTGAAGATCGGAAAGACCGGATTTCCGCAGGATTTCGATGTGCAGAAAGATGTCCTCGGGTCGGCCGAAGACGTTGGCAAAGCCAAAGCCCTTGGTCTTGTCGAACCATTTCACCCGGGCAGGCTCCAGCGGGATATCGGCGAGGGCTTCAAGCTCCACGCCTGTCATCGTCTCAACCGTCCCGCCTTCCGCGCCCTCGGGCGGGTAGATCGCGTTGATCTGGCAGGCCTGAATGCCCCTTTCACTGCGCTGCGCGACAAGGTCGATGCGCGCCCCGTCGGCCACGGAACTTTGCCCGAAGTTACGCAGGACGTTTACATGAAGCAGGATATCCGGACCCCCATCGTCCGAAACGACAAATCCGAAACCTTTGACCGGATCGAACCATTTGACGGAGCCGGTAACTCGCTCCCCCGCCGGTGCCGCGCCTATCTCTTCGCGCTGATTCATTTCTTGTTGTGCCACCACAGCATATTCCTTCGGTGCGTCGATCACTTCCTCACGGAGCCAAGCCCACTCCACTGTCACCCCGGAACCGCCCCCCCCGGGTGCCGCAATGTTCCGACACCCCTTCACGGGTTCAGCCGATTTACCTCCCAAGGCGCCTCGGGCGAGGCGCGCCGCCACCGGAACCGGTCATGCAGGCGGAATTCACCGTCCGCCCAAAACTCGATCTCCACCGGCCTGATCCGGTACCCACCCCAGTAGGGCGGACGCTCCGGGTTCACTCCCTTGGTGGCCGTCACCCTGGCCACCTCCGCCACAAGCGCCGCGCGGCTCTTAAGCGGTTGGGACTGGCGCGAGGCCCAGGCCCCGAGCCTGCTCTTCAGTGCACGGGACTTGTAGTATGCGTCGGCCTGCGGTCCCTCCTCCCTCGACACCGTGCCACGCACACGGACCTGCCGCCGCAATGACTTCCAATGTAGGACGAAGGCGGCCTTGCCACCTTGATCTATCTCAACCGCCTTGGCGCTCTCGTAATTGGTGTAAAAGACAAAGGCGTCGTCCTCGATGTCCTTGAGCAGAACCATACGGACATTCGGCATCCCATCAGCATCGACCGTCGAAAGGGCAATCGCGTTTGGGTCGTTCGGTTCGGACTGTTCTGCAGCGCGCATCCAGTCGCGCACGATGACAAAGGGATCTTCGCCCGCAAAGATGCCGCTGCGCTTTTCCATCGCTCCCCTTTACTCCCGATACAAACTAACTGAATGCGCTAAGCTTACGTATGGGTATATGATAAGACATACTGCGACAAGCCTGGGGGCCCGCAAACCCGCGCGAATTCAACCAGACTGAGACGTTGGGTCGCGCATACACTCTCAGGTTGGGCCATGCGCTGCCACCTTGATGGCCAGACGGCAATCGCCTAAACCCGGAATACAGTTGGCTGAGGATTAGGAAATTGGCATGTCAAACAATCTGATGCAGGGCAAACGCGGTCTGATCATGGGCCTTGCCAATGACAAATCCATCGCCTGGGGCGTGGCCCGTGCCCTTTCCGATGCAGGGGCCGAACTGGCCTTCTCCTACCAGGGCGACGCGCTCAAGAAACGGGTTGACCCTCTGGCGGGGCAACTGGGCAGTGACATCGTTCTGCCCTGCGACGTGGGTGACGAGGCCTCAATCGACGCGCTTTTCGAGGGCCTGAAGGAGCGCTGGGGCAGTCTCGATTTCGTGGTTCACGCCATTGGTTTTTCCGACAAGAACGAACTGCGTGGCCGCTATGTCGATACCAGCCGGGCCAATTTCAGTATGTCGATGGACATATCCGTCTATTCCTTCACCGCCGTGATGCAGCGCGCGGAAAAGATGATGTCACGGGGCGGCAGCGCCGTGACCCTGACCTACTACGGCGCGGAAAAGGTCATGCCCCACTACAACGTCATGGGTGTGGCCAAGGCTGCACTTGAGGCTTCGGTCAAGTACCTGGCCGAAGACCTTGGCAAGGACGGTATCCGCATCAACGCCATCTCGGCCGGGCCGATCAAGACGCTGGCCGCCTCCGGCATCGGGGACTTTCGCTACATCATGAAGTGGAACGAATATAACTCGCCGCTGCGCCGCAACGTGACGATCGAGGATGTGGGCAAGGCCGCCCTTTTCCTGCTCTCCGACCTGGGCTCCGGCACCACGGGGGAAAACCTGCACGTGGACGCGGGTTACCACGTCGTCGGCATGAAGGCGGTCGATGCGCCCGACATGGCCAAGGAATGAACGCGGAAAGCCTGATCGCCTTCAATCTGGTCCTGCTCGCCGCCTTGGCGAGCCCCGGCGCGGCACTTCTCTACTTCATCAAGACCACGGTTTCATCGGGCCACCTGGCCGGCTTTGTCACGGGTCTCGGCCTTGGCACGGCGGCCGCGGGCTGGACCCTCGCGGCGCTGCTGGGGCTGGAAAGTGTCTTCGCGCTCTTCCCCTGGGCCTACGCCTCTCTCAAGACGGCGGGCGCGCTATACCTGATGTGGCTGGCCTACCAGACCTGGTGCCGCGCGCGCGACGCCGTGACTGAAGCCGCCCCCCACTCCGGGCGCAGCTTTGGCGCGGGCTTTCTGGTGAACCTGGGCAACCCAAAGTCGATGCTCTTTGCGGCAGCGGTCATCGTGGTGGTCTTCCCCCAGGGGCTGGCCGGATCGCAGATCGCCCTCATCGCGCTCAATCATCTGCTGCTCGAGGTCGCCTTCTACGGACTGCTCGTTGCCCTTCTGGGCGCTCCC
>JABDKA010000087.1 GCA_013002405.1 Sulfitobacter sp. | reverse complement strand
GCGCCTTGGGCGTGAAGGTGTAATCCAGCGTCTGCGCGCCCAGGTTCACCTCGCCCTCCCCCGTCGCCTCGAAATTCGGCAGAACCAGCCGCAGATCATCGTTGCGCGCGACGCCGCCCTGCATGGCGAAGGTTGCATTGGCGCTGTCGAAAACGGTCGTGCCGCCCTGCACATCGAAGTTGCCCAGCAAGTCATCGAGGTCGATCCCCTCGATTGAGCCGCGCCCGACAGCGATCAGTCCCTTGCCCGAGAGCGAACGCATGATCGCATCCACGGACTGCCCCACGCCGAGGAAAGACAGTTCAACCGTTGCATCCCCGGTAAAGCGTGTCAGGCCCGCCAGGTCCCGCAGCAGCGGGTTGAGCGCAATGCCAGCAGCCCTGAGGTTGCCCCCGACCGACAGGCCGCTGCGGTTGTTCATCACGAATTCACCGGTCAGGACCCCGTCGTAGGCCCGCACTTCCCGCAGGCCGAAGACCATACGGGAGCTTTCATTGGTCACGAGCGCCCGCGTAGCACCAAACGTGAGCGCCCCCAGATCGACGCTATCGGCGGAAAGCGCGATGGCCCCGTTGAAAGCCGCAAGCCCCGAGGCATCAATGGGCGCGCGGGACCAGCCGGTGCTGCCGCTCTGCCCGCCACTCTCGCCCCCGCCACCCGTCAGGCTGCGCAAATCAAGCGCACCCGCACTGAGTTGCGCATTCACTTGCGGCGTGCCGTTCAACTCGATGTCCGCCGCCCCTCGCAGGGTATTACCGCCAAGGTCGGCCACGAGATCCCGCAGGGCCAGCCTTCTGTCGGGTGTCAGGGTCAGGTCCGTCGTCACATTGGCCCGGCGCCCCAGCCCTTCGGGCAGGTCGGCCCCGCCCGCGCCTAGCGCGGCAAGGAAAGCACCGGTATCGCGGGTCTTCAGCCCCACCTTCCCCGCCACGGAGCCATCCAGCGCGCCGCGCCCCTTGAGCGTCAGGTCGCCGCCATTGGCGGCAAGGGTGAAGGAAAGGGGTTGCACATCGCCCGCGAGGAAGCCCGCAAACCGCTCCACCGTCGCATCGACACGCACCACCTGGCCTGCGGGCCTGATTGCTGCGCGGATTTCGGCCGCACCACCCCGGTCGGGCCAGTCGAGGGCGAGGTCCACCCCTTCGTAGCGCACCAGATCGGCCCCTTCAGCGTCATAGATGAGCGTGGCGTCTGTAATCTCCAGCTTCTCGATTGAGAAGGAGCGTGGAGCGCGGGTGGGGGCCGTCTCCGTCTCGATCTGCGCCTTTCCCCCTGCGTCGGTGAAGAGCCAGCTCGCCCGCCCGTCCTTGCGGGCCTCCAGACGGATTGTGGGACTTTCGGCGCGGATGTTGGTGATGCGGATGTCGCCCCGCAAGAGCGACATCGCGTCTACCCCAATGGCGGCGTTCCGGGTGGAGAGCATGGCACCCTCCTTGGCCCAGTCGGCATTGCCCACCTCAAGGCCCTCCGCGCTGACCCCCAGCACAGGCCAGAAGGTCATCTGCACATCACCCGAGATCGTCACCTCGCGGCCCGTCAGCTTGCGCAACTGGTCCCCCGCAATGGCGGCGATCCGGTCGGCGGGCAGCAGCAGGAGCCCCATCAGCATCAACACCGCCACCAGCACCAGGGCGCCCACGATCCTTATGATCCATTTCATCGCTCACCTCCTGTCTGCGGGCCTTTCGCAGCCGCTTTGCTTGCACTATAGCCGCAACATGAGCACAAACCCACCAAATCTGCGACCCGATCTTGCCCCCGCCGCGAAGCTGGGCGATCAGACCCGCCCCGGCCAGCCGACCATCGGCATGGTCTCCCTTGGCTGTCCGAAGGCACTGGTCGACAGTGAGCGGATCCTGACCCGGTTGCGGGCCGAAGGATATGGCATTTCACCCGACTATGCGGGGGCCGACGCGGTGATCGTCAACACCTGCGGGTTCCTGGATTCCGCCAAGGCCGAAAGCCTGGAGGCCATCGGCGAGGCCCTGACCGAGAATGGCCGCGTTATCGTCACCGGCTGTCTGGGGGCGGAGCCGGATTATATCCGCGGATATAATCCTAAAATTTTAGCGATTACCGGTCCGCACCAGTACGAAGCGGTGCTGGACGCGGTGCTCGAAGCAGTGCCGCCCGCGCCCGATCCCTTTGTCGATCTGCTGCCCGCAAGCCAGGTTTCCCTGACACCGCGGCACTATTCTTATCTCAAGATATCAGAGGGTTGCAACCACAAGTGCAAGTTCTGCATCATTCCTGATATGCGCGGGCGGCTCGTCTCTCGGCCCGCCCACGCTGTGCTGCGGGAAGCGGAGCGGCTGGTGGAGAAGGGCGTGAAGGAGTTGTTGGTGATCAGCCAGGACACCTCCGCCTACGGCGTCGATATCAAGCACGCAGAGGAACGCGGTCACCGCGCCCACATCACCGATCTGGCGCGCGATCTGGGCGCCCTGGGGGCCTGGGTACGGCTGCACTACGTCTATCCCTACCCCCATGTGCGCCAGCTGATCCCGCTCATGGCCGAAGGGCTGGTGCTGCCCTATCTCGATATCCCCTTCCAGCACGCCCATCCGGATGTGCTGAAACGCATGGCACGCCCCGCCGCCGCCTCCAAAACGCTCGATGAGATCGCGGCCTGGCGCGAGGTCTGCCCCGAGATCACACTGCGTTCGACCTTCATCGTTGGCTATCCGGGTGAGACGGAGGCGGAGTTCCAGACCCTGCTGGACTGGCTGGATGAGGCGCAACTGGACCGGGTGGGGTGCTTTCAGTACGAAAACGTGGCGGGCGCGCGGTCAAACGCCCTGCCAGATCACGTGGCCCCGGAGGTCAAGCAGGAGCGATGGGAGCGTTTCATGGAAAAGGCCCAGGCCATTTCAGAGGCCAAGCTGGCCGCCAAGGTGGGCCAGGTGATGGAGGTCATCGTGGACGAGGTGGACGCCGAAGCCGCCACCTGCCGGACCAAGGCCGACGCGCCGGAGATCGACGGGAACCTGTTTATCGACGAGGGGTTTGAGGGGCTGGAAGCGGGCCAGATCGTGCAGGTCGAGGTGGAGGAAGCGGGAGAGTACGATTTGTGGGGGCGATTGATCTAAGATCGTCCACAGATCTCCC
>JABDKA010000034.1 GCA_013002405.1 Sulfitobacter sp. | reverse complement strand
GCCGCCTGCAGCGCGGCGAGCGTGCCATCGGGCGACAGGCCGGTGTCAAAGAGAACCAGTTCCGCGCCGGTGTTCACCACGGTGGGAGTGAAAAAGAACTGGAAGGTTATCGCCAAGTCCGACCCCTGTTCATCTTTTCGTCAGGAGGAAGTCGCCATGTCCGACGTGCAGGCATTTCTCGATCAGGTCGAGCCGACCCGCCGGAAAACCGAGGCCGCGCGGCTTGACGCCTTATTTCGTGAGGTGACCGGCTTTCAGCCCGTGCTCTGGTCCGGCAACATGCTGGGCTACGGTGCCTACAATTACCGATATGCGACGGGCCGGGAGGGACGCTGGTTTGCCACTGGCTTTTCGCCGCGCAAGGCCAAGCTGAGCATCTACATCATGCCTGGATATGCCGATTTCGGTCCCATGCTGGCGCGTCTTGGCAAGCACACCAAGGGCAAGTCGTGTCTATACCTGAACAAGCTGGAGGACGCGGATATTGATGTGCTGGCCGAGTTGGTGCGTGCGGGGTTGAAGGATCTGGGTCAGAAGTGGCCGGTGGAGGCAACCTGAAAACGGAAGGAGGTCGGGTTCTGGCCCACCCGCTGTGCTGAAGGGGCAGCATCCCCTCTCCTCCCGCTGGACAATCTGCCCCCCTTGTGACAGTCCACCCGGACCATCAGGAGGCCCGCCCCATGTCCCAGACGATCACCCGTTTTGCCCCCTCGCCCACCGGCTTTATCCACGTGGGCAACCTGCGCACGGCACTCATGAATTACCTCATCGCGCGAAAGAACGGGGGCACCTTTATCTTGCGGATCGACGATACCGATCCGGAGCGATCGAAGGAAAAGTATGTCGATGGGATCAAGGAGGATCTGACCTGGCTTGGCCTGCACTGGGACCGGGTGGAACGGCAGTCGGAACGGCTGGAGAAGTACCATGCAGCGGCGGAGGAGTTGCGCGCGAAGGGGCGTTTTTACGAGGCTTTCGAGACGCCGACGGAGCTGGACCTGAAGCGGAAAAAGCAGCTGAATATGGGCAAGCCGCCGGTCTATGACCGGGCGGCTTTAAGCCTGTCGGATGGGGAGAAGGAGAAACTGCGCGCCGAGCGCGGCAACGGGGTCTGGCGCTTCAAGCTGGATCACACGCGGATCGAGTGGGCGGACGGGATCCTGGGCGACATTTCGATAGATGCGGCCAGCGTGTCTGACCCGGTGCTGATCCGGGGTGACGGGCAGATCCTCTATACTTTGGCAAGCGTCGTGGATGACACCGAAATGGGCGTCACCCACGTGGTGCGCGGATCCGATCACGTGACCAATACGGCGACGCAGATCCAGATCATGCAAGCGCTGGGCCACAGCCATCCCTCATTCGCCCACCATTCACTGTTGACGGGACCCCAGGGCGAGGCCCTGTCAAAGCGTCTTGGCACGCTGGCACTGCGTGATCTGCGGGAGCAGGGAGTGGAGCCATTTGCCCTGCTCAGCCTCATGGCGCGACTGGGATCTTCGGACCCGGTGGAGCTGCGCACGGACATGGAGAGCCTGATCGAGGGCTTCGATATTAATCATTTCGGGTCCGCCCCGACCAAGTTCGATGTGCAGGATCTTTTCCCGCTGACGGGCCGCTATCTGCAGACAAGGTCGCTGCAGGATGTCGCCGACACCATTGCGGCGCTGGGTGTGCCGGAGGATCAGGCGGCGCAGTTCTGGGCGGTGACCCGCGAGAATATCGAGACGCTGCATGACCTCAAAGGCTGGTGGCGGATGTTTCGTGACGGGGCGGAGCCGGTCATCGAGGAGGAGGACAAGGCCTTTGTCGCCGAGGCCATGGCGCTTTTGCCCGAAGGCCCCTTCGATGAGAGTACATGGAGCACCTGGACCGCTGCGGTGAAGGAACAAACCGGGCGCAAGGGGCGTGGCCTCTTTCGGCCCCTGCGGCTTGCCTTGACCGGCCAGGAACACGGGCCCGAAATGGCGGCGGTCATGCCGCTCCTGCAGGTTGTGAAGGCGCGCGCGTGATCCGCGCCGTCTCGGTCGGGGCCTTGTGCCATGGCTGAGGCGAAATTCCTGACGGGCAGCCTTTTCCGTCATGTGACGGTGATGTCGCTGACCGCCTCGCTGGGGCTGATGGCGGTATTCATCGTTGATTTCGTCGACATGATCTTCATCTCCATGCTGGGCAAGTCCGAACTGGCGGCGGCGGTGGGGTACGCGGGTGCGATCCTGTTCTTCGTGACCTCTTTCGGTATTGGATTGGGGATCTCTGCCGGGGCGCTGGTGGCGCGAGCGCTTGGCGCGGACGACGAAGAGCTTGCGCGAGAGCGGACGACGCATGCGCTGTGCTATGGGCTGGCCTTTTCGTCGGTCTTTTCCGTGTTGGTCTGGCTGTCGCTTCCCTTACTTGTTGATCTGCTGGGCGCTCGGGGAGAGACGGCGGGCCTGGCGGTGCATTTCCTGCGTATTGTCGTCCCGTCCATGCCCTTTCTGATCCTGGGCATGATGGGCGGGGCGGTTCTGCGGGCGCACGGGGATGCGCGGCGGGCCATGATGGCGACCATTGCGGGGGGCGTGGTGAATGCCGTGCTCGACCCGATCCTGATTTTCGGTCTGGATATGGAGTTGACCGGCGCGGCGATTGCCAGCGTCATCGCGCGGCTGGTGATCTGTGTCATGGCGCTTTTGCCGGTCATGCGGATCTATGACGGGATCGCCCCGCCCAAGGCGGCGGGGATGGCCCGGGATCTGAGGCCCATTCTGGCAATTGCCTTTCCTGCGATCCTGGCCCAGATCGCAACGCCCGTCGGCCAGGCGTTCGTCACCCGCGCGATGGCGGGCTACGGCGAGGAGGCGGTGGCGGGCATGGCCATTGTCGGGCGGCTGATTCCGGTGGCCTTTGGCGTGATCTTTGCCCTGTCGGGTGCCGTGGGGCCGATCATCGGGCAGAATTACGGGGCGGGCGATATGGACCGCGTCCGGCGGGGCTTTAATGCCGCGGTTCTTTTTGTGGCCCTGGTGATCGGGACGGTGACCGCGATCCTTTTCCTGTCGCGCGGGGCGATTGCGGGCCTCTTTAACGCCGAGGGGCTGACGCGGGAGTTGATCTATCTTTTCTGCGGGCCCCTTTCGCTGGCCTTCTTCTTTCCCGGTGTGCTCTTCGTGGCGAACGCCGCATTCAACAACCTGGGCCAGCCTTTCCTGTCAACCTTCACCAATTGGGGGCGGAATGCGGTGGCCCTGATTCCGCTGGTCTGGCTGGGGTCGGTGCTGTTCGATGCCAAGGGCGTGCTGATCGGGCAATCGCTGGCGGGCGTGCTCTTTGGCATCGTCGCCTGGGTGCTGGCGCTGCGGGTGATCGCGAAAGGCGGCAAACCCGAAGGGACGGGACAGGATCTTTTTGGCCGCGAAGGGCGGCTGATGACGCTATTTCAGCAGCGCCGATAGCTGGTTCAGGTGATGATCCACCAGCTCAGTCTCTTCGGACTTCAGGATCCTGTGGCGCGGGTATCTGGGCGCGTCACGGTCGTTGAACACGGGCGTTTCCCAACCATCGGTGGTGTCGAAAAAGCGCTGCACGCCTTCCTCGCCAAACTCGCGGTAAAAGCCCTGCACCACCACGTCGAGGTAACTGAGCAGGATGACATGATCGCCCTGCCGACCCACGGCATCGGGTGGGATGGCGTAGTGTTCGACGTCCGGCGCGGGCTTTAGCGGGTGCTTGACCGCCCCGCCCGACGAGAGGCGGTTGTAGCCATATTCACGCAGATCGAGTGCACCCCAGTCGGCGTTCGGCACGGCTGCGACAAGCCCGTCGATGACGCTGTTGCCGTGCATATGGACGGTCAGGAATACCCGGTCACGCAATTCCGTGCGAACCCAGGCGCGCCGCCAGCCGTGCAACTGCGCCGGATGGCAATCGCCGTAGTCGTGGGTGTCGCGGTTGACGAGGCTGCCGTAGCCGAAAAAATAGGGGGTCATGCGAAGGTACCGTGCATCTAGTGGACTGTTTAGAAGCATCCTTTGCGGCAAGATACAAGCACGCTTGACGTGGAGGGATCGCCCGGCATACCTAGGCATACCGTTCATGGGAGAATCAGCCGCCGTGCTGATGCCGAAGGAGCAACCGCCCCGGAAACTCTCAGGCCCAAGGGACCGTGGACGGCTAGACACTCTGGAGAGTGGTGCAGAAGGCACCCGCCGAAGGGATAACGATCTCATGCGAAAGGACAGAGGGGGCATCGAGGGACCGCAAGGGGCGGCCCCGAGGTGCCGGTCAGCCAGAGGCGTCCGGTTTGGGGAGAGACGGATGAATGGGCTGAAACGCACACCGCTTTACGACTTGCACGTCGAACTGGGTGCCAAGATGGTGCCCTTCGCTGGCTACGAGATGCCGGTGCAATACCCCATGGGGGTCATGAAGGAGCATCTGCAGACCCGCCAGCAGGTGGGGCTGTTCGATGTCAGCCATATGGGACAGGTCCTGATTTCCGGACCCAGTTGGGAAAGCGTTGCGCAGGCTTTCGAGAGCCTTGTACCGATGGATGTGCTGGGGCTGGAAGAGGACCGGCAGCGCTACGGTTTTTTCACCAATGATGCAGGCGGGATCGAGGATGATCTGATGTTCGCGCGGCGGGGCGCTGGCCTTTTCGTTGTCGTGAATGCGGCCTGCAAGGAGGCGGACATCGCGCGGATGCGGGCGGCTCTTGAGCCTGATCTGAGTGTGACCGAGCTTGCCGACCGTGCGCTTATTGCCCTGCAGGGACCTGGGGCGGAGGTGGCCCTGAGCAAGCTTGATCCGCGGGCTGCCGGGATGCGGTTCATGGATGTGGCGGACCTCGACTTGGGCGGGGTTACCGCCTGGGTGTCCCGGTCAGGCTACACCGGTGAGGACGGCTATGAAATTTCGGTGGCGGCGGACGCGGCAGCGGCGCTGACACGCGCGCTGCTTGATGTGGACGGTGTGGAGCCGATTGGCCTTGGCGCGCGGGATTCGCTGCGGCTGGAGGCGGGATTGTGTCTTTACGGACATGACATCGGGCCTGACACCAACCCGGTGGAGGCGGCCCTGACCTGGGCCATTCAGAAGGTGCGGCGCGCAGGTGGTGACCGCGCTGGCGGCTTTCCGGGAGCGGATGTGATATTCGACGCGCTTGCGGAGGGCGTGCAACGCAAGCGCGTAGGGCTTCTGCCCGAAGGGCGTGCGCCGATGCGCGAGGGGGTGGCTCTCTTCGATGCCGAAGAGGGCGGCAAACTCATTGGCTTGGTGACCTCGGGCGGCTTCGGGCCCAGCGTTGGGGGCCCTGTCGCCATGGGCTATGTCACAGCGGATCTGGCTGCGGCGGGTACGGCGATTTGGGGGGAGGTGCGCGGCAAGCGATTGCCGCTTACAGTGACGAAGCTGCCCTTTGTGGCGGCGAATTTCAAACGGTAAGACAACGGGGAAACGATATGAAATTTACCGAAGAACATGAGTGGCTTCGCGAGGACGGCGATGAGATGATCGTCGGCATTACGGCCCACGCGGCAGAGCAGTTGGGCGACGTGGTGTTCGTGGAACTGCCCGAAGAGGGCACCACGGTCAGCAAAGATGACGAGGTGGTGGTCATCGAATCCGTCAAGGCCGCGTCGGACATCCTGGCCCCCGTGGACGGGGAGATCACGGAAGTGAACAGCGCGCTCACGGACAATCCCGGAATGGTCAACGAAGATCCGCAGGGCGAGGCCTGGTTCTTCAAGATGAAGATCAGCGATGCCTCCCAGCTCGATGATTTCATGGACGAGGCAGCCTATCAGAAATTCATAGGGTAGCGCGCCTGAGAGCCGTCGGAGCCTCCGGCGGGAGTTTATTTGGCAAGATGAAGCAGGGGACCTGCAGATGACCTTCAAACCGACCGACTACCTTCCTTACGATTTTGCGAACCGGCGGCACATTGGGCCTTCACCGGCGGAAATGTCGGATATGTTGAAGGTCGTAGGGGCCCCGTCGCTTGCCGCCCTGATCGATGATACGGTGCCCAAGGCCATTCGCATGGAAGGTGCCCTTGATTTCGGTAAGGCGATGAGCGAGCGCGAGGTGCTGGAGCATATGCGCATCACGGCCTCCAAGAACCGGGTGCTGACCAGCCTGATCGGGCAGGGCTATCACGGAACTGTCACGCCTCCCACAATCCAGCGCAACATCCTGGAGAACCCGGCCTGGTACACGGCCTATACGCCCTATCAGCCGGAGATTTCGCAGGGTCGCCTGGAGGCGCTGCTGAACTTCCAGACGATGATCACCGACCTGACGGGGCTGGAGATTGCCAATGCCTCTCTTCTGGATGAGGCGACGGCCTGTGCTGAAGCCATGACCATGGCGCAGCGGGTCTCCAAGTCCAGGCTCATTGCCTTTTTCGTTGATCAGGATTGTCACCCGCAGAACATCGCCGTGATCAAGACCCGCGCGGCCCCGCTGGGGATCGAGGTAATTGTGGGTAACCCGGATGAGATGGAGGCCGACAAGGTCTTTGGCGCGATTTTCCAGTATCCGGGGACCTATGGCCAGGTGCGCGATTTCACCTCCCATATCGCGGCACTGCACGAACACAAGGCCATCGGGATCATCTCCGCGGATCCGCTGGCGCTGACGCTGCTCAAGGAACCGGGCGAGATGGGGGCCGACATCGCCGTTGGTTCCACCCAGCGGTTTGGCGTGCCGGAGGGCTACGGCGGTCCGCACGCGGCCTACATGTCCTGCAAGGACGCTTACAAGCGGGCCATGCCCGGCCGCATCGTTGGGGTGTCGATCGACGCCCACGGCAACCGCGCCTACCGGTTGAGCCTGCAGACGCGGGAGCAACATATCCGGCGGGAGAAAGCGACTTCGAACGTCTGTACGGCCCAGGCCCTGCTGGCAGTCACGGCCTCCATGTACGCGGTCTTTCACGGTCCGGAAGGACTGAAGGCCATCGCCCAGCGTATTCACCGCAAGACCGCACGGCTGGCCGAAGGGCTGAAGCAGGCGGGGTTCGAGGTGCGGCCCAAGACCTTTTTCGACACGATCACGGTGGAGGTGGGCCCCCTGCAGGCCGCCGTCATGCAGCGGGCTGTCGATGAGGGGGTTAATCTGCGCAAGGTAGGCGACAGTCGTGTGGGCATCACGCTGGATGAGCGGTCCAAGCCTGCCACCATCGAGGCGGTCTGGCGGGCCTTCGGGATTGATCGGGCGGACAAGGATTACACGCCGCATTACAACATGCCGGAGAAGCTGATCCGCACCAGCACGTACCTTACCCACCCGATCTTTCACATGAACAGGGCCGAGACGGAGATGATGCGCTACATGCGGCGCCTGGCGGATCGCGATCTGGCGCTGGACCGGGCGATGATCCCGCTGGGCTCCTGCACGATGAAGCTGAACGCGGCGGCCGAGATGATGCCGGTAAGCTGGCGCAAATTTTCGCTGTTGCACCCCTATGTCCCCGCCGACCAGGCCGAGGGATACCGGGAGTTGATTGAAGATCTGTCAGCCAAGCTCTGTGACATCACCGGCTATGATGACATTTCCATGCAGCCCAATTCGGGTGCGCAGGGGGAATATGCGGGGCTGCTGACCATCGCGGGCTATCATGCGGAACGGGGTGAAGCGCACCGCAACGTTTGTCTTATCCCGATGAGTGCGCACGGGACCAACCCGGCATCAGCCCAGATGGTGGGCTGGAAGGTTGTCGTGGTGAAGTCTGCGGAAAACGGCGACATCGATCTGGATGATTTCCGCGCCAAGGCGGAGGCGGCGGGCGAGAACCTTGCGGGCTGCATGATTACCTACCCGTCAACCCACGGTGTGTTCGAGGAGACGGTGACGGAGGTGTGTGAGATCACCCATCAGCACGGTGGTCAGGTCTATATCGACGGGGCCAACATGAATGCCATGGTCGGGCTGTCGCGGCCCGGTGATCTGGGCGGCGATGTGAGCCACCTGAACCTGCACAAGACTTTTTGCATCCCCCACGGTGGGGGTGGGCCGGGCATGGGGCCCATCGGGGTGAAGGCCCATCTGGTACCGCACCTGCCAGGTGATCCGACGGCGGAGGGCAATGCTGTTTCGGCCGCGCCCTATGGCTCGCCCTCGCTCCTGCCGATCTCATGGGCCTATTGCCTGATGATGGGCGGTGAGGGGCTGACCCAGGCGACGCGGGTTGCGATTTTGAATGCGAACTACATCGCGAAGCGTTTGGAAGGGGCCTACGACGTGCTTTACAAGGGGCCGACGGGCCGGGTGGCGCACGAGTGTATCATCGACGTGCGCCCCTTCGACGAAAGCGCAGGGATCACGGTGGACGACATTGCCAAGCGGCTGATCGACTGCGGCTTCCACGCGCCGACCATGTCCTGGCCGGTGGCGGGCACGCTGATGGTGGAACCGACGGAGAGCGAGACCAAAGCCGAACTGGACCGCTTCTGCGACGCCATGCTGGCGATCCGGGAAGAGATTGCCGCCGTAGAGCGGGGCGAGATGGACCGGGAGAACAATCCGCTGAAGAACGCACCTCATACGGTGGAGGATCTGGTGCTGCAGTGGGGCGAACGGCCCTACACGCGGGAGCAGGGGTGCTTCCCGCCGGGCGCCTTCCGGGTGGACAAGTACTGGCCGCCGGTAAACCGGGTGGACAACGTGCACGGGGACCGGCACCTGGTCTGCACCTGCCCGCCGCTTGAGGATTACGCAGAGGCAGCGGAGTAGGGGCTGTAGGCCCCCGCGTCGCTGGTTCTTGGCACTGCAGCGCAACGCAGTCCCGGGCCTGGCCCGGGACCTATGCCCACTAGTCTCCATTTCTGTCCCGGCGCCGGGGGCCGGGACTTCGGTGCTCGGGGTTTCAGGTCTTGGGCTCCAGCAGCACCCGAAAGACCTTTTCCAGCCGGTTCCAGGTCGTCCGGTCTGGCGCCACCAGCAGATGGCCGGAGGTGCGGGCCGCCGTGTAGGGGCCACCGTCGAGCATCTCCACGTGAGCCCCTGCCCGGGCGCAGATGAGCGCGCCTGCGGCGTGGTCCCATGGGTTGAGCGAGGCTGTCAGGACGAAATCGGAATAGCCCTGTGCGACCATGCGGTATTCATGGGCCGAGCAGCGGAGGGCCTCTGTCCGGGTGAAGCTTGGCAGCAGGCTGGCAAGTTTGTGCCGCACCGAAGGCGGGAATAGGTTTAGGGGGACGTGACCTGTCAGGTTCTCGATTGGCTTGCCCATCGCGACCTTGAGCGGCCGCGCGCCGCCGATGGGGCGTTCGAGGCGGGCGGGGCC
>JABDKA010000023.1 GCA_013002405.1 Sulfitobacter sp. | reverse complement strand
GCCATGACCCCTTCAAAAAAGTCTCTGACACTGAAGGCATTTTCGTGGCAACTTCGCTGCCGACCAGATCCGCTCTCTCGAACAGTCGCTGGCCTGAGAGCCGTTAGGGTATTCACCATAAGGAATTGAGAGAGATGAGATTTGAAACAACAAGGAACAGGGGCTTGGTGGTCTGCCTATCGCTACTTTGCTTCCTGGCTGGGAATTTGGCTCAGGCCCAGAACTGTGCCAATCCGATCACCCAGATTGATATGAACCAATGTGCGCAGCTGCGCTACCAGTCCGCCGACCCAGCGCTCAACGCGGCCTGGGGCCCGGCCATGACTTTTGCGCGCCAGATCGGTCAGCAGGAGGCCTTGCGGGGTGTGCAGAGACAGTGGATCAGCTACCGCGACGCTGCCTGCACCGTTCAGGCCAGCCCCTACAAGGGCGGTTCTACCTATCCGTTGATCTGGTTCAGTTGCCTGACGGACGTCACCGAAACCCGCACCCGTATGCTGCAGGACTTCCGGTCATATTGAGGGGTGAATGGGGCTGAAAACATAAAGCAAAAAGGGCCTAGCGATCTCTCGCTAAGCCCTTGAAATCTTTGGCTCCGGCGGTAGGGATCGAACCTACGACCAATTGATTAACAGTCAACTGCTCTACCGCTGAGCTACGCCGGAACGGTTCGGGCGATATAGCAGTGGGGTTTTGGCGCGTCCAGAGGGTTTTGCTGCCTTTTTCGGATTTTTCCGGGGCCCTTCAGGTCACCCGGAAAACCGCCTCCGCGTGGAGGGTTTCGGTGGGCTCGACGTGTCCTCTCACAGTCAGATCGACGAGGTGCGCCAGGACGTTGCGTGTGGCGGCGCCCAGCAGGGCTGGGGGTGTTTCGGTATAGACCCGCGCGGCGATGGCGGTGGCGCTGGAGGGGCCAAGCTGCAGGCTTTCCAGGATGGACGCCTCGCGTCCCCTGCGGTGGGACACCAGCCAGTCCAGCCTTGCGCCCGGATCCTCGATCGGGCCACCATGGCCGGGATAGAAGCGGTGCCAGTCTTCCGATCTGAGACGCGCGCAGGAGGCCATGAAATCCGTCAGATCCCCGTCGGGGGGAGAGACGAGCGAGGTGGCCCAGCCCATCACGTGATCGGCGCTGAAAAGCCTGTCATTCCAGGCCAGGGACAGGTGATTGCCGATGTGACCCGGCGTGTGCAGGGCGCGGAGGTGCCAGCCGTCGCCTTCGATCACCTCATCGTCGCGCAGAACTGCGTCCGGCTCAAAATCCAGATCGATGCCTTCGCCGCCGCCGATCTCTCCGGCGGATGCCAGTTCCTGCATGATCTCCGACCGGCCTGCGGTGGCGTCGCCGTATGCCAGCACAGGCGCCCCCGTGGCCTGGGCCAAGGGGCGGGCGAGGGGGGAATGATCAAGGTGCGTGTGGGTGACGACGATGTGGCTGACCGGACGGTCCGGCCCGATGGCCCGCAGGATGGCCTCCAGATGGGCCCGGTCATCGGGGCCGGGATCGATCACACACAGCTGATCCTTACCAAGGATGTAGGTGTTGGTGCCCCGGTAGGTCATGGGCGAGGGGTTCGGCGCCACGATGCGGCGCAGGCCGGGCTCCAGGGTCTCGGCCTCACCCACGGCGGGATTGAAGTCATCGGGAGGCAGCATGGTTTGACCTTTCGCGGGACGGGATCGCTGGTGTAGGTCTAGACCATGTTATCTGACCTGCTCAAACGATATGTGCCCGGGGGGATCTACGGCCGCGCGGCGCTGATCCTGCTGCTGCCCGTTGTCTTCCTGCAGCTTGTCGTCACGGTGATCTTTGCCCAGCGGCATTTTGAAGGCGTGACCCACCAGATGACCGACACCATGCTGCGCGAACTGGAGCTGGTCTTAGACGTCGTGGAGAAAACGCCGAACCTGGAGGACGTACCCGGTGCCGTTTCGGGCGCGTTAGGTCCTCTGGACATCCGGGTAAGGCCGGTGGCCGAAGGGGCAGTCCCCGTGGGAAACCCGAGGCTTTGGTACGACTATTCCGGCAGGGTTCTGACGGAGCGGCTGACCCGCAGGCTGGATGGGTTCCAGGCCGTCGATCTGTCGGATGACAACCGGGTTCGGATCTATATCGACAGGGGTCGTGGACCGCTTGAGCTGCAGTTCGCGCGGCGTCGGATCTCGGCCTCCAATCCCCACCAGCTTTTTGTATATACGATCTTCTTCAGCCTGCTGATGACCTTCATCGCCTTCGTCTACCTGCGTAATCAGCTGCGACCGATCCGGCGGCTGGCGCGGGCGGCGGAGGCCTTTGGCCGCGGCAGGCACGTGCCCTACACACCCGCGGGCGCGGTAGAAGTGCGGGCAGCGGGCAACGCCTTTGTCGACATGCGCGCCCGGATTGAGCGGCATATCGAGCAGCGCACACTGATGCTGTCGGGGGTAAGTCACGATCTGCGCACGCCCCTGACCCGGATGCGGTTGGAGCTGTCCATGCTGGATGAGACCCAGGCAGCCCCGCTGATGCGGGATGTGGATGACATGCAGCGGATGCTGGATGAGTTCCTGAATTTCGCGAAGGGTGCAGCTGAGGGGGAGCCGGAGAGGATCGACCCCCGTGCCCTGGTCGCCGAGATCGTGGAAGAGGCGCAGCGGGCTGGCCACAACGTGACGCTCCTGCCGCCCGAGGGGGAGGGCGAGGGCACGGTGATGCTACGCCGTGTCGCAATGCGGCGGGCGACCGACAATCTCATTTCGAATGCGGTGCGCTACGGTGGACGGGCGGAGGTTTCCGTCATGCTTAGCGACAAGGCACTGCGCATCCGGGTTGAGGACGACGGGCCAGGTATTCCCGAGGACCGCCGCGCGGAAGCCGCGCGTGCTTTCACCCGGCTGGATCCTGCGCGCAATCAGGACAAGGGAACCGGGGTGGGACTGGGCCTTGCCATTGCGACGGATATTGCCCGGGCCCACGGCGGCGTGCTGCGTCTGGGCGAATCAAGCCGTCTGGGCGGGTTGCGCGCGGATATCGTGATCGGGCGCTAGGAAGGCCCTAGGCTTCGAGGCAAAGCGACCCAGCGGAACAATTGCGCGCGGGCATCGAAGCGGTCAGTCTCTGCGGCAAACCTGAACGGAGCGCCCGATGACCCCCTACGATATGATCAAATCCCACCTCGACAGTGCCGTACCCTTTGCCAATCACGTCGGGGTCAAACTGTTGGATATTTCCGACGGCACCGCCAGCGCGGAACTGGAACAGCGCGAGGAGGTATCAAACCACATCAAGTCAATGCACGCGGGCGCGATGTTCACACTGGGAGAGGCGGCCTCCGGTGCGGCCATGGCGGGAGCCCTGGCACCGGTAATCCTGGAGATGCGCCCTGTGGCGGCAACCGGTTCGATCGCCTTCAAGAAGGTCGCGGTCGGAACTCTGACGGCCCATGCCGAAACCTCGCGCCCGGGGGCGGCGCTGATGCAGGCGATCAGGGAGGACGGCAAGGTCGCCTTCGACGTGAATGTCGACATCAAGGACAACGCCGGCGACACGGTCGTTGAGATGACCGTCAACTGGTACGTCAGCGCCGCGCGGTAGATACCCAACTCTGCCTGAGCGGTTGGATCCAGGGTCACTTATTTGGCGAATATGGTAGGCCCGGAGGGACTCGAACCCCCAACCAAAGCGTTATGAGCGCTCTGCTCTAACCAATTGAGCTACAGGCCCGCCACGGCATTGGGGTATGCGCGGGATGCGCTTTCGTCAAGGCTTACCGTTGCGCCGCGCGTGGTGATGGACTAACCCCCTTCGCAACCATTGGGACAGCGGGGCAGAGCATTCACCATGAGCAGATCGAAGAGCGGCATCACCTATGCGGATGCGGGGGTGGACATCGACGCGGGCAATGCGCTGGTGGAGCGGATCAAACCCGCCGCCAAACGCACCGCGCGCCCCGGCACCATGTCTGGACTGGGTGGGTTCGGCGCGCTTTTCGATCTGAAAAGCGCGGGCTTCAAGGACCCGGTGCTTGTGGCGGCAACGGACGGTGTAGGGACCAAGCTGCGCATCGCGATCGACACCGGAAACGTCGCCACCATCGGTATTGATCTGGTGGCCATGTGCGTGAACGATCTTGTATGCCAAGGGGCGGAACCCTTGTTTTTCCTGGACTATTTTGCGACCGGCAAGTTGGATCTGGATCAGGCTACTGCCATCATCGAGGGCATTGCAGAAGGCTGCGCCCGTTCGGGCTGCGCGCTCATCGGGGGTGAGACGGCAGAGATGCCGGGGATGTACGCGGCGGGGGATTTCGATCTGGCCGGGTTCGCTGTCGGTGCGATAGAACGGGGCACCGAGTTGCCCCGCGAGGTCAGCGAAGGCGACCTTCTTTTGGCCCTGCCAAGCGATGGCGTCCACTCAAACGGTTACAGCCTGGTCCGCCGCATCGTTGAGTTGAGCGGGCTGGGATGGGATGATGCCTGCCCCTGGTCCGATGGCACGCTGGGGGCGGCGCTGCTGAAGCCCACGCGGCTTTACGTCAAAGGCGCGGTCGCGACCCTCCGGGCAGACGCTGTCACTGCCCTTGCCCACATCACCGGCGGCGGGCTGACCGAAAACCTGCCGCGCATCTTGCCGGAGGGATTGGGCGCAGAGATTGACCTTGCATCCTGGGACCTGCCGCCGGTCTTCCGCTGGCTGGCAGCGCAGGGTGGCATGGAAGAGGCGGAGTTGCTCAAGACCTTTAACGCGGGCGTCGGGATGATCGCCGTTGTGCCCGCGGCGCAGCTGGAGGCTGCCAAGGCGGCCTTCGCGGGCGAAGGGCATGCGGCCTTTGAAGTGGGGCGTATCGTGACGGGGGCCGGTGTGTCCTATCAGGGACGCTTGCTT
>JABDKA010000210.1 GCA_013002405.1 Sulfitobacter sp. | reverse complement strand
ATCAGGTTTCGGCCTTTTTCGGGACGGTTTCGGCCACTGTCTTTGCGGTTGCTGCAGGGTCTGTGATCTACTCCGGTCCGGAGGAGTGGAGCCTGACCCGCTTTATCCTGCACAACGCGGCACTTTGTGCCGCCGCTGGCGGCGTTGAGGCCTTTTGCATCGGTTCTGAGATGCGTGGGCTGACGCAGATCCGTGGCGCGGACGATGTCTTTATCGCGGTCCAGCGGCTGATCGCGCTGGCGGCAGAGACGCGGGCGATCCTGGGGCCCGCATGCAAAATCAGCTATGCGGCGGACTGGTCGGAGTACTTCGGCCACGTGCCACAGGATGGGTCAGGGGATCGCTATTTCCACCTCGACCCACTTTGGGCCGACGCCAATATCGATTTCATAGGCATCGACAACTACATGCCGCTTTCGGACTGGCGGGACGAGGAGGGGCATCTGGACGGTGAGATCTGGGATGCGATCTATGACCTCGATTATCTGAAATCGAACGTCGAAGGCGGTGAGGGCTACGATTGGTTCTACCATTCCGAGGAAGCGCGGGCGGCGCAGATCCGTACCGAGATCACCGACGGGGACGAAGGCGAGCCTTGGGTCCATCGCTACAAGGGCATCCGCAATTGGTGGCGCAACCCGCACCACGAACGGATCAACGGGGTGCGGCAGCCGGGGCCGACCGCCTGGCAGCCCCAATCGAAACCGATATGGTTTACGGAGTACGGTTGTGCGGCCGTGGACAAGGGCACGAACCAACCGAACAAGTTCCTGGACCTCAAAAGTTCGGAAAGCCGTTTGCCCTATCATTCGACAGGGGCACGGGACGGGCTGATTCAGATGCAATATCTGAGGGCTATGTCGGAGCATTGGACGGACCCGGGGAACAACCCAGTCTCGACCGAGTACGAAGGACGTATGCTTAACATGCAGCGCGCCTTTGTCTGGACCTGAGACACGCGGCCGTACCCCTTTTTCCCCAACGACGTGGAAAAGTGGAGCGACGGAGAGAACTATCCGCGCGGTCATTGGATCAACGGTCGGACCTCATCGAGGTCCCTGGCATCGGTGGTGCGGGAAATCTGTGCGGAGGCGGGGCTTGAGCACTTTAGTACTGACGGCCTCTACGGCTATGTCCGTGGCTATGCGGTGGATCAGGTGTCGGACGCGCGGGCGGCCCTGCAACCGCTGATGATCCGTTATGGATTCGACGCCGTGGAGCGGGACGGCATACTGACCTTCCGCAGTCGGGATGGCCTTTCACCGACGGTGCTTGATCCGGCGCGGCTGGCCGTCAGCGATGAGTTAGAAGGAACCACCGAGCAGGTGCGCGAAGCGGACGCCGAAGTATCAGGCCGGGTGCGGGTGAGATTCGTCCAGTCCGATGCCGATTTCGACGTGGTCGTGGAAGAGGCGGTGCTGGCGGATGAGGCGACTCATGCGGTCACCTCGAGCGAGTTGAACATGGCCCTGACGCGCGGCGAGGGGCGGCAGGTGGCCGAACGCTGGCTGACGGAGGCACGGGTGGCGCGTGAGACGGTCCGGCTTGCTCTGCCGCCCTCGCAGTGGGATCTGGGGGCAGGCGATGTGATCGAGCTGCCAGGTGAGGGGGAAGAGGGGCCGGGGCGCTACCGCATAGACCGTGTCGAACAGGCTGAGGTGCAGAGCGTCGAAGCGGTAAGGATTGAACCCGAGGTCTATGATTTGGCTTATATTCACGAAGAGATCGTGACCCTGCGCCCATTCATAGTTCCCATTCCTGTCAGTGCGCATTTTCTTGATCTGCCGTTGCTGCGCGGAGATGAAGTACCTCATGCGCCCTATGTGGCGGCGGGTGCCGATCCCTGGCCGGGGGGTGTGGCTGTTTACCAATCGAGCGCGGATGCGAATTATCAGCTCAACACGGTGATCCGCCAACCGGCCAGCATGGGCGTGACGGAGAGCGTTCTGAAGGCGGCCTGTCCCGGATTGATTGACCGGAGCGACGGGGTGGTCGTGCGCCTGGGTCAGGGCCAACTGGAATCGATCCCCGAGGAGGCGCTGCTGAGTGGCGGCAACCTGGCAGCCATTGGCAATGGGTCGATGGACCTTTGGGAGGTTTTTCAGTTTCAGGATGCAGAGTTGATTGGACCACAGACTTGGCGGCTGAATGGGCTGTTGCGGGGGCAGGCCGGTTCGGACGCGCTTATGCCGGCCGAGTGGTCGGTGGCATCCGTCTTTGTCCTTCTGAACGGCGCGCCAGAACAGATCGGGTTCAGCCCGGCCCTGCGCCGGATCCAGCAGCATTTCCGTATCGGACCCGCGCAGCGCCCCCTTGACGATAGCGCCTATCGCCACCGGATCGAGGTGGTGTCCGGCAATGGCCTGCGTCCCTTGAGTCCCTGTCACCTGCGGCAGTCCTTGCTCGCGGGTGGGGACCGGCAGTTCGACTGGATCAGGCGTACCCGGATCGATGGGGATACCTGGGAGACGCCCGAAGTGCCACTGGGTGAGGAGAGCGAAACCTACCTGCTGCGGGTGTTCCGAGGTGGCGAAGTGGTGCGTATGGAAACCCTTTCCAGCCGCTCCTGGACCTATGGAGCGTCGGCGCAGGCCGCCGATGGGGTCGGGTCCATCTTCGAGGTGAGCGTGGCGCAGGTATCGGCGGCTTACGGACCTGGCCCGGCACGTGTTTTGCGCGTTGCGGGGTGATGCGGCCTGTCCTGATCAGCGATCTGCGGGCGGTAATGCGGGTGCTGGTGGCCGCAATACCGGAAGACCGGGCCAGGCTTTGCCGCAGGATCGTAAGGGAGGCTGAGTTGGCCGATCGCTACACTCGGCGGCTGGGTCGGGTCCATCCGCAATGGGGCAATGGCACGCTTATGGCGGCGGCGGCCCGCTTTCCCATGGGGCCGGAATTGAGTTGGAACAGGCCTGCTGGATTGGCCAGCTTGCGCTGCCTTACGGAGGCACTCGCGGCAGAGCGAGATGACGATGTTTAAGAAAAACTTACATCTGACGAGGGCTTTTTCATTGATCGCACCATTCCTCTTTGGTTATTGAGGCAGGGCGCCCTATGTGAGGGTCAGCAGAGGAGACCCGCCATGGCAGAACCGCGCAGCAAGATCGCATCTTTCGACCCCCTCTGGGACCGGATTACCGAAGAGGCCGAACAGGCGCTTAGGGATGAGCCGCTGATCGGCGGCTTTGTCCATGCCTGTATCCTGCATCACAAGTCCATCGAGAAGGCGCTTTCCTACCGGATCGCGGCCAAACTGGCATCGAATGAGATGTCCATGGTTGTCGTGCGCGAGATCGTTGAGGATGCCTATGCGGACGATCCTGGACTGATTGAGGCCGCGCGAGCGGACCTTGCCGCGATTTATGAGCGCGATCCGGCCTGTCACCGGCTTCTGCAACCCATCCTTTATTTCAAGGGATACCAGGCGGTTCAGGCCTACCGGGTCGCGCACCACCTCTGGACCAAGGGACGCCGCGATCTGGCCTATTTCGTGCAGATGCGGGTCAGCGAGATCTTTGGGGTCGATATCCATCCCGGAGCCATCCTGGGGAAGGGGATCATGATCGATCACGCCCATTCCATCGTCATCGGTGAGACGGCAGTGGTTGGGGATAATGTCTCCATGCTTCATTCCGTGACGCTTGGTGGGACTGGCAAGGAAGAGGAGGACCGCCATCCCACGATCGGGGATGGTGTCCTGATCGGGGCGGGAGCCAAGGTGCTGGGCAACATCAGCATTGGCCATTGTAGCCGGATTGCGGCCGGCTCCGTGGTGCTGGAAGATGTGCCGCCCTGCAAGACAGTCGCAGGAATTCCGGCACGCATTGTGGGAGAGGCTGGTTGTGAGCAGCCTTCCATCTCAATGAACCACATGCTTGGACCCTGGGAGAAAGAAAAGGGCTGATTGTTCAGTCTATTCTGATCAGATGAAAAAGCCGGGGCATGCCCCGGCTTTTGTTTGATTTATCGCCGCCATGCCGACGGCAGAATGAGGGGTTGCGTGCCGCTCA
>JABDKA010000202.1 GCA_013002405.1 Sulfitobacter sp. | reverse complement strand
ATGCCCTGCCATCGGCGACGACCTGATCATTGAATCTGTAGTATTGAAGATGGGAAAGCACTCTGCATTTGGCGAAACCCGCGTCTGCTTTGAAGGATCAGGAGAACTGGTTGTTCATTCAACTTCAGAATACGCTTTCTAAGAAACTACCGTTGCGTTCAGCAATCGACTTTCGTTTCGTCCGCTGAACCGACCATAGATGACATAAAACGGACGCCAAGCCCTCTTCAATCATCCGCGGCACAGCCCGAGCGCCCCATTGCACGCCACCCCACCTTGTAGGACGCTGCCCGCACACTCCGTCCTTCATCCGAAAGTGTTGCCATGACCCACCACCATCTCGCCGCCACTCCCGATACCGTGCATTGGGGCCGGTTCTGGCATGATCTGCCGCCGGTGATGACGGTATCTGCGGGGGACCCGGTGACCATTCAGACCTTTTCGGGGCGGGAGGAGGTTTTGCCGGAGGCGGGGTCGGGCATGACGGTGGATCCGGCGCACGCGGCCATTCTGGAGACGGATCTGCCGAGGGTGGCGCATTTGCTGACCGGGCCCCTGGCCGTCACGGGGGCCATGCCGGGGGATCTTCTCAGGGTCGAGATCGAGGAGATCAGGCTGGGGGCGGATTGGGGCTATAATGTCGTGCGCCCCGCCGCCGGGACCCTGCCGGGTGAGTTTCCAGTTTCGTCTGAGACGCGCACGATCATTCCCATCGACCGGGACAGGGGGACCTGCCGACTGCCCTGGGGGACCGAATTGCCGCTGGCCCCCTTCTTTGGGGTCATGGGGGTGGCGCCCGCGCCCGACTGGGGGGAGCTCAGTTCGATCCAGCCGCGCACCTTCGGGGGCAACATGGATCTCAAGCTGCTGACGGCGGGCAGCACACTTTATCTGCCGGTCTTTGCGGAGGGCGCGCTTTTTTCCTGTGGGGACGGACATGGCTGTCAGGGCGACGGGGAGGTCTGCATCACCGCGCTGGAGACGGCCCTGACCGGGACTTTCCGGTTTGAGGTTCTGAAGGGCAAGGGGGCAACCGTCGCCCGGCCCCGGGCCGAGACGCCGGATGAAATCATTTCGATGGGCTTCCACGCCAGCCTTGATGAGGCGCTGAAGATTGCCCTGCGGGAGATGATTGCGATGGTTTGTGAGCGTGCAGGGATAACGGAGACCGAAGCCTACCAGCTTTGTTCAATGGCGGCGGATTTCGCGGTGACCCAGTCGGTAAACCAGGAAAAGGGCGTGCACGGGCGGATGCGAAAGGATTTGTTGCGGTAGAGGCTGCCCACCGATCACAAGGCGCGCCGCGCCGGAAAAAGAAGCAGCCCCCTACCAGGCGTCCGGATAACGCCCCGAAGGTCGCGTGGGACCGGCCGCTCTCAGCGCCCGCAGGATCACCCCGCGCGTTTCCGCGGGGTCGATCACCGCGTCGAACTCAAGGAAACTTGCGGCATTCAGCGCCCTGCCCCGTTCCAACATCTCCTCCACCAGCCGCTGGAACTCCGCCTGCCGCGCCTGCTCATCTGCGATGGCGGCAAGGTGGTCGCGGTAACCCAGACGCACGGCCCCTTCAATGCCCATGGCGCCGATCTCTCCCGAGGGCCAGGCGCAGCAGAGACAGGGCCGGTCAAAACCACCGCCCGCCATGGCCATGGCCCCCAGCCCGTAGCCCTTGCGCAGGATCACCGTGACCAGGGGCTGGGCGAAATGCGCACCCGCGAGAAAGAGGCGCGAGACATGGGCCACCTGCCCCGTCTTCTCAACCTCCGGGCCCACCATGAAACCGGGCGTGTCGCAGAGGGTGAGCGCGGGCAGGCCCCAGGCATCGCAAAGCTGCAGGAAACGCGCGCCCTTGTCGGCGGCTGCGGCGTCGATCGCGCCGCCCAGGTGCAGGGGATTGTTGGCCAGAAGGCCCATGGCCCGGCCCCCGATGCGCGCGAAGCCGGTGATCATGCCGGTGCCAAAGCCCCGGCGCAGCTCGGTAAAGCTACCGGGATCGGCGAGCGTGGTAATGACCTGGCGCATGTCGTAGGCGCGGGTACGGTCGGCGGGGATGAGGGTGCGCAAGGCGTTTCCATCCATCTCCTGTGTTTCCAGCTCTTGAGGCAAAGCAAGAATGCGCCTGGTGGCGGCGACGGCCTCGGCCTCATCGCCTGTGAGAAGGTCGATCACGCCGTTCTTCACCTGCACCTCCGAAGGTCCCACCTCCGTTGCCTTGACCACCCCCAGGCCGCCCCCTTCGATCATGGCGGGGCCGCCCATGCCGACAAAGCTTTGCTCCGTCGCGATGCGCAGGTCGCAGACCCCGAAAAGGGCGGCATTCCCGGCAAAGCAGTAGCCCGCCGCGATGCCGATCTTGGGACCCTTGTGGGTGGCGAAATGGCGGAAGGAGGTGATGTTCAGCCCCGCCGCCATCACCTGCCCCACGTCATAGTCATTGGGCCGCCCCCCGCCCCCTTCGGCAAATAGCACGATGGGGAGCGCATCGCGCCCCGCCACCTCGATCAGGCGGTCCATCTTTTTGTGATGGTAATAGCCCTGGGTGCCTGCCAGCACCCGGTAGTCCACGGCCATGGCAGCCACGGGCCGTCCGCCCACGGTGCCGGTGCCGCAGATGATCCCGTCCCCGGGCGTCTGGGTTTGCAGCTTCGCCAGATCGCGCCGGGACCGCTGGGCCGCGATGGCGAGCGCGCCGTATTCGGTGAAGGACCCTACGTCGAAGAGATCGGCGATGTTCTCCCGCGCGGTGCGCAGGCCTTTGGCGTGGCGCTTGGCGGTGGCCTCGGGCAGGGCGCTGTCTTTCAGCAGGGCCATGCGGGCTTCGAAATCCGTCAGTTCGGGGCGGGCAGTCTCGGCTGCCATCTCTGCCACCCCCTCCACCTTCGCCGGATCAAGGGTGAGCAGCGGCTCACCGCCCAAAAGCTCCTGTCCGACGGTAACACGCACCTGCCCCACGATACCGTCGTGCGGCGCGCGGATGTCGTGACGCATCTTCATCAGCTCGGTCACCAGCAGCACCGTGCCCGCGCGCACCTTCGTGCCTGCCGTCACCGGCACCTCCGCCACCACTGCCGCACTCTCTGCCCTGAGAACCGTCATGCCCTGCCCTCTCTTTTCGGCCAAGCCTAGCAGTCTGGCGCGCGGGGCAAAGGGCTTTGTCCCAGATCACGTGTTTCGCCTTGCAGTGGAAAAATGAGTGAATTTGCAGTATTGTGCACAATCGCCGCCGTCCCGGGGCGTGTGACCCCGGCAAACAGATGTGGAGGATTGTCATGCCCGATGCAGGAAAGGAATCGCTGAGACTGGACATCGGAAAACCAAAGAAAGACGGAGAGGTCAAAGTGACCGTTACCTTTCAGGGCGACGGGGGTGGGCCGAAATTCAAAGTCGAAGCAAAAGCCGATATCAAAGCCAGTGACACGGCGACGGAAAAGGCAGCAAAGATCGCCGCGGCCCTCAAGGCAAAGATTGACGCGCTCGCCGCGGCTCAAAGGGGCATCGGGGCGGGTCAGGCCAAGGTCATCTTCTCGGGGACACATGAGGTGTCCCTGCCTATCGTGATCATTTCCAACAAGGCGGGCTTCACACTGAAAAATTACAAGTACGACAAGGGCAAGACCAAGGAAAAGACCAAGACGACAAAACTGGCAGCCTATGTCCCAGAAGGCGGGCGGGAAGAGACCTATGCCGCGGTCAACCTTGCCGAAAGCGGTCAGATTGCTGTCCTGCAGGCCTACGGAGAGGCAACGGGGGGCGGAATCCTAATCGGGTTTGATGAGGGTCCCGAAATCATGGTCGAAACCGGTGGTCAGAGCCTTGGTGCGGTGCACGAGGCCATGGTGGCGGCGGTTGAGGCGCGGGACATCGCGGCGACACTTGCAACCGAACCGGCTGACAAAGAGCTGACGGGTGAGTTTGCGGGCTTTGAGGTCCGTCTCGAAAGGCTGGATGCCGCCACCATCTCCCTCGAGTGCCTGGATGACGGTTTGGGACTTGGCTTGATGGTACTGTCCCCGGAAAGCGCAAAGAAATAGGGCGGGCGCTTGAGGTCCGGGTCACCCCGTTGATGAGACAGATCAAAAAGGGAGTGTGGGTTGGCCCCACACTCCCCTTTATCGGCGGCGCAAGGGGGGACGAGGTAATGAAACCCACCGCGCGCCGTTCGATCCGGTGTTGATGCGGCCAGTCTGGCCGACAATCAAAGGGCGAACGCGGACCTCTTCAAAGTTGTTCCGAACAAATCGCAGGCACCTGCACCTGACGTCCCTTCCCCTTTTCTTTGTACTCAAAATAATGGCTTGCACCCGCGCCGCCCTTCCCCAAGACTGCGGCCACCAAGAAAAACAACCGGGAGATTACGATGAAACGGACAACCACCCTGCTGGCCACGGCGCTTCTTATGTCAAGCACGGCCCTGGCCACGGCCGAGACGCTGAACTGGGCCCGCGCGGGCGATGCCCTGACGCTGGACCCCCACGCGCAGAACGAAGGCCCCACCTCCGCGCTCGCCCACCAGATCATGGAACCGCTGATCATGCGCGACATGACCGGCGCCATCGTGCCCGCACTGGCGACCGAATGGGCACCATCCGAAGAAGACCCCAACGTCTGGGTTTTCAAGCTGCGTGATGGCGTGACCTTCCACAATGGCAGCGCCTTCGACAGCTCTGACGTGAAGTTCAGCCTGGACCGGGCCATGACGGAAGACAGCGACTACAAGGAGCTGCTGGCCTCGGTGAAAGAGGTCCGCGCGCCTGATCCGATGACGGTCGAGATTGAGACCAACGGTCCCAACCCGATCATGCCGAACAACCTGACGAACCTGTTCATCATGGATCAGGACTGGGCCGAGGCGAACAATGCCGTCAAGGTGCAGGACTATGAGGGGGGCGAGGATACCTTTGCCGCCAAGAATGCCATGGGCACCGGCCCCTACAAGCTGGTCTCCCGCGAGCCCGACGTGAAGACGGTTCTGTCGATCAACGAAACCTACTGGGGCAAGAACGAATTCCCCATGGAAGTGACCGAGATCGTCTATACCCCGATCCAGAACGCCGCGACCCGTGTGGCGGCCCTGCTGTCGGGTGAGGTCGACTTTATTCAGGACGTGCCCGTGCAGGACCTGGGCCGCGTGGCCGGAACCGATGGTCTGGACGTGCGCACCGCCCCCCAGAACCGGGTGACCTTCTTCGGCATGAACTCGGGTGACGATGATCTGGCCAATGACAATGTGGAGGGCAAGAACCCCTTCGCCGATGTGCGCGTGCGCAGGGCGGTGAACATGGCCATCAACCGGGACGCGATCAAGCAGGTCGTCATGCGCGGCCAGTCGGCGCCCGCCGGCATGATCGCCCCGCCCTTCGTCAATGGCTGGACCGAGGAAATGGACAGCGCATCGAAGACGGACGTTGAGGCGGCCAAGGCCCTGATGGCTGAGGCAGGCTACGGCGACGGCTTCTCGGTCCAGCTGGACTGCCCGAATGACCGTTACATCAACGATGAGGCGATCTGTCAGGCGGCTGTCGGCATGCTGGCCCAGATCGGCATCACCGTGAACCTGGATGCCAAACCCAAGGCGCAGCACTTCCCGCTGCTGTCGAACCTCGAAACCGACTTCTACATGCTGGGCTGGGGCGTGCCGACCTATGACTCGGAGTACGTCTTCAACTTCCTCGTGCACGGACGGGGCGAGAAGTACGGCTCCTGGAACGCCACGCGCTACAACAACGACGAGCTGAACGCCAAGATCGTGGCGCTGGCCTCCGAGACCGACCTTGAGGCGCGCAACGGCATGATCGCTGAGATCTGGCAGGTGGTGCAGGAAGAGGCGCTTTACGTGCCGATCCACCACCAGGTGCTGAACTGGGGCATGAAGTCCGGCGTCGACACCATCGTCGCGCCCGACGATGCGCCAAAGTTCAAGTACTTCAAAATGAACTGACCGGGCTGAGAGAAGTCTGAGGAAAGGCCCCGGTTCTGCTGGGGCCTTTTTTGGTGGGTCGGCCGATTCCCTGGGACCCAAGCCGAAGTCGACCACAGGTAACCGGGGTATCCTGACCTGCTAGCAGAACTCGCAGATCAGATCGAACCGGCCGCCATCGGGCCAGTGAAGCATTGCCCCATGCCACGCCAGACTGGTTTCAGGACTGTGGGCTACTCTGCCTCTCGCGCCGCGATCGCCGCCACTGCTGCTGTTCCTGCTCGGTCCGGACGCGCTCGCGCCTCTGATCTCGCCGCTGTTGTCGCTCCTGCTCGTTCTGGATGCGTTCGCGCCGCAGCTCTAGCCGTTCCTGCTCGGTCCGGACGCGCTCGCGCCGCAACTCTCGCCGACGCTTCTGTTCCTGCTCAATCCGGGCACGTTCGCGCATCTGATCCCGCCGCCGCTGCTGTTCACGCTCGGTCCGGTAGCGATCAAACCGCTGATCCCGCCGATCACGCCGCAACTCCTCCCGTCGCCGCCTCTCGCGCTCCGAAATGATCCTGTCTTTCCGGGAAGGTCTGTCCGTTCTGGGTGGGTATCTCCGGCGATGTTCCCTATTGCGCGCATAGGGATACCGATCGCTGACATAGATCCGCCGCCGGTAATAGGGCCTGAGAACGATTTGGACCGGAAGGCTTCGTGACCGGATCCAGACGCCATTTCGAACATAGAAATATGAGCCGGTCCAGGCATGATAATAGACATCATTGTCAGGATAGTAATCGTAATCATAGCGCCCGTAGGGTCCGCTGACATACTCCTCACATCCCGAAAGCCCAAGGCCCGCCCCACTCAGCGAACTGGCCAGGAAGAGTTTTATAAAATGGCGTCTTTGCATTCTGCTCGTCTCCCTTTTGATTCAACGGATTCAGACACAGCTCGAAGATCAATGCGTTGGGAGTATGAAAGAAGGAGGGAGACGCCCCATTGATCTTTCGCAATCGGCAAGTCCCGGTTCGAAAGAAATCCGGCTGTGCGGTCATGCGACGTCGAAACACCTGCAGCACTGCGTCAACGGCGGTGTAGGCTGTATTTCGGATTCAAAGAACATCCGTTCTTTCCTATCGACCAGAAAGGCGCGCCATTTCCTGAAAGCGTGCCTGCAGGTCCGTGGCATTGGCATCGGTCAACCGGCTCCGAGAGTATCCCGACACTATTAGGCCAAATGGGTTTGTGCATTAAATCTCCAGAAAGCGAAGGGTGACCGGGTCCCATAAAGCGGCCGGGCTGGCAGCCTATGCCCGCTCCGACGACGCGGAAAGGATCACACTGCGGACAGGCCGCCACAGCGACATGGGCAGGCGGTTGCCCGCTCGCTCTGCCCGATTGTCAGGGTGGCACAAGATCAGGTCATCCAAGCTCCCTTACCAAAAAGCGAGGGGAGAAAAACGGCAAGATTTGTGATATGATCATCCCCTCTGGCCCGATGAAGGCCGGTGACATTCCGATACTGTACCGTGCGCGTTGCGAATGGCCCGAAGCCAGAGAGGGGGGTTAAGGAGGTATTCTGCAATGAGCTTTTTGTTGATCCAGCCTGTCGTCCAGCACCGGAACCTGACGGTCGAGGAAATAGAGATCACCAACCGCCTCTACGACCTTTCCCAGAGCGTCATACTCCAGTCGCAGGGCGCGCGCCTGCCTGCCGAGGCCAACCGTGGCGGGCAATCCGTGGCAGCCTTCACGGGCACCTTCTATGACCGGCTTGTGAAGGACCGCGTGCGCGAAGAGATTGCGAAGGGTGAGCTGCCCGGCAATCTTGAAGTTACGCCAACTGCGGGGGACCCCGGTGTCACCCGGTTCGAAGCGCGTGGCCCTGATTTCGTCCGCGGCACTGCCGCCTGGGATCTTACCACCGGCGAGGCAGCTTATGCCCATGTGCAACGCGATGTCATCCACGGAATTGACGGGCTGCAGGTCTATTTCATCATCGACTACTGAGCCACGGGACAGGCAGGCACCCTGCCCCTGCCCCTGAGACCGGGCGCGACGCGGCACCGGGCGGCGCTCGTTCTGTGTTATCATTTCAGCACCGCAAAAATAGATTGGAGGATTCGATGAAAGCTCAACTCTTCGCGCTCGGAGCAAGTGTCTTGCTGGCGGGCGCAGCCTTTGCCGATGGGCATCGCAACGCCGCACCCGAGGAGGCGCGGGCCTACATCGTCTCACCGGCTGACGGGGAGACGGTCAGCAACCCCGTCACAATCGTCTTCGGTCTGGAGGGGATGGGCGTCGCCCCGGCGGGAACGGAGCGGGAGAAGACCGGTCACCATCATCTGCTGATCAACACCGATCCGGGTGAACTCGACCTGGATACGAGCCTGCCCGCCACCGATCAGATCGTCCATTTCGGCGGGGGACAGACACAGGTCACGACGGATCTGCCTGCGGGCACCCACACCCTGCGGCTTCTGCTGGGCGATCTGAACCACGTCCCGCACGACCCGCCGGTGATGAGCGAGGAAGTGACGGTGACAGTGGAATAGGCTTCAGCCTTCCTCTTCCCGGGAGCTCAGTTCCCGCTCGAACTTGTTCTGGATCTCGCGCAGTTCCTCGATGGCGGCGCGGATGTCTGAGTTGTCGGTCAGGGTCACTTCCACATGGGCGCCCACGTGCATCATCTGGTGCCGCAGGGCGCGGCGGGCCCGGGCCGAAAATTCTTCCAGCTCGTAATAGCGCACGGCACGGGAAAACCCACGCGGGACGAATTCACCCTTTGGCCTTGTCTTCACGGACCCCTCGATCAGCGACAACGTGTTCTCATCCATGATGATGGTGTCGGGATCTGCCTGCGTCTGCAAACGGGCGGCCAGGTTCACCGGGCTGCCCAGAACCGTATAATCCAGCCGCTGGTCAGAGCCGAAGTTGCCCACCGTGCAATAGCCCGTCGCGATACCCATCCGCACCTTGATACCCTGGGGCACGCCCTTCTTGCGCCAGACCGATTGCAGTTCCTGCACCCGCTCGCGCATCCGCACCGCCATTTCCACGCATTTCAGCGCATCCTCGGCCTCCCCCTCGCTGTCGGGATCGCCGAAAAAGATCAGGATGGCATCGCCGATGAATTTGTCGATGGTCCCGCCACAGTCGAGCGCGACATTGGTCATCTCAGACAGGTAGGAGTTGATCACGGCGGCAAGCCGCTCGGGTTCCAGCGTATCGCTCAGATCGGTGAACTGAACGATGTCCGAAAAGAAGATGGTGAGGTTCTTGCGCCGGTGCGTGTGAGAGGTGTCTTCGGTTTCGGAAAAGATGCTGTTGTAGATCTGCGGTGACAGGTACTTGGCCAGGCGGTTGGCCAGGTTTTCGAGCTGCCTGCTCTTTTCCTCGATCAATTCCCGGTCGCGGATCTTCTGCTCCAGCAGGCTCTCGCGTTCCCGGCGCAGGGCCCATTCATCGGTCCGGTCAACGAACTGCCCCTGGACCCCGTTGAGATAGGAAAAGTCGCTGTCGTGCGTATAGGCCGACAGCAGGGAATACATCCGCTCCTCCCCATCGACCTTGACCGCCACCTTCGGCAGCAGCACTGATCCGTCCTTCTCCAGCCCGGTCCTGAAGACCTCGATCTGTTCCAGAGGCACCCCAAGCTGTTCCAGCACATCCAGCATGGAGGCATTGGTGACGTTGCCCAGGATCGGAAAGAAGGCCCTGAAATTGTCGTTCACCCTCAGGATCGACAGGTCCTGATCGGCAAAGTAGGCGGCCGTGATCGCATTGCGGAAATTGAAGAAACTGAGGTCCAGAATGGTCTTCTGGTTAAAGAACTGCTCGGCATTCATCGTGGTATTTCCTTGCGCGGACTGTCGGTATGGGCCCTTTGGTGCGCCCGCTTCATCTGGGCCAGCTTTCCCGTCACGGCGCCCCAGGTGGTCACGCAGTAGGGCACGCAATAGGTGAGAAGCACCTTCAGCGGGGGCGGAAAGACGCCCGCCAGTATCGTGTCGCCGTGATTGATCGCGGTCAGCATGGTTCCGACCACCAGGGCAGTCATGAAGGCCTTGCGCGGCGTGCCATCACCAAAAGCAAGTCGGAGGATTGAAGGCGTTTCCTGGTCGATCGGCGCCTCCGGAAAGGTGTTGCGGTGGCTGGTCCCGGGGATGGGACCGATGGGTCAGTTAAGCATAGACGCGAAGAAAATCACATTCATTTACGCCCCCTTCGGGGGGCAGGACCGTCCGACGGCAGGAATCCCTGCCTTCTCAGGCCGCCCGCTCCGCAAGCCTGAAAACCTCCAGTGGTTCACGCAGCCCCTTCAGCGACAGCTCCCCGCGCGATACGACCTCGTAATCGTCCTCCACCGCGATGGCGGCCTTGGGGCTAAGCAGGATCTCCCCATCCTGTGCCTCATCGCAAAGCCGCGAGGCAAGGTTCACCGCCGTGCCCGATGCCGTGTAGTCGAACCGCCCCTCAAAGCCGACCATCCCGACCGTCGCATACCCCAGTGACACGCCGACCCCGAAGCCAAGCCTGTAGCCCATGCGTTTCCATTTCTTGCAAAGCTCGGCCATCAGCGCGCGCATTGCGGTGGCCAGCCGCACGGCCTCCCCCGCCGGGTCTTCGCAAGGGAGCGGATCATTGAACAGCACCATGATGCCGTCGCCCATGCGGTGATCGACCCCGGCACCGTGGTCATTGATCAACTTGCCCATCTCCTCGTGATAGGTTTGCAGCACCTCGATGGTTTCTTCCGGCTCTGCCGTTTCACAAAAGGCCGTAAAGCCGCGGATGTCACAGAAAAGCACACCCAGCAGGGCGCGGTGGCTCTTGAGCATGTCTTCCGATCCAGATGACACCACCCGGTCTGCGACCGCCGTGGGCAGGAACCGCTTCAGCTTGCCCATCCGCTCGATCTCTTCCACCTGGGCCTCGACCCGCTCGCCCAGTTCGGAATTGAGGCGTTCCAGCGCCTTGTATTGCCGCACATTTTCAACGGCGATCACAGCCTGTTCCGCGAAGGTATCGACCAGCCGGATATCCTCCGGGCTGAATCTGGAGACCTCGCGACGGCTGAGAATGATGATCCCTATGGTGCGCCCACCTTGCAGCAGGGGCACTGTAATCCGGGTCCGCAGGCCTTCTTCATCGACCAATTGGCGCATATCGCTGTCGCCCGCCAGATAGCTCTCCGACTGCGAAAGATCCTCATCCTGAACGGTGCGCGCCTCGCGAATGGCAATCCCCGTCCCGGTCACCGGGCCTTTCCAATCAAGTGCCCATGTCTGACCGATTTCCAACGCCCGGCGCGACAGGCCGTGGTAGGCAGCCAGCGACAACTCCGTCCAGTCCTCATTCAGCAGCAAGAGCCAGGCCATCGGCGCATTACAAAGACGGGCCGCGTTGCCGAGGATCGCCTCGAACACCGGCGCATCGTCGCGTCGGCTTTCGCTGATGGTCTGCAAAATATCGCGCGATGCCTGCTCGCGCGCCAGCCGCGCCTCCAACTCGCGGAACTGCCGCACGTTTTCGATGGCGATGACCGCCTGCGCGGCGAAGGTTTCGACCAGGGCGATTTCGTCGCTGGTGAAGGCTTTCACCTCGCGCCGGAACAGCGTGATGGATCCTATTGCGTCAGCACCGCTCAGAAGCGGAACACACAGGATCGTCCGCATGCCTTCCACTTCGACCATGGCGACCCGCCCGGGATCGCCCTGCCGGTAAAGGTCGGTATCGGTCAGATCTTCGATGTGAACGATGTCGGCCGTCCGTATCGCAACGGCTGGCGCCAGCTCGCTCTCCAGGGGGGTGGCGGTCTTGCCCACGGTCAAGTGACGCAAACCGTCGCCGAAATGGGCAACCAGATGCCAATGGCTGCGCGCCTCGTTCAGGAGGCACAGATTGGCAAAAGGTGCGCCGGAAAGATGTGCCGCATTTCGCAATATCAGATCGAATACCGGTGCTGAATCCGTTCGCGACGCGCTGATCACCTGCAATATTTCGCGCGAAGCCTCTTCCCGCTCCAGCCGCTTCTGAACCTCGCGGAACTGGCGGACGTTTTCGATGGCGATGACGGCCTGCGCGGCGAAAGTTTCAATGAGGGCGATCTCATCTGCATTGAAGGGCTGGTGCCTGATCCGGCTCAGCACGATCGCCCCGAAGGCCTTGCCCCCTATCAGCAGGGGCACGCAGAGCCGCGTGCGCAACCCGACGGTGTCCACCATGTGACGATAGGTCGGGTGCCCCTCCAGATAGGGCGCACTCGTCTTCATGTCCTCGACATGGATTGTGCGGGCCTCCCGAAAGGACTGTGCGACGGGCAAGGCCGCATCCAGGGACCATTCGGTGTTTGGCCCCACGGGTTTTTCCCGCGTTCCCAGGTAGGCGGCCATGCCAAAGGTGCCCTGCGCCGCGTTCAGAAGCATGAGCGCGGCATCCGCCACCTCGCAAAGCTGGGTGGCACTTTTCAGGATGGCATCGAAAACGGGCTGCTCATCCTCCCGGCTCTGACTGACGACCCCCAGGATCTCCTGCGTCGCCGTCAGCCGCTCCCGGGCGCGGACAAGCTCTTGCTGCAGGCGCGCCAGATCAGCGCTGTGCTGCTCATTCATCTCAAGACGCCCCCGCCGCGTTTCGTAACTCAAGCGCAGGGTAGACCCACGGTGCTGCCGTGACCAGCGCGGCGCACCGGACTGTCAGTTGGTTTCGGGTTCCGGTCGGATGTCCTGGCCAGTAAGATCAGCACAGACCGCTCAGAGAGGGATCAGAAAATGTCTTCAACGCAATTGGCTGAAATGATGAAGCTGTCCCAAAGCAGGGCCGAGGCTTACCTCCACGTCGCCAAAGGGATGGTGATGAACGAATTTGGTCCGGCGACGGAACATGCACACACCGAAGTGGCGGTGGCACTGGCGACGGCCATGATGCAGCATGAGGGCGCGCAGATGATTGCCAAGGCCTTTCAGACTACAGAGGACTGATCCGCCTGCGCTTGGGTCCTTGCGGCGCGGTATGACTTAACCCTGGTTCGCGCCGCGCACCTGACGGATGCTTTCCCGGATTGCGCGCCAGTTGGCGGCCTCGGCTCCGTTTCCGGCATCCTTGCAGGCACGCTCCCGTTGCGCCGCCTCCAGCTCCGCCTTGCTTCCGTGCGCGCGATAGAGGGCATGGGCAATTTCATTGGTCTTGAGGACATCCATAGGATTATCTCCTTTGCTTTCCAGCGATCAAGCAGTGAGAGGTGTGAGCCAGCAGACATCGCCCCCCCGGTTCAGGGCGTGGCTGCCATCGCTGGATGAGACGAGCATACACTTTCGGACCCAACGGATCAAATCGACGCCGGGCAGGTGTTGGGCGGGGAGATGCCGATCCGCCTCAGGTTCAAAGCCAAACGCGATCCTCCGTTGCGAGGTTGGCAGACATGCTATGCGACAAGTTTCTTTTGTTTGGCGAAGGGACTTAGGCCCAGCCAAACCTGCATGGTTTCCGCCACCCGTTTTTCACCCAAAAGCTCTATCTTGTCCCGTTCACTTTCAAGAGTGGCCAACCCCATCCATATCGCGGTCATCGTTCGCAAGTCCGTGGTCACATATAGATTGATTTCGAAACCCGGATCGGACCAACAAAGATCAACTTCGCCGTCAGGTTCAATAACCAGCCACCAGAGGTTCTTCGTGGATGGCAAATCGGAGTACAGAAACTGAACTGCCGTTCGGATAGGAGGCAGGGGACTGGGGTTAAGATTGCGCCGCATGTCCCACATCAAAAGGGACGGGTCGAGGTTTTTCAGTGAAAGCGATGACTCAACCCATTTCTGGCCCCACATACCGATAGCTTTGACAACGGGGCCAAGGTCCTTCCCGGCGCTTGTCAGGTGATACTCAAAAATACCTTTGTCTGTTTTCGATGGTCTGCGCTCAACCACGCCTGCCAGTTCCAATTCCTTCAATCTTGTCGACAAAAGAGCGGGCGACATCTTCGGCACGCCACGTCGCAAGTCATTGAACCGGGTGGTTCCCGCAACGAGTTCTCGCACCAGGACCATCGTCCAACGCGTGCAAAGCACTTCTGAGGCCATCGCGACGGGGCAAAATTGCTTGTATCCGGCTTGTGTCATCTCACGCCTCCTTTTTCCATAAAGTACCCTAGGTCTTGGTCTTTGATCCGCATAGTTCAGAAACTGAATCTGACGGTTCAGTTTCGTAACTAGATTGCTTGGGTGCGGCTCCTTACCGTCCCAACATTGGCCTCGATGATCGAAGCTGAAGTTCAATTGGAGAAATCGATGAGTGTATTTTTGATCGCCGATATCAAGGTTACCGACGACAGCTGGGTTCCGAACTATGCCGCCAATGTTCACAACCTCGTCAAGAAACACGGAGGAAAATACCTGTCCCGTAGTGGGAATATCGAAACCTTGGAAGGTGCTGACAAAGACAGCACATTGATCGCGATCCTCGAATTTCCAACGAGGGACGCTTTGGATCGCTTTGCTTCAGATCCGGAATACGCCCCGTTCGGGCAGGCGCGACAGCAGGGGAGTGTCAGCAATTTCCACGTGATTGATGACACGGATATCGCGGGCGCAATTCCTTATCTCAAGGCTGGTTGACCGCGGACAGTTGCGTCAGCGGACGAACGTTGACGCAACACCTTGATTGGGAGGTATGGGCCCGGAGCGTTTGATCAATGCGTCGGGTGCCAAGCGCAGCGTCTGCCCCTGACCCCGCCGCGCACCTGCTACACCTCAGGAACCAACACCACCCTCTCGCCCCTCCCGCGGGGACATCGCTTACCGTGATGCCGCCACGGTCCGGCTCAGGGGGAAGATCCGGCAGGCTGCCTTGGATCAGCCGCACCCGGTCCGTCAGCGCGCGACCGGTCTCAACGAATTGCGGCGGCAGGGCGTCGGTTGCAACCGGCGGGCCCGGAGGCATGTCCCTGGGCCTGAGCCGAGGCAAAAGCCAAACCCCCGTGACAGAGCCGGTCACAACCGCCAGACTGTGCGGAAGAGAGGGAGAGGCAAGCTCATGGAACCGACCGCGCTATTTCACGGCCACAAGCAGATCTCGCCGCCCCAGGGCGTGCCGATCCTCGATGTGGACCCCTACGACACCGACAACCTGACCCAACGCACCTATTTCGAGGCGCTGCGTGCCCAGGGGCCTTTCGCCTACATCCCACGCTACGGCGTGCTGGCCTGCGGCGGCTACGCGGTCACGCGAGAGGTCTTTTCCGACCACGAACGCTTTGTTTCCTCGCGCGGCGTGGGCCTGTCCGACTTCGGGTTGGAAGAACCCTGGCGCCCCGCCTCGATCATTCTTGAAGTTGATCCGCCCTATCACACCAAGACGCGTCGCGTGATCATGCGCGCCCTTTCGCCCAAGGTCGTGCGGGAACTGCGCGATGCCTTCAAGGCGGACGCGGAGCGGCTGATCGACAGCCTGCTGGCGAAGGAAGAGATCGAGGCGGTCACCGACATCGCCGAGGCCTTTCCGACCAAGGTCTTTCCGCAGGCGGTCGGGATCAAGGAACCGGACGCCCGGATGCTGGTCGAATTCGGGGCCATCGTCTTTAACGCCATCGGCCCGGACAATGACCTGCGCAACCGCGCCATGGCGCGCAACAAGGATATCATGCCCTGGATCCTTGACCGCTGTTCCCGCGCGCAGCTGACCAGCGACGGGATCGGCGCGCTGTTCTACGCCGCCGCAGACGCGGGAGAGATTTCCGAACATGAGGCGGGCATGCTGGTCCGCTCTCTGCTGTCGGCGGGCGTCGACACCACCGTGACAGGCATCGGCAACGCGCTCTGGTGTCTCGCCACTCATCCCGAACAATATGCCAGGCTGAAGGAGGATCCCGACGGCATGGCCCTGCCCGCCTTCGAGGAAACCCTGCGCTTCACCTCACCGGTGCAGGCCTTTTTCCGCACCGCCGCCCTGAAGACGGAGGTTGCGGGGATCCCGATTGAGGAAGGTACAAAGATCCTCTGCGTCCTGGGGTCCGCCAACATGGACCCGGACCATTGGGACAGGCCCGAGGTTTTCGACATCTCCCGCAAGACCGTCGGTCACCTGGCACTTGGCGCCGGAATCCATGTCTGCGTGGGCCAGAACATCGCCCGGGCCGAAGGCCAGGCCATCCTGCGGGCTCTTGCCGAACGGGTCGACCGGATCGAGATTGCGGGCGAGCCCACCTGGCGGCCCAACAACGCCATACACGCCCTGGACCGCCTGCCGCTGCGGTTTGTGCCAAAGTAGGCTCGGCTTCACTCAGGGGCGCCCGATCACCGGGAGGGCGAGCGCCAGAGTGTCGCCTGTCCTGCTCACGTCTCCCCGCAACCCCTAACCGCCTTCCTGGGCAATCCACCAGATCACGCCGTTGCCTTCAGCGACCCCGCCGCGGTAGTCGCCATCGGCCTGCCGCAGGAGCGGCTGGATCACCTGACCGCCTGCCGCCAACGCTCGGGCAAAGGCCGCCTCTGCATCCGGCACGTAGATGTGCACATGGGCCTCCTGCGATTGCGCCACCTCACCCATCATGATCACACTGTCGTCGATCCGCGCCTCCGCGTGCATGACCCCCTGCCCTTCCTTGCGCATGTGCAGCCGTAGCCTTTCCGCGCCGAAAACCTGTTCAACAAAAGCGAGGGTCACTTCGGCCTCCCGCACCAGCAGATAGGGACTGACCGAGGGGTAGTCTTCCGGCTTCCAGTTCATCTTTTTCTCCTTCGAATCCGTCACGCGTACCTGCCCTGAGGATCTGGCCCTAGGTCGGGAAATAGCGCCGCTTGTGGGCCTCCCGCTCGTCCCGGCCCATGCGGCTCCACTCCTTCATCTCGGGAAAGCGGACGATGGCCGGGGCCAGCAGCGCGTAGCATCTGAAGTCTGTCTTTGCATTGGGAAAGAACCTGCTGTCGCAAATCGGCACAAAGGGGTTCCGGCTGCGGTGAAAGATGCGCCCGTTGCGCCGTTCGACATTGCGGGTCTTGCCATCGATGAATTCGTTGCTGATCCGGTAGTCCTCGTGATCCTTCACGCTCTCGCGCCCGATGTTGGCGGGCAGGGTGTGCTGCTGGGTGATATGGCCGTAACAGCCGTCTTCGGGATTGAAGAAATATACAGAAGGAAACGCGTTCAAAGCACCGGTATAGCCGATCATGTGGACCGGCCGGTAGAGATCGTCTCTGTATCCCATGGTCCCTTGTCCTTTTGGTGATGTCCTCTTGCGTGCCCGGCCGTTTCTGCCCGGCACAGGGCACTATAGCACAGATCTTGGACCAACGGCGGCTGGCCCCCGTGATGCCAGTCACGCGCAGATGTGATATGATGGACCGGCGGCGGCGGGTCACGCTGTCCGATACGCCACTTGGGAGAGCTGACATGAAAACCACCGCAACCGCCCTGGCCTGCCTTCTCGGTCTTGCCACCGCCCTGCAGGCCGCCGAATTCCGCTGGGCCGAAACCACCGATCCCCAGACGATGGACCCCCACGCAGTGAACTCCGCCCCTGTCCTGGGCTTTCTCAACAATGTCTACGAAGGGCTGGTCCGGCGCGGCAAGGACATGTCGATCGAACCCGCACTGGCCACCTCGTGGGAGCCCATCGGCGCGGGCGAAGGCTGGCGGTTCGTCCTGCGCGATGGTGTGACATTCCACGACGGCAGCACCTTCAACGCCGACGATGTGATTTTCTCCTACCAGCGCGCCTCGTCCGAGGAGGCGGACACACGCAGCTGGTTCGCACCCGTGTCCGAGGTGCGCAAGGTGGACGACTATACGGTCGACATCATGACCTCCGCCCCCAACCCGATCTTTCCCGACAGCATCGCCAACTGGATGATCATGGACAGCGGCTGGGCCGAGGCGAACAGCACCACCCGCCCCGACAAGGAGAACGGCAACCACGCCACGCTCAACACCAATGGAACAGGGGCCTTCCGCGTCACCGAACGGCAGCCGGGTCTCAGCACCGTGCTGGAACCCTGGGGCGGCTGGTGGGACAGCGCGGAGCATAACATCACCCGCGCTGAACTGACGCCGATCCAGAACCCTGCCACCGCCGTGGCCGCCCTTCTGTCGGGCGACATCGACATGATCAACCCGGTCCCCATTCAGGACACCGCGCGGCTGTTGCAGAATTCGAAGGTCAAGGTGATCCAGGGGATCGAGGCGCGGGTCATCATGGTGGGCTTCCCGCACGAAGCCGAGGCGCTGAAGTACTCAGCCGAAACCACGGACAGGAACCCCTTTGCCGACGTCCGGGTGCGCCAGGCCGTGGCCCATGCCATCAACGTGCCCGCCATCCTTCAGACGATCATGCGCGGCAATGCGGAACCCGCCAGCCAACTGGTCAGCCCCGCCATGCGCGGCTTTTCCGACGCCATGGCCGACCGTCCCGCCTATGACCCCGCCGCCGCCCGCGCGCTGCTGGCCGATGCGGGCTATCCCGATGGCTTCTCCTTCGGGCTCAAGTGCCCCAATGACCGCTACCTGAACGATGAGGCCATCTGCCAGGCGATCACCGGCATGCTGGCGCAGGTCGGTATCCGTGCCACGCTCGACGCCATGCCGGTGCAGAACTACTGGCCTGAACTGCGGGCCGACAACTACGACATGTATCTGCTGGGCTGGTCCCCCGGCACCTTCGACGCCGAACACCCAATCCGCTTCCTCGCCGCCACCCCAAATGAGGAGAAAAAGCTCGGTTCATGGAATTTCGGCGGCTATTCGAACGCGCGGGTAGACGCGCTTTTGCCGATGATCCAATCAGAGATTGACGATGCCAAGCGGCAGGCGATGCTGGATGAGGTAACGGTGATCCTGCAAAAGGAAGTGGCCTACATCCCGATGTACGTGCAGCCCCTGGTCTGGGGCGCGCAAGCGACCGTGGATCTGGTGCAGCGGCCCGACAACTTCTTCATCCTGCGCTGGGTGACGGTGGCGGAGTAGCGAGCAATGATCCGCGGCGGGGGAGGGCGTTACTCCTGCGCGAGCGCCTCGATCAGTTCATCCTTGGTCATATCGGATCTCCCCTCGATGTCGCGCGCCTGCGCCATTTCGTAGAGGTCTTCCTTGGTCCTTTGCTCCAGCGCCACTTCTGATCCCTTGCGGCGGCCATTCGCATCGGTCGCCTCCTCGATGGCCTCCAGCAGTTCATCCTTGGTCATGTCAGAGCGGCCCGTGATGTCGAGGTCCTGCGCCCGCTCCATGAGCATCGCCCTGGTGGGACCATTTTCCTTGATGTGAGAAACCTTCTCACGGACATCGTCGGGCTGGTCGACGAACTGCTGATCGTCGTCCTTCTTCTTCTGCGTGGAACGGGCATATTCATCCTCGGTCAGCAGCATCCGCACCTTCCTGGGCAGGTACCGCTCCCCGCTTTCGGCAGACTCGGCGCCCGATTTGGTGCCCCAGTCCTCTTCCGTCCACTGGTGCAGATCGGTCTCCTCCTGGTCCGGCCCATCGTCGGCATAACCGCCACCCCGGCGCTTGTATTCCTGCACGGCCAACTGGGCCTTGCGCGCGGACCACTGGCCCGGTTCGCCGCCCTTGTCGCTTTCCATCAGCTCATCCTTCACCTCTTCCCAAAGCTCCGGATCGGTCTTTTCGGCAGATGACATTATCCATCCTCCTTCAGCGGGTCGTGGCCCCAGTTCATCAGCGAATAGCGCCAGTCGGAGGTCTCTACGTCATTTTCCGGCCCGCCCTGACTGAGGTGACGCTTGATGTAGCCGACGACGGTGGCCATGTGATCCCACTGGTCGTCGGTCAGATCATCCTTGTTGGTGCGCTTGATCCTGACGATGCGGCGGCCCGACCTGTGACCGGTGCTTTCGCCCTCGTCATTGTCCCCGACGGATTTGCTCTCCTCGGTCTCCAGCCAGTCTTCCAGCTCCTGCGGCGCCATGTTGACCAGGTCGCGCCATTCGTCCCAGATCTGATCCTGAGATTTCGATGAGGACATGGGCACTTCTCCTTGTGCAAGTGTCGGGAGGCTAACCGGCGGGGGCGCAATAGGTTCCTTGAGCGAGAGGCCCGGGATCAGGTCGGGGGCTACGTAGACACTGGGGAGCACCGTAGCCCCGGACCTCCCCCCTCACAAAGCCCATCAATCCCCCCTGCCCCCCGCGTCAGCCCTTGACCCCGCCCCCCGCGAAGGTATCCACTGGCCCAATGCTGGCCTACATCATCCAACGCGTCGCGCAGTCCGCCCTCGTCCTACTGATCGTGGGGCTGGTGGCCTTTTCCATGTTCCGCTTCGTGGGCGACCCGATCGACAACATGCTGGGCCAGGAACGCACCCAGGCGGACATCGAACGGCTGCGCACGCAGCTGGGGCTCGACCAGCCCTTTCCGGTCCAGTACGTCAAGTTCCTGTCCGGTGCCGTTCAGGGAAATTTCGGCGTCAGCTATCGCCAGGGCCGTCCCGTCTCCGACATCCTGATCGAACGCGCCCCCGCCACGCTGGAACTGGCCGCCGTCTCGGGCTTTCTGGCCATCCTCTTCGGCATCGTGCTGGGCGTCTTCACGGCGATCCGGCGCGACGGGATCGCCGCCAATCTGATCATGTCCTTATCATTGATAGGGGTTTCGCTGCCCACTTTCCTGATCGGTATCCTGCTCATCTACCTCTTCTCGGTTGAGCTGGGATGGCTCCCCTCCTTCGGGCGGGGTGATACGGTCAAGCTGGGCGGCTGGTCCACCGGGTTCTTGACCGAAAGTGGGCTCAAGGCATTGATATTGCCGTCAATTACACTCGGCCTCTACCAGATGACGCTGATCATGCGGCTGGTCCGGTCCGAGATGCTGGAGGTTCTGCGGCAGGACTACATCCGCTTTGCGCGGGCGCGGGGGCTCAAGGAACGGGCGGTCAATTTCCGCCACGCGCTCAAGAATACGCTGGTCCCGGTGATCACCGTCACGGGCCTGCAACTGGGGGCCATCATCGCTTTCGCCATCATCACCGAAACGGTCTTTCAGTGGCCCGGCGTGGGGCTCCTTTTCATCAACGCGATCCAATTCGTCGATATCCCCGTCATGGCCGCCTACCTGATGCTGATTTCGGTCATGTTCGTGGGCATCAACCTGATCGTGGATCTTCTCTACTTCTCCATCGACCCGCGCCTGCGCGCCGACCGGACCAAGGCGCACTGATGGAACTCCGGGGCTCCTGTCACTGCGGCGCGGTCCGCTTCACAGTAGAGGCGCCGCACCCGGTGCCCTACAACCTGTGTTACTGCTCCATCTGCCGCAAGACAGCCGGGGGTGGCGGCCATGCCATCAACCTGGGGGCCAGGGCGGCAAGCCTGAAGGTCGAGGGCCGCGAGAATATCTCCACCTACCGTGCCACCCCGCGGATGGAACGGACCTTCTGCAAGACCTGCGGCAGCGCCCTCTGGGCCTTTTCCGAGGACTGGCCGGAGCTGCTCCATCCCCACGCCTCGGCCATTGACACGGATCTGCCGCTGCCACCTGAACGGACGCACCTGATGCTCGGCTCACGGGCGGGCTGGGCCGACCCGAAGGTGGACCCGCAGGACAAATGCTTTGACGCCTTCCCCGACGAAAGCCTTGCCCAGTGGCACGACAGAACAGGGATGACCCGATGACAGAGATGCCCCTGCCCCCCGACGCCCCCATCGCGGTCAAGGACCCCTCGCGGCTCACCCTCGCGCTGCAGTCGGATTTCTACTACACCTTCCGTCACTCCCCGGTGGCGATGGTCAGCACGGTCGTGGTGGTGCTGATGGTGCTGGCAGCCATCTTTGCGCCCCTCATCGCCCCCTACAACCCCTTCGATCCCGCCTCTCTCAACCTCATGAACGGCTTTTCGCGCCCGATGGAGCCCAACGCCTTTACCGGTGATCTCTTCTGGCTGGGCACGGACGATCAGGGGCGCGATGTCTTTTCCACCATCCTGTACGGCTTGCGCATATCGCTCTTTGTCGGGGCGGCGGCGGTGCTTTTCGCCATGGTGCTGGGGATCACGCTGGGCCTGCTGGCGGGCTACGTCGGTGGCTGGACGGAGACGATCATCATGCGCGTGGCCGATGTGCAGCTGACCTTCCCGGCGATCCTGGTGGCCATGCTGATCTTTGGTGTGGCCAAGGGCATCACGCCGGTGGAATACCGCGATCAGATGGCCATCTGGGTCCTGATCATCGCCATCGGCCTGTCGGACTGGGTACAGTTCGCCCGCGTTGTGCGCGGGGCCACGCTGGTGGAGAAGAACAAGGAATATGTCCAGGCCGCACGTCTGATCGGGCGGACCAGCCCGGCGATCATGTTGCGCCACATCCTGCCCAACGTCCTGTCGCCCGTGCTGGTGATCGCCACCATCTCGCTGGCCCTGGCGATTATCGCCGAAGCAACGCTCTCCTTCCTCGGCGTCGGCGCGCCCCCCACACAACCCTCGCTCGGCACGCTTATCCGTATCGGCCAGGGGTTCCTTTTCTCGGGTGAGTGGTGGATCCTGCTTTTCCCGGCCGCGACATTGCTGACCCTTGCCCTGTCGGTCAACCTGCTGGGCGACTGGCTGCGCGACGCACTGAACCCGAGGCTGCGGTGATGAGCGCGACAGTCGCAGCAAGCACCCGGCGCCTAAGCGCGCTGCCCCTTTCACCATTGCAAGAAACCCCATGACCAACCCGATCCTCTCCATCCGCGACCTCACTGTCGAAATTCCCACCCGCCACGGCATCCTGCGGCCCGTGGACGGGGTCTCCTACGACATCGGGCGCGGTGAAATCCTGGGCGTCGTGGGCGAAAGCGGCGCGGGCAAATCCATGGCCGGCAATGCCGTCATTGGCCTGCTCAGCCCCCCTGCCCGCATCGCGCAAGGCGAGATCCACGTCAACGGCACCCGCATCGACCAGCTCAAGGGCGAGGCCATGCGGCGGCTCAGGGGCAAGGAGATCGGCATGGTCTTTCAGGACCCGCTCACCTCCCTCAACCCGCTCCTGCGCATCGGCGACCAGCTTACTGAAACCATCCTTGCCCACCTTGACATCAGCCGGGCCGAGGCGGAGCAGCGGGCCATCCGCGCGCTGGATGAGGTGGGCATTCCCGGCGCACGCGAGCGGATCAACTCCTACCCGCACGAATTTTCCGGCGGCATGCGCCAGCGCGTTGTCATCGCGCTTGCCCTCTGCGCCGAACCCTCGCTGATCATCGCGGAAGAGCCGACCACGGCGCTTGACGTTTCCGTCCAGGCCCAGATCATCGCGTTGCTGAAACAGCTCTGCCACCAGCGGGGAACCGCCGTCATGCTCATCACCCACGATATGGGGGTGATTGCCGAAGCCGCGGACCGCGTCGCCGTCATGTATGCCGGCAAACTGGTGGAACTGGGCCCGGTGCGCGATGTCCTGACCACGCCACGCCACCCCTATACCCACGGGCTCATGGGCTCGACCCCGCTCGCCTCGCGCGGGAAAGACCGGCTGCACCAGATCCCCGGGGCCATGCCGCGCCTCGATGCCCTGCCCTCGGGGTGCGCCTTTCACCCGCGCTGTCCTTATGTGCAGGACAAATGCAAGGCGGACCCCGGCCCGACCCTGGCCGACGGCGGCGGTGAGGCCGCCTGCTTCTTCCCGCTCTCCCAAGATGCGAAGGTGGCCTGATGCGGCTTGTCTCGGTTGAACATCTGACCCGGATCTTCGACGTCTCCAAACCCTGGCTGAACCGGGTGATTGAGCGGCGCAAGAAGGCCTTTCTGACGGCCGTCAGTGACGTAAGCTTCGAGATCGAGGAAAAGACCGTCTATTCGCTGGTGGGCGAGAGCGGCTCGGGCAAATCGACCATCGGCAAGATGCTGGTGGGCCTGCTCGACCCCTCCGAAGGGTCGGTCAAGATCCGTGATGTCGATCTGGCCCGCGAAAAGGACGCCGCCAAGGTGGATGCGGTGCGCGCCGACATCCAGATGATCTTCCAGGATCCCTTCGCCTCGCTCAACCCGCGCTGGCGGGTGCGCGACATCATCGTGGAACCGGTCGCCGCGCGGGGTGGTGAAACCAAGGGCATGGCCGAGCGTCTGCTGGAACAGGTGGGCCTCTCCGCCCGCGACGCAGGCAAATTTCCGCACGAATTCTCGGGCGGCCAGCGCCAGCGCATCTGTATCGCCCGGGCGCTCGCGTCGGAGCCCAAGCTGATTGTCTGTGATGAACCGACCTCGGCCCTTGACGTTTCCGTCCAGGCGCAGGTGCTGAACCTGATGTCGGATCTCAAGGACGAATTTGGCCTGACCTACCTCTTCATCAGCCACGATCTGACCGTGGTGCAGCATATCTCTGACAAGGTCGGCGTCCTCTACCTCGGTCGGTTGGTTGAAGAGGCCTCGCCGACTGAGCTTTTCGAGGACCCCAAGCACCCCTACACACAGATGCTGCTGGCCGCGGCCCCCAAACTGGACGAATTCGGGCGCGAGGTGCCGCCGCCCAAGGGAGAGATCCCCGATCCCATCAATCCTCCCGACGGCTGCGCCTATCACCCGCGCTGCCCCATCGCGATGGACATCTGCCGCAAAATGCGCCCCGAACTGCGCAAGATCCGCGGCGCAAGGGTGGCCTGTCACCTGGCGGACGTGAAGGGCGTGGGACCGGCCATTACGCCTCCGGAGGCCCAGAAGCCTCCTGAGTTCAGAAGCAAAAGGACTGCTGACGCCGAAGAAAGCACCTCCTGAGCCCCTGGCGTCGAAGCTGATACCGGGGGGCCTTAGCCAGCCCCAAACCCACAGCGCATCACCTCGTAAAACCGGCCCCCATCCCCCTCGCCCACCAGCGACAGCGCATGGACCTCGACATCCCCGGCAAGATCAGCCGAGAAATGCGCCCCTGCCCGCGCCGCCGCAGTCTCCCGCGCCGCGCCATCCAGCCGGTCCGTCAGCGTCAGGTGAAACCGGAAGGCCTCCATTACGTAAGGATAGCCCCAGCGCAGCAGGTTCGCCTCTTGCGCCGCCGTCAGGCGCCCCCGCCGCCGCTCCAGTTCATCCTGCGTCGCGGGGGCACGGAAAGGGTCCAGCGCCTCAACCGTAGCACCTGCAAGCGCATTGAGCGGCCCAACCTCCCCCACGGGCACCAGGGCCAGGAAACGGCCCATGGCAGCCACCTGGAGCCCTTCGAGGTGCACCGGCTTCTGCGCCCCGCAAAAGGCCGCAAAGGCCGCGCGCAGATCCGCCTCCCCCTGCCCTTCGGCCAGCCGGAACGGCGGCTTGATCGTCGCGTGAAATCCGTACCTGCGCGGGGCCTGCGTGATCTCCGCCAGCCCCTCGGGCTGCGCTACCGCCCTGCCCCGCCGCAGATCCCGGCCAAGCCAGGCCGCCCCCCGGTCGCCAAAACCACCGCCGGGGACGTAATAGACACCGTACCGCGTGAACTTCATCCCCCCGAAGTCCCGAACCTGATCCCGCCTGCCCGGTACTTGATCCGGGGGAACCTCTTGTGCCGCTCTGCCCAGCTCAATACCATTTCGCCACAGGCGGCAGGCTCATCAGAACCGCTTCCGGGTCATGCCCCGTCTCCAGCCCGAACTTTGTGCCCCGGTCATAGACCAGATTATACTCCGCATAGAGCCCCCGGTGCCGCAATTGCACCTCGCGGTCCTCCTCGGACCAGTCCTGCACCCGTCGCCGGTCCACCAGAGGCACGAATGCGGGCAGAAAGGCGGCCCCCACATCCCGCGTCAGGGCGAAATCCGCCGCCCAGTCGCCCGTGTTGCGGTCATCGTAAAAGATCCCGCCCACGCCCCGCGCGCGCTTGCGGTGGGGGATGTAGAAATATTCGTCAGCCCAGGCCTTCAGCTCATCGTAGAGCGTTTCACCGTGCGGATCGCAGGCGCGTTTCATCTCCGCGTGAAAATGCGCCGTGTCCTCCTCGTACTCGATACAGGGGTTCAGATCCGCACCGCCGCCAAACCACCAGGCGTGGGGCGTCCAGAACATGCGGGTGTTCATGTGGACCGCGGGCACATGCGGGTTCTGCATGTGCGCCACCAGGCTGATGCCCGAGGCCCAGAAGCGCGGATCGTCCTTCATCCCCGGAATACCCTTGCGCGCCGCCATCGCGGCCTGCGCCCGCGCGCCCAGGGTGCCGTAAACGGTGGAGATGTTCACGCCCACCTTCTCGAAAACGCGCCCGCCGCGCATCACACTCATCTCACCGCCGCCCGCGTCCGATCCGTCATCGGCCGTGCGGGAGGTCTTGCGCACCTCGACCCGGCCCGGGGCCGCGCCGCCTTCGTGCCGGTCCTCAAGGGCGTGAAAGGCCGTGACGATCTCATCGCGCAGCTGTCGGAACCAGGCGGAGGCCTGCTGTTTTTCGGTCTGGAATTCTTCGGTCATGGGGGCCTGTTTTGGTGTTGATTTCGGGCGGAGCCTAGCGTGGTGCGGGGGAGGAGAAAACAACCATCTGGCCCCGCGCAACACCCTGTTGCGCCAGCGCGCAACGCCGCGATACCCTGCGGGCGACAGGACTTTCACGTTTTGCGATCCATTTATCGGCTTAAGGAGGTCAAAACCTCCGTTGAGGCAGTCGATTCAAAGGTGTTGCGTACCCCAGCGTACGCACCGGTAATCCTTTGGCAAGAACGAGGAGGCATCAAGAACAGGTTAATGCACCGCGCGAACCCCGCGCTGACCCCGAAAAACAAAGGGCCCATATGGCGGCAACCACATGAGCCCATTTGAAACGTCAGCTTTGAAACTGTCCGTCTGATCACTTCCGACAGTAGCAAAGCCATCGAATCACCACAAGCGTCGCTTTGCGGTCAGGGAGGTTTTTGTGAAAGTGCCGCATGGCCAACCGCGAGAGGCAGTGCTGGCCCAGCCTGCGGCAGCTGGGCGACAGGCTGGGCCGGTCGCGCGCCGCTGTCTCGGGCTACATCGCGGAACTGCGGGAGGCGGAGTTGATCGAAACCGAAACCCAGCGTATGGCGAACGGCTATAACTACCGCCTGCGCTATCGGGTCACTTTCTGGAAGAATTGGCGCGGGCAGCTTGGCCAAAAAGAAGAACGCCGTGTTCAGCCGACTGAACGCCCGTTAGAAACTCAAAAACATATTCATGAAAACCACCCGAGTCCGCGTGATCTGACTTTGGATTGGGCAAAGGCCGTGGGCCGCGCACCCTACCCCGAGTTCACCACCTGGCCCACCGAAGATCTGCTTGAGAAGACGCGCCAGCGACTGGAAAATCCGCCTGCCCCGAAATTTTATCCGCGGATATAATTTCCGGTTTCACCGGTTTCCTGCGCAAACAGGGGATTTCCACCGATGCACCCGAGGCCCGCGATGCCCTTCGAACGGTCACGGCCGAAATCACCAGCCCATCCCGTCTGGCTGACCTTCTCAAGGCACTGGACAGCATCTGGCAATCGCACTGGGTCAAGCCGCCTTCATCGCGGCAAATCAGGAAACTCATCGGCACCCTGCCCCCGGACCGATCCCCCCCGCCCCGATGGCTTCGTGGCACAGGTGGTGCCGCTGGATGGGGTAGGGGCGCTGGCAGCCTTCTATGATGGCTTCATGCGCCCCGCTTGACCAGCGGCGGTGGGGTAAAGGCCGCAATCTCCCGCTCTGCCGCACGGGCGAAGGCAAGGCAGGTATGGTCGCGTCCGTGCCCGGCGATGGCCTGGTATCCCACGGGCAGGCCGCGCACGAAATCCATCGGCCCCACGACGGACGGCAGGCCGACAACGCCCGAATAGCCCGACCAGAACAGCTCAAGCGTCTCCAGCTGCTGTTTTCCGTTGATCTCGATCCGCCGGAACGGGCGAAAGCCTTCCTCATCCTTAGGAAAGGCGGGCCCGGAGGCGACGGGGGCGATGATCAGATCCACCCCTTCTGCGAAGAAGGCATCGAATTTCAGCCGTGCGATCCGTCGCGCATTGTCCAGCCGCATCCATTCCCGGTGGCTGAGCGCCAAGCCGGACATGCGCATGCCGCCCACCGCGCGCACATCCTCGGGCGCATCGTCGAATAGGGCCAGCACCTGCGCCACCTCTTCGTCGCTCATCGCTGCCGACAGGGCCGCGCCGAGCAGCTTGAGGTAGAGCGTGAAGTGTTCCTGACTGTCGATCCGGGGCAGGCGGTCCCGGATCACCCTGGCCCCCGCCGCCTCCAGCTTCTCCGCGAAGGCCTGCAGCGTCGCCTCATAGCCCGCGTCGATGGGTGAGACAGGATCGCCCGGCATCAGCGCGACAGTGAACTCTTTCAGCCGGGTGCGCGGATCGGGCGGCAGGTTCAGCGCCCATTGCGAGGCGTCAAAGCGGTTGGGATGCGCGAGCAGGTCGAAGGCGAGGGCCAGATCATCGGCCGTACGGGCGAGGGGGCCCGCAACGGCGATATCTGTTTCCGCAACCCAGCCATCGGCACTGTGTCCCTGTTTAGAGACTGTGTTCCAGGTGGGCTTCAGTCCGAAGACCCCGTTGAAATGGGCCGGGTTCCGGATGGATGAGCCTATGTCACTGCCCAGCTCAAGCGCGGCCATCCCGCAGGCCAGCGACACACCCGAGCCACCCGATGACCCGCCGGGTGTGCGGGTCAGGTCCCAGGGGTTGGAGGTGGAGCCGTAGACCACATTAAAGCTCTGCCACTCCACCAGGTTCAGCGGCACGTTGGTCTTGCCGTAGACAATCGCGCCTGCCTCGCGGTAGTGGCGCACGGCGTCTGCGTCGGCGCTGCGGATATTGTCGCGCCATTCGGGCC
>JABDKA010000113.1 GCA_013002405.1 Sulfitobacter sp. | reverse complement strand
AAATCGCGGGCCAGCTTCAGCTCCACCCGGCCATCGGAAACAGTGCACTTGGCCTCCCCCTCTGGTCGCGCCAGCCGGAAGGTTGTCTTGGCCTTGCGCGCCGCTGCGGGTGACACCACGGGGCCGCGCCGCCGCAGGCTCCCTGCCCCATCAAGATAGCGCTTGAGCGCAGCCAGCTCGTCTTCCTCGGCGCGCGCCTCGCCCTTCAGCACCCCGCGCAGCAGTGCTTTGCTCTGGGGGATCTCCTCCATCTTCCTGACCACGGACAGACCCAGCGCGCGTGGTACTGCTGCGACGTGCCGCAGCCGCCCGCCCGCCTCTGCCAGCAGCCGCACGAAATGTTTTATGTAGCTCCGCTTCTGACGGCTGGCGGAGGCATAGAGCAGCTCGACCGCCTGGTCATAGCTTTCGATGTTCGGATCCTGCATCTGGTAGTTCATCGCCAGCTGGTGGATTCACAAACGAAGTGCAAATTCTGTATCAAAACAGAACCTTGCATGGAGTATGAAGAATGGGAAGCCACTACTCTCACCTAAGATTGGATGAACGACGAAAGCTGGCCAACTGGCTTGAAGCCAAAATGCCAATTGCTGAGATTGCAGATCGGCTGGGCCGTGATGCCTCGACGATCTACCGCGACATCAAGCGCAACCGATATACTGATGAAGAGCTTCCCGAGCTGAACGGCTATCACGCTGTTGTCGCTCAGGACAAATACGAGCAGCGCCGCGCGATACATCGCAAGATGGTGGTGCACCCTGACTTGAAGGCCGCTATCGAAGACCGACTCAAAGCTGGATGGTCACCTGAACAGATCGCGGGCCGGATGCGGTTGGAACGCCATCCGATCCGCGTGAGCCATGAGACGATCTACCGCTTCGCCTATTCCAAAGACGGCCGCGCAGAGCAATTCTACCGCCACCTGCCAGAGCACCGCAGACGTCGAAGGCCACGTGGATATCGACGCCATCAGCGTGGCCACATCTTTGATACGCAGAGCCTGTCATACAGGCCTGAACGCATTGCTGAGCGCATGGAGTTTGGCCATTGGGAGTGCGATCTGATGATGTTTCGCAAAGAACATGGAAAGGTGAATGTCACATCACTGGTCGAGCGGGTCAGCCGCTACGCCGTTGTCATGCGCAATGAAGATCGCCAATCCAAACCGATCATGGAATCTTTGATCCAAGGTCTTGCTCCCCTGCCCGCAGATGCCCGTCAGTCCATCACCTTTGATCGCGGCACAGAGTTCTCCGCCTGGCGGCATCTCAAAGCCGGGATCGGTGCAGACGCGTGGTTCTGCGACCCGCAAGCGCCGTATCAGAAAGGCACCGTCAAGAACACAAACAACAGGTTGCGGCGGTATCTCCCCAGATCAACCGAACCGACGGCGCTGACAAATCGATACTTGAGGTCGATTTGCCATCGCCTCAATGCAACGCCGCGCAAGTGTCTCGGCTACCGAACGCCTGCCGAGGTCTTTGAAAGCGAACTGATGGAGATACAGAACAAGCTGAGGTAAAAGGGACAAATCAGAAACTGCATTTCAACGTGAGTTCACACCGCTCCCTACTCCTCCTGATCCTTCTTCAAGAGATCGTACTTCCGGAGTTTCACGTAGAGCGATTGCCGTGACAGGCCCAGCATCTCGGCCGCCGCGACGCGGTTGTTGGAGGTCAGTTCCACTGCCGTTTCGATGCACATCTTTTCGATCACATCCGTCGTCTTGGCCACGATGCTTTTCAGCGTTTGCGACCCGATCAGTTCGATAACCGAGCGCATGTCCACGTCGGTGATCTGCTGGCTCGACTTGCGCACCATCTCCGCGCGGCTGGCGTCGCGGATGACCATGGCAAAGATCGGCTCCTGGCCGGTGTTCAGCAGCGTCGTGGCGATCTCCACCGGGATCTCTGACCCGTGCTCGCCCACCAGGCGGGTGGCGTAAAGGCGCATCGCCCCGGTGCGGGTGGCGTTTTCGGTGATCACGTTCAGATCGACGGACCCCCGGCCCAGGAAATCCCCCATCGACCGGCCCCGGATCGCCTGGGCGTGGATCACGTCGGTCAGCCGCAGGAAGGCTTCGTTCGCGCTCAGCACCGTCCCGCCCTTGGTCATGAAGACAATACCATCGGCGCCGCGTTCAAAGAGGCTGCCAAGATATTCGTCCAGCTGATCGGAGCGGATCGACAGACCATCGGTGTCCTTGATCTGGCAAAGCAGCATCTGCTCTCCGGTCGCGCGGAAAAGCGTGGGCCTGACCGACAGCATCCGGCCCTTGGTGCTCTTCCAGGTCACATCCGTGCCTGCCTGGCTCCCGGCCACACGCACCAGCGCCTCGATCCCGTTTTCCTCCTCGCGAAGATCGAAAAGACTGTAAAGAGGTGCGCCAATCAGGTCCGACCTACCCCGCCCAAAAAGCGTCAGCGCGGCGGGATTGCAATCCATGATCTCCCCCGAGGAGGCGGCGACAAAGAGCGTGCCCTCCTGCGTGGCGCTCATCAAAACCCGCAGCCGGGTATCATATTCCCGCTGCGCCTCGTAATCCTTTTCAAGGGCGATCTGGGCGGCGACCAGCTGCTGCTGCATCTCCGCCACCGGGCGCAGGTCCTGGCCCAGCATCAGGATCGCACCGTCAGTGCCGATGCGGTGAAACGAGTAGCGCACCGGCAATTCGGCCGTCCCCGCCGTGGCGGCGTGGTTCAGTTCAACCGGACGGACAGAGGTTTCGACATCCTTCAGAAAGGTGGCGAGCCGCTCTTCGAACTTGGGCTTTGATTCCACGGTCAGCTGGTCGGCCAGAAGCTGGCCTTCCCACCGGGAAAAGCCCCCCTTCATCCGCGAATTCGGGTTGCTGAGCACGCCCAGCACAACGCCGGTGCTGGAAACGACCAGCGCCAGATCGGCGATGCGGGAAATGATCTCTGAAACGATTTCGGGTTCGATCATCGGGATCAAACCGCTTGTCCAGGTCTTGTCGCCCTGCGACATCATCGGGTCACTCTCCCACCTTCGGCAGTTCGATGTGGGGCAAGGCAGCTTCGTCCCCCGTGGCGATATCGCAGTTGCGAATGGCCCTGTCCAGATCGCAGGTCGCGAAATCAGCGCCGGTACGTGTCTCGATGTCGTTCGTGTGTTCCAGGATGGATCCGCCTACAATGACCGGCGTGCTCCGGCTTTCATAGTGGGTACATGCCACCAGGGAGCGCAGAGATTCAAGATGCTGCTCCCCCGAAACGGAAAGAAAGACACCGATGAACTGCTGCCGTGCCAATCGGTGCGAGAGCGAGGAAACCGAAAGCTCCAGATCCAGATGAACGGAAATCCCGCGGCTGCGCAGCTGGTTGGCCAGGACGGTCGCCCCAAGGGTATGCTGTTCCCCCTCTGGCACACCCAACAGCAATCCCCGGGCCGCGTAGGCATGGACATCGCGCCCCAGCGCGCCTTCCCGGTCCAAACGCCGAACCAGGCTCTGCAGCCGGGCCGCCCCGATGGTTACCGCACCGAAATCAAGCCGGTCGGCGATCCACGCCTCACCCAACCGCTGCGCCACCACGGGGACGTAGGATTCGATGATTTGCGCTCGGCCGATCCGCGCCTTTTGCATTTGTTGCGCCAGGTCCCCCAGCGCGCCGGGCAGAGGGGCCAGAACCGCCTCCATCATTGAATTGAGATAACTTTCCAAGGGACTGCGCCTTTCACCCGCTCGCAACATCGGCGCAATCGAAGACAAAGCCTGCAGCACAACCCAATTGACCGGCTCATTGGCCCGATCATCTCTCTGAGGCTGGCGTGGCGGCATGTCTGTCCTCCGACAGAGCGGCAAATTTACTGTGCACCATTTTACGGCGCACTATAGAGCAGAAACTGTCAACATGGTCCATGAGGGGTACAATAATGTCAAATAATATTGACATATTTCAGAATTAGCCCTGTAAATTCATTCAATTCAGTACTTTAGGTATGTGACACCCCTACGGGCATCGATCGTACCGTGTGTAAATGAAAGTTGACACTATTCACTAAGCCTGCCAGATTTTCCCCAATGGACAGCTCCAGGGGGACCCATGACAGGGACGATCGGCGGGCAGGGCGGACATCCGCCCCTCTACACGCCCGAACAGAAAAAACGCCGCGACGCGAGTCCCTGGACACTTGTGCAGGGGGTTCTGGCGCCCGTACAATTCGTGGTCTTCCTGATCTCCCTCGCGCTGGTCTTCCGCTACATTTCCACGGGCGAAGGTTACGAAATCGCAAGCTGGTCGATCGTCGTGAAAACCGGCTTTCTCTACCTGATCATGGTGACCGGGGCGATCTGGGAAAAGGTCGTCTTCGGACAGTACCTCTTCGCCGC
>JABDKA010000173.1 GCA_013002405.1 Sulfitobacter sp. | reverse complement strand
GGGCGCTGCCTTTGGGCGTTGTGTCCAATGCCTCGCGCATCAGGCGCAGGTGTTCCGGCATGGTGCCGCAGCAGCCGCCGATGATCGAGGCACCACAGTTGCGGGCCATCACGGCGTACTGCGCCATCAGTTCCGGCGTGCCGTCGTAGTGTATGTGGCCATCGACGTACTTGGGGATGCCCGCGTTGCCCTTGGCGATGATCGGAAGTTTGGGCTCTTTCGCCGCAAACCCCAGCACGGTGCGCAGAAGATCTGATGCGCCAGTGCCGCAGTTGGCCCCGAAGGCGAGGGGGCCATCCTCCAGCTCCTCAACCATGTCGACCATCCCTTCGGAGGTCAGCCCCATCATGGTGCGGCCTGCCGTGTCAAAACTCATCGTGCCGCACCAAGGCAGGCCCGCGCGGGCGAATCCCTCTGCCGCCGCGCGGTATTCCTCCGGCGCGCTGATCGTCTCAAGCCAACCCACGTCTGCCCCGCCTTCCTTCAGGCCATCGGCTGTCTCATGAAACATCTCGACCGCCAGAGCGTGGCTGAGGGTGCCCACCGGCTCCATGATCTCACCCGTCGGGCCGACGGAGCCCGCGACGATGACCTTGCGGCCCGCCCTATCCGCTACCTCCCGCCCGATCTCAGCGGACACCCGGCTCAACTCATGGGCGCGCTTGGCGGCATCGTGCAGTTTGAGGCGCGATGCATTGGCGCCAAAACTGTTGGTGAGGAAAAGATCACTGCCCGCGTCAACCGCGCCCTTGTAGAGGGCGACGATTTTCTTTGGTTCATCGGTGTTCCAGAACTCAGGCGCGTCGCCCGACATCAGTCCCATGTTGAAAAGGTTCGTGCCCGTGGCACCGTCGGCAAGAAGCGTGCCTTTTTCGGACAGAAGGTCGCTCAGGATATGGGTCATGGTGTGCACCGCGATGAGGTGGAAACACGCCCTGATGTCACTTCTGCGAACCCAAAGCAAATTCATAATCTTCATCTTGATTATGAGGGGAGGCTCGCGGTCGCCGCGAACGGGGGGTGTTGCAGGCTTGATCAGCGGCTGGTTGGTTCAATCAAGGGTTCCAAAAACACTCAGCGGGAAAAGGGCATTCATGAAAAAATGCGCAACCGAAGGGATAGCTTGAAGCACGGAAAATGCGCCTTCCGTCGGTACGAAGGGCGCATTCAATCGAGGCCAGACGTGGATCGCGTGGTCTGCGCCCGAACCTAGTCGTGTTCAGTCATGATCTGGGTCTTGGCCTCGGCCATCAGGGTGACCATGGTCTTGCGGATCGTCTTTTCATCCGCCAGGTCGCCCAGATCGCCTGCGACCTTGCGGTAGACATCCTCGTCTCCTGGTTCCTCGAAATCAGCCTTGACCACCTCTGCCGCGTAGGCGTTCGCTTCGTCTCCGGCCTTGCCCAGCAGGCCCGCGGCCCACAGCCCCAGCAACTTGTTGCGCCGCGCCTCTGCCTTGAACTGCATCTCGGCGTCGTGTGCGAATTTGTTCTCGAAGGCGTGTTCGCGTTCGTCGAAGGTGCTCATGCGGGGTCTCCCTGGTTCTGCATGTGTTACCCCCAATATGCGAGGGCCCGCGGGACGATACAAGGTCCACGTGACCTTGCGGGTTAACACCCCTTCGACTAAGAGGGGCGCAAGAGACCGGGCGACTTCCCGGCCCTTTGCGGAAAGGACGCCCATGGCCCGGCGCAAGAAGATTTACGAAGGCAAGGCGAAGATCCTGTACGAAGGCACGGAACCCGGCACCATCGTGCAATACTTCAAGGACGATGCGACCGCATTCAATGCCCAGAAGAAGGACGTGATCGACGGCAAGGGTGTGCTGAACAACCGCCTGTCGGAGTTCTTCATGAACGGTCTCAACCAGATCGGCGTGCCCACACATTTCATCAAGCGGCTCAACATGCGCGAACAGCTTGTGCGGCAGTGCGAGATCATTCCGCTTGAGGTGATCGTGCGCAACTACGCAGCCGGAACCATGTCCAAGCGGCTGGGCATCGAAGAGGGCACGCAGTTGCCGCGTCCCATTGTCGAGTATTGCTACAAAGATGACAGCCTGGGCGATCCGCTGGTGACGGAGGAACACATCGCCGCTTTCGGCTGGGCCAGCCAGCAGGATATGGAAGATATCCTGAGCCTCGCGCTGCGGGTGAACGATTTCCTCTCGGGCGTGATGATGGCCGTGGGCATCCGCCTGGTGGATTTCAAGATTGAGATCGGCCGGGTCTACGAAGGCGATTACCAGCGCCTGATCATCGCGGACGAGATCAGCCCCGATAGCTGCCGCCTTTGGGACATCGAGACGGGCCAGAAGCTTGACAAGGATGTCTTCCGCCGGGATCTCGGCTCGCTGACGGACGCCTATACGGAGGTTGCGCGTCGGCTGGGGGTCATGCCAAAGACTTCTACGCCCATCACGAAGCCGACCCTGATCAATTGAGGCCGACGTCGGAATTGGGTTTATTTTGCAAGATGAAGCGGGGGAGTGTCGCGCGATGAAGGCACGTGTGCATGTGATGCTGAAGAATGGCGTTCTGGATCCGCAGGGCGAGGCGGTGCGCCACGCGCTGGGGGCCCTCGGATTTGAGGGCGTAAACGGCGTGCGGCAGGGCAAGGTGATCGAACTGGACCTGGCCGAGGGCACTTCTGAGGCGGATGTAACGGCCATGTGCGAAAAGCTGCTCGCCAACACGGTGATCGAAAGCTACTCGGTGGAGATGGGCTAATGCGGGCAGCGGTCGTTGTTTTCCCCGGCTCGAATTGTGACCGCGACCTTGCCGTCGCCTTTGAGGCGGCCGGGGCAGAGGTTGAGATGGTCTGGCACAAAGATGTGGCCCTGCCCGAAGGGGTTGACGTGGTCGGCATTCCGGGCGGTTTTTCCTACGGTGATTACCTGCGCTGCGGTGCCATCGCGGCCCAGTCCCCCATCGTCAAGTCGGTCAAGGCCCACGCGGAGCGGGGCGGCTACGTTCTGGGTATCTGCAACGGATTTCAGGTTCTGACCGAAACGGGTCTGCTGCCCGGTGCCCTCTTGCGCAATGCCGGGCTGAAGTACATCTGCAAGACCGTGAAGCTGCGGGTCGAGACATCGAACAGCGCTTTCACGGCGGGTTACAACGCGGGCGATGTGATCAGCATTCCGATCGCCCACCACGATGGCAACTATTTCGCCGACAATGACATCGTCGCGCAATTGCAGGACGAGGACCGCGTGGCTTTCACCTATACCGAAAACCCCAATGGCGCGCGCGCCGACATTGCGGGTATCCTGTCGCCAAACCGGCGGGTCCTTGGCATGATGCCCCACCCGGAACGGGCAGCGGATGCGGGACACGGGGGCACGGACGGGGTGGCGCTCTTCCGCGCATTGACCGGTGCGCTGACGGCGGCGTGACTTGAGCGCGGGCCGCGACCTGCGTAGATTGCTGCAATGAACGCAGAAGCCGAGAACAAGTCCATACTGGCGAAATCCTGGCGGGTGCGGCTGGCGATCGGCCTGATGATGGTGCTTGCCGTCGTCGTGATTTCGGTCACCAACAAGCTGTTGACCGACCGTTTCACGGAAAGCACGCGCAACCGGGCTGAGCTTCGCATTGCGCTGTACGGTGGCAACCTGCTGGCGGAGTTGCGCCAGAACGGCATCGTGCCGCAGCTTCTGGCGCGTGACCCAACGCTGATCAGCGCGCTTGAATCGCAGGACTATTCGCTCTCCACGCAGCGCCTGATCTCCTTCGTGGACGAGATCGGGGCGGCCTCGCTCATGCTGTACGACATCGACGGACGGACAGTGGCGGCGACGGATCGCAATCTGCTGGGATCGACCCATCGGTCGGATCCCTATTTCGTGGATGCGATCCGGTCAAATGCGACCATCTTCACGACCATCCGGCGGGAAGGGGGCGGGTACCGCTTTGTCTATTCCCGCCGCATCCAGAGCGGAGGCAACACCCTGGGTGTGATCGCTGTCGATGTGGATTTGCAAAAGTTTGAGCGCGCCTGGGCCGGCATTTCGGATGCGGTGATCGTGACGGACAGCGCCGGAGAGATCATTCTGGCCACGTCCCCACGTTGGCGTGGCCTGACGGAGCCTGAGGCCTTGGCCGACACCACACCGCAGACTGCCATCGAAAGGGCGATCAAGGCCACGGCGGACTGGACCGCCCTGCCACCGGACGCCTATCTGCAGGGCGAGGCAGTGATGCGGCTGGAAAGCCGGATCCCCTTCCGCGGCTGGCGCATGGTAAGCTTTACCACCTACAATTCCGTCCGCGAGCGGGTGAACGGTGTTCTGGCCCTCGAGGTGATGGGTTTCGCGATTCTCCTCGCCCTGACCTTCTATTTTCTGAGCCGCCAGACCGCCGGGCGGCTTGCCATCTTCCAGCGGGAATCGGCCAAACTTCGCGCATTGAACGCGGCCCTGCAGCGGGAAATCGCTGAGCGTAAGAGGGTGCAGGAGACCCTCGCCGTGGCCGAACAGACGCTGGAGCAATCGAGCAAACTGGCCGCCCTGGGCGAGATGTCCGCGGCAGTGAGCCATGAATTGAACCAGCCGCTGGCGGCGATGAAAACCTACCTGGCCGGTGCGCGCCTTCTGCTACGCCGGAACCGGCCGGACGAGGCGCTTTCCTCCTTCGGGCGGATTGACGATCTGATCGAACGGATGGGGGCGATTACGCGCCAGCTCAAATCCTACGCCCGCAAGGGACAGGAAGCCTTTTCCCCTGTGGACATGGGGGCTGCGGTGGCTTCCTCGCTGTCGATGATGGAGCCACAGCTGCGCCAGCGGCAGGTGCAGATCAGCCGAATCATGCCCGACGAGCCGGTGACCGTGATGGGAGACCGGATGCGGATCGAACAGGTTATCGTCAACCTCTTGCGCAACGCGCTGGATGCGACCAAGTCAGTGAGACACCCGGCTGTCGAGATCATCTTGTCAGTGGGGGAGACCGCGACACTTACGGTTCGCGACAACGGTCCGGGGATCACCGACCTCGATGCGCTATTTGAGCCCTTTTACACCACCAAGCAGCCCGGCGACGGAGTGGGCCTGGGCCTTGCCATTTCATCGGGGATCGTGAACGACCTTGGGGGAAGGCTTACCGCGCGCAACGGCCAGCAGGGCGGCGCGGTCTTTGAGATGCAACTGCCCATCATGGGCGACCAGACGACGATTGAAGCGGCGGAGTAAAGACCATGGCACAGGCAATGAAGATCGCGATTGTCGATGACGAACAGGATATGCGCCAGTCGATCAGCCAGTGGCTGGCCCTGTCGGGCTACGACACGGAGACCTTTGCGAGCGCGGAGGATGCGCTCAAGACGCTGGGACCTGAGTACCCCGGCATCGTGATTTCTGACATCAAGATGCCCGGCATGGACGGGATGCAGTTCCTCAAGAAGCTGATGGGCAACGATTCAGCGCTGCCGGTCATCATGATTACCGGCCACGGCGATGTGCCCATGGCAGTGGAGGCGATGCGCGTTGGCGCCTTCGATTTCCTTGAGAAGCCCTTCAATCCCGACCGGATGAGCGAGCTGGCGAAAAAGGCCACGAACGCCCGTCGCCTGGTGATGGACAACCGCGCCCTGCGGCGCGAGCTGTCGGACGGGGGCCAGCTGATGAAGAAGTTGATCGGCCAGTCCCCGGTGATGGAGCGGCTGCGGGAGGATATCCTCGACCTCGGCCAGGCTGACGGGCACGTGCTGATCGACGGAGAAACGGGGACGGGCAAGACACTCGTCGCCCACGCGCTGCATGCCGTTGGCAGCCGGGCGGGCAAGAAGTTTGTCCTGGTTTCCTGCGGTGCCTACGAGGAGGAGGCGCTGTCCAAGCGGCTCTTCGGTCCGATGCAGCCCGAGGATGCGCAGCTGCCCGCCATTGAGGAGGCACGCGGCGGGACGCTGGTGCTGGAGGATATCGAGGCCCTGAGTGAGACGCTTCAGGCGCGGCTACTGAGCGTGATCAACGAACAGGGCACGCCCGCGGAGACGCGCATCGTCGCCATCTCGAACCTGCAAGAGGCGGGGCGCACTTCTGAGGATGCGCTGCGCAGTGATCTCTTTTACCGGCTGGCTGCCCTGCGCATCACCGTGCCGCCGTTGCGCCAGCGAGGTGAAGACATTCTGACGCTCTTTACGCGGCTCTCAGAGCAGTTCGCGGATGAATACGGCTGTGAAGCGCCACAGGTCTCGGCGCAGGAGGCCGCGCAGCTTCTGCAGGCTCCATGGCCGGGCAATGTGCGCCAACTGATCAACGTGGCAGAGCGGGCGGTGCTCCAATCCCGCCGCGGTTCCGGGACCATCGCCTCGCTCCTGATGTCCGATCACGAGGAAATGCAGCCTGTCATGACGACCGAAGGCAAACCGCTGAAAGAGTATGTCGAGGCCTTTGAGCGGATGCTGATCGACAACACGATGCGCCGCCACAAGGGCTCCATCTCAAGTGTGATGGATGAGCTTTGCCTGCCGCGTCGGACGTTGAACGAAAAGATGGCCAAGTACGGGTTGCAGCGGTCAGATTATCTCTGACCCGTCATCCTGTTCCGATTTCGACAATCTCGATCGCCTTGCCCGCCTCGTCCGTGACGCAGGTCCAGGAGGGGGCATTCGGCACATCTACGATGTAGCGGTTCAGTTCGACCACCGGAAGGGTGGTGTTGAGGCTGACACCGGAGGCGCCGGTATGCCTGGCCACTGCGGTCACACAACTTTTCTGTCCTCGCACCTCTGCCAAGGCAACGGGATCGTTGGCGACAGCAAGCTCATCACAGGCGGCCAGGGCCAGAAGTGGGAGGCACAGGATTGGGCTCAAATGCTTGCGCATGAATGGATTTCCTTAATCGGTCGATGGTTGCGGCGCCCCTGGATTTCCAAGGTCGGCAGAGTCTTTCCAAGCGGCCCCCGCTTGTCAAGGAATGGCTGGTCAATCGACATAAGCTTGGGCCGATCGCCGATTGCCCATTGTCAATTCATACCTAAAACCCTTATCTAGAGGACAAGGGCAGGTGACGCAGACACGCGTCAGTACTGCTTTTTGACAGTTTCGCTGTTCGCGATGATCCGACATTCGGCGCGCTGAACAGACCGATTGGGCCGGAAACGGCCACCGAACCGCTGATGAAAGGCGCAGGGTATCTGCACCGTTCACAGTACAAAAAATGGATGTGACGGCCCGCCGTACACATCGGAGAAGAACCGCGATGACGCGCGCAGACGCTATGAGCAGAGGATTTGGGACCGCTTTCGGCCCCCTCTTGCCCGTGTCAGCAATCGCCCTGACAAGACACATCCCGCAACCCGCCGCCCCACCGGGTCAGGTGGTCGTTCGTGTGCTGTGCGAATTGGAAACATGCCTAAGAAAATGCTTATCGATGCCACCCACGCGGAAGAGACCCGCGTCGTGGTGGTCGACGGAAACAAGGTTGAGGAGTTTGACTTTGAATCCGAAAACCGGCGCCAGCTTGCCGGAAACATCTATCTCGCAAAGGTAACAAGGGTCGAACCGTCGCTTCAGGCGGCCTTTATCGACTATGGGGGAAACCGGCACGGTTTCCTCGCCTTCTCGGAAATCCACCCCGACTACTACCAGATCCCAGTCGCGGATCGTCAGGCGCTCCTGGAAGAAGAGCGCGCCTATGCGGAAGCGCAGGCTGCCAAGGACGAAGAGGAGCCCAAGCCCAAGCGCCGCTCGCGCGGGGGACGGGGCCGGTCCAAGGCCAAGGCAGAGGATGCCACGACCGAGGACGCCAAGACCTCAAAAGAGATCGAGGGGATGGAGACCGTCGATCTGGATGAGGACGAGGAAGAGATCGACGAGAACGAGGCTTCCTCTCCGATGGAGCGGGTGGGCGAGACGCCCGTTGAGACGCCCGACGCCAGTGAGGTTGAGGAAGACAGCGACGACGAGGAAGAGGAGGATGACGAGGCCAAGGGGCCCGACGCCGCCTCCAAGGACGAAACCATCGAATCCGTCGCAGACGAGGACGATCAGGAAGACATCCGCCCGGCCCGCAAACCACGTCCGCGCCGCTACAAGATTCAGGAAGTCATCAAAGTCCGCCAGATCCTGCTGGTGCAGGTCGTCAAGGAAGAGCGCGGCAACAAGGGCGCGGCCCTGACCACCTACCTCAGCCTTGCTGGCCGTTACTGCGTCCTGATGCCCAATACCGCACGGGGCGGCGGCATCAGCCGCAAGATCACCAATGCTGCGGACCGCAAGAAGCTCAAGGAAATCGCGAATGAGATCAAGGTGCCCCAGGGCGCGGGCCTCATCGTTCGCACCGCCGGGGCCAAGCGGACCCGGGCCGAAATCAAGCGCGATTACGAATACCTTCAGCGGCTTTGGGAACAGATCCGCGAGCTGACGTTGAAATCCATCGCACCCGCCAAGATCTATGAGGAAGGCGACCTGATCAAACGGTCGATCCGCGATCTTTACAACCGGGAGATCGATGAGGTTTTCGTGGAGGGCGAGCGCGGCTACCGCATCGCCAAGGACTTCATGAAGATGATCATGCCGTCCCACGCCAAGAACGTGAAACGCTACGAAGACACCCTACCGCTCTTCGCCCGTTATCAGGTGGAAAGCTACCTCTCGGCCATGTTCAATCCGACGGTGCAGCTTCCCTCTGGCGGCTATATCGTGATTGGCGTGACCGAGGCTCTGGTGGCCATCGACGTGAACTCCGGCCGGGCCACCAAGGAAGGCTCTATCGAGCAGACCGCGCTTAAAACCAACCTTGAGGCCGCCGACGAGGTGGCGCGCCAGTTGCGCCTGCGTGATCTTGCGGGTCTTATCGTGATCGACTTCATCGACATGGATGAGCGCAAGAACAACAGCTCCGTCGAAAAGCGGATGAAGGACAAACTCAAGACTGACCGCGCACGCATCCAGGTGGGTCGCATCTCGGGCTTCGGCCTGATGGAGATGAGCCGTCAGCGCCTGCGCCCCGGCATGATCGAGGCGACGACGCAGCCCTGTCAGGCCTGCCACGGGACTGGCCTGATCCGCTCGGATGACAATCTGGCACTCAACATCCTGCGCCAGATCGAAGAGGAGGGCACCCGCCGCCGCACCCGTGAGGTGCTGGTGAAGGTGCCCGTCGGCATCGCCAACTATCTGATGAACCAGAAGCGGGAACACGTGGCCAACATTGAAGCGCGCTATGGCCTGTCGGTCCGCATCGAAGGGGAGCCCCATCTGGTCAGCCCTGATTTCAGCCTTGAGAAGTTCAAGACAGCGACCCGCAGCGTGGCCCAGCCCGACGATCCCGTCGTGTCGGTCGATACATCGCTGATGGATCAGGTCGATGAGGATGAAGCTGACGCCGCAGACGAGGAAGAGGCCGCCGAAAGCCAGACTCAGACCCAGAACAACGGCGAGCAGGAAGATGGCGACGGCAAGCCCAAGCGCCGCCGCCGCCGTCGCCGCAGCCGTGGAGGCCGGGGCCGGTCTTCGGGCCAGCGCAACGATCAGTCCTCGGACGAGGATGAGGAGAACGGCGACAGCAAGCCCGATGAGGCGGACACCGTCACGGAGGTGCCGGAAGCGGAGGTAACGGAACAGGCTGCCGAGGCAGAGGCCGAGGCCGAAGCGCCTCAGGCGGAGGAAAAGCCCAAGCCCAAGCGCACCCGGTCCCGGACCACCAAGGCGAAGGCGGAAGCCGAAGCCGCGGCGAACTCTGACGCCAAGACGGCGTCTGAGCCCGAGGCAGAGGCTTCGGAAACCGAGGAGAAGCCCAAACCCAAGCGCACCCGCAAGGCCGCGCCCAAGAAGAAAGCCGAAACCAAGGAAGACGAAGCGCCTGCGGAGGCGGCTGAGGCCGCGACCGAAGAAAAACCCAAGCGCAAGCGCGCCCCGGCCAAGGCGAAGGCCCCTGCGAAAAGCAAGGCGAAGCCCAAGGCAGAGGAAGCACCGGCAGAAGCGGAGCCATCGCAGGCCAAGGAAGAACCCAGCGTGCCCGCCGCAGAGGAAAAGGCGCCTCAGCCTGTCGCGGCAACGCCCGCAGCGGAACAGAAGGACGAAGAGCCGAAAAAGCCCAAGCGGCGCGGCTGGTGGTCGCTCGGCCGCTCCTGATACCGAAAACCAAAGACGCCCCGGTCCATCGACCGGGGCGCTTTCGTTCAGCCGCCCTTTTTCACAAGATAAACCTGCGCGCTGCCTTCATCCGATGTCTCAACCAGTTCATGCCCGGCTTCGGCGCAGAAATGGGGTACATCGACGATGGCCGCCGGATCGTCCGCCCTTAGGCGGATCGCATCGCCTACAGCAAGCGGGGTCAGGCGCTTGCGCAATTTCAGCACGGGCAGGGGGCATAGAAGCCCTGTCGCATCAAGGTCGTGTATGTTCATAGGCTGCAGATAATCGGGATATTTCACTCCGTCCACAGCCTTGTGACCAGATGCCGCGTGACGCCACCTCTCAACCTGACTAAATAAGGTCCATGTTCGGGATCGAAATCATCGACGCGGGGCTCCTGCCCGCCATGCTTGTTGCATTGGTTGCGGGCATCATCAGCTTTCTCAGCCCCTGCGTCCTGCCCATCGTGCCGCCCTATCTGGCCTACATGAGCGGTGTGACCCTTGGCGACATGGCCGGGCAAAGTGCGGGGCGGCGTAAGGCCATCGTCTCGGCGCTGTTCTTTGTCATGGGATTGAGCACGGTCTTTCTCATACTGGGCTTCACCGCCTCTGCATTTGGCGCGTTTTTCCTGCAAAATCAGATGCTTTTCGCGCAAGTCTCAGGTGTCATCATCATCATCTTCGGGCTCCATTTCCTTGGTGTTTTCCGTATCCCCTTCCTGGATCGTGAGGCGCGGCTCGATGCGGGGGACAAGGGCGGCTCGAGCTTCGGAGCCTACATCCTTGGCCTTGCCTTCGCTTTTGGCTGGACGCCTTGCATAGGCCCACAGCTTGGGGCGATCCTTTCGCTTGCGGCGACCGAGGCTTCGGTATCACGCGGCACGCTGCTGCTGGGCGTCTATGCCGCCGGGTTGGGCATTCCCTTCCTGCTGGCGGCCATGTTCATCACCCGGGCCATGGGCATGATGAACCGAATAAAGCGGCACATGAAGCTGATCGAACGGGCGATGGGCGCGCTTCTGGTCCTGGTCGGTCTGGCCATGGTCACGGGGGCCTTCAGCAGCTTCGCCTTCTGGCTGCTTGAGACCTTTCCGGCGCTGGGTTCGCTGGGCTAGCGCCGCTTGTCACGGGCCTTACACTTGCCCACTATCGCGGCTAGGCTGCGCGCAAAGAGGGCGCCATGGGCAAGAGCAGGCAAGCTGAGGTGAAACGTCGCCGGGTATTCTACATTCCCGGCTACGATCCCATTCACCCACGCCGCTACCGTGAACTTTATCGCAAGGAGGGTGCCGCGCAGGCGGCCATATCTGGGTATGAGATCGGGCTGAAGCCCAAGTCACCGGGTGGCAATTACGGCTGGCACGTTGCGGCCAGCATTGATGGATGCGAGATTGAATCGGAAGTGGAGGTGCTGGTCTGGTCCGACATCGTGCGCGACAGCATGGCAAACTCAATCCCCGCCACCTACCTGCAGCTTGCCTTAACGGCTTGGGTTTACCTCAGTTCGGGCACGCTCTGGCGCCTGATGCGGCTGCGCAAGGGACCGGTGATCGCGGCACTTTATCCCATCGGTATGCTTCTGTTGCAGCTTTTGCTGGCCTGCCTGGCCGGTGCAGTGATTATCTGGGCGGGCCGAGCAGCCTTGCTGCCCTATCTGGGCGTTTCGGGAAGCGTCATCGCAGCACTTCTGGCCCTTGCTGGGTTTGTTCTGCTGTTGCGCTGGTTCAAGCGGAAGGACAGCAAATTCTTCGCCTACTACCTGATGCACGATTATGCCTATTCCGCCGCGACGCGGGGCGCCAACCCGCCCGGGCTTGAAATACGGATGGCAGAATTCGAAGGGGCAATCGCCGCGGCTCTCAAGGAGGATGTGGAAGAGGTTTTGGTGGTCGGTCACTCCTCCGGCGCGCACCTGGGCGTCTCGGTTCTGGCGGACCTGATCAGGGGGGGACGGGTATCCGACGATGGACCGGCCCTGGCTTTTCTGTCCTTGGGGCAGGTGGTGCCGATGGTGTCCTTTTTGCCCGATGCGCACCGGCTCAGGGCGGATCTCAGGTATCTCTCCGCGCGGGATGAGATCACCTGGGTCGATGTTACCGCACCGGGCGATGGCTGCGCCTTTGCGCTCTGTGATCCCGTCTCGGTCTCTGGTGTGGCGCCTGACAACAAGAAATGGCCGCTGGTCTTTTCCGCGGCCTTCACCCAGACGCTCAGCCCCGCGCGCTGGCGCGCCTTGCGCTGGCGCTTCTTCCGGCTGCATTTTCAGTACCTCTGCGCCTTCGACCGGCCCAAGGATTACGATTATTTTCAGGTGACCGCCGGTCCCCTGACGCTTGGCACCCGTTACGCTGACCGCCCGCCTTCCCGCTCGCGCATCGACCGGGCGGTGAGCAAATACACCTCCATCGCCGCATGAGCCTACCGCCCAAACCACCGTCGCGGCCTGACCGCGTTTCACTTTGGCGCTACGCGCGGCTGTTTCGGCAGGACATCCTTTCGGCCCAACCCGAACGGCTTTACTGCGCCTGGATGGCGGAGTTCCGCACGCCCTTCTTCCGCAGCTACCTGATGAACCAGCCGGATCTGGTGAAGACCGTGCTCAGGGACAGGCCGGATGACTTTCCCAAGTCGGACAGGATCGGGGAGGGGTTGCGCCCCCTGTTGGGCAATTCGGTCTTCTTAACCAATGGGGAAACCTGGAAAAGGCAGCGCCGCATCATTGACCCGGCCTTCGAAGGGGGCCGCCTGCGCGAGACCTTTCCGGCCATGTGGGAGGCCGCGGAGGCAGCTGCAGTGCGGCTTGCCGGGCAGGCGGGCGAGACGGTGGAGATCGAAGCCGAGACGAGCCATGCAGCGGCGGATGTGATCTTTCGCACGCTTTTCTCCATACCGATTGACCATCATCTGGCGCAGCAGGTCTTTGAGGAGTTTCGCCACTACCAGCGGTCTCAGCCGATCCTGAACCTGGGCGCATTCCTTCCCCTGCCGCGCTGGATGCCGCGGTTTTTCCGCAAGGATACCCGTCGAAGTGCTGCGCGCATTCGCAAGCTCATCACCGAAATGACGGAGGCGCGCATGGCTCAGATCGAGGCGGGCGATGCGCCGGATGATCTGGCCACCAAGATCATGACCACCACCGATCCGGAGACGGGCGGCACCTTCGACACGGCCGAGATGGTCGACCAGGTGGCCATCTTCTTTCTCGCGGGACACGAGACCAGCGCCTCCGCGCTGGCCTGGGCGCTCTACCTGATGGCGACGCACCCCGACTGGCAGGACCGGTTGGCGGAAGAGGCGCAGGCGCTGGAGCACTGCGATTTTGCGGTGATGTCCAGGCTGCGCTTCAGCCGCGATGTTTTTCGCGAGGCGCTGCGGCTCTACCCGCCCGTGCCCATGATGGTGCGGGAAACGACGGGCCCGGAACGGTTTCGCGACCGGCCCGTCAGGAAGGGCGCACAGCTGGTCCTCAGCCCGTGGCACCTGCACCGGCATACGCGGCTCTGGGACAATCCCGATGGCTTCGATCCCGGCCGCTGGCAGACCGAGAACGGTCAGAAATGCCAGCGCGAGGCCTTTATCCCCTTTTCGGCCGGGCCACGGGTTTGCACCGGGGCAGGCTTTGCCATGGTCGAAGGGCCCTTGATCCTGTCGCGGCTGCTGAGGGACTTTCGGGTCAGTGCAGTGCCGGAGCGGGTGCCGGTGCCGGTGGCCCATCTGACCGTGCGATCGGCGCAGGGGATTTGGTTGCGGATCGAACCGCGCGTGCCGCTACCATCGGACGACACTTTGGACTAGACAGGGCGGCAACGGAATCACGGATAAATGGGAGGGGCCATGGCGCTCGATGCAGCACAGCGGGAACGGATCGAAAAGGGTCAGGGATTTATCGCCGCACTCGATCAGTCGGGTGGATCAACGCCCAAGGCGCTCAGCCTTTATGGCGTGATGCCGGAGGACTACGAGGGTGAGGAAGCGATGTTCGAGGCCATGCACCAGATGCGTGCCCGGATTATTCTGGCGGACGATTTCACCTCGGACAAAATCATTGGCGCAATCCTTTTCGAACGCACCATGGACAGCGAAATCAAGGGTAAGCCAACGGCCAAGTTGCTTTGGGAGGAGCGCGGTGTTGTCCCTTTCCTGAAGATCGACAAGGGGCTGGAGGAGACCGCGCAAGACGTGCAGATGCTCAAACCCATGCCCGGGCTCAACGACCTGCTGGCGCGGGCCAAGGCAAAGGGCATTTTCGGGACCAAGGAGCGGTCGGTCATTCACGAGGCGAACGAGGCGGGGATCGAGGCCCTTGTGGCGCAGCAGTTCGAGGTGGCGCGGCAGGTCTGTGCGGCAGGCCTTGTGCCCATCATTGAGCCTGAGGTGAACATCGCATCCGGGACCAAGGCGACGGCCGAAATGATTCTTGCTGCGGCCCTGACGCGGCACGTGGCTGAACTGGGTCCGGAGGAACTGGTGATGCTCAAGTTGACCCTGCCGGAACGTCCGGGGCTTTACCAGGCCCTCGCGGGGCACAAGAATGTCTTGCGTGTGGTTGCCTTGTCGGGGGGGTATTCGACGGATGAGGCCTGCCGCCGGTTGGCGCAGAACAAGCAGATGACCGCTAGCTTTTCGCGGGCTCTGACGGAAGGTCTGAACGTCAAGATGACGGATGCGGAATTCAACGCGGCGCTGGGGGCGAACATCAATCAGATATTCGAGGCGTCGGTGGACTGAAAGAACGGAAACTTTCAAAGTTTCCGACCGTTTCCTTTAAAAGAAAACGACTATAGCAGTCGCCGGATCGGTTCCTGGTTGCAAAACACAACGATCTGTCCCGCATTTTCGATGGCATGAAAGCCTCTGCGGGACAGTTCTTCCTTGAATTCGTCCAGGCCGACATAGCGCTCGATGTCGCGCTTCTTCCTGCGCACAACCCCCCCCGGTTGCCGCCGCGCGAGAGCCGAAAAGGTCGATCATCCACTCTTGGGTTGTCAGTGGGAAGGCTGAATGAGACATGCCCAAAGCTAGTCTGCCTTTGGTAAACGGTCCCTTAACGATCTCAAGACAAACAACCGGATGGCTGATGCCAGTCCCATCTCTATCCCTCGTTCTGTATCTATTTCGGAGACCAAGGCATTGATTGATATGCCTTTTGCCGTGGCGATGGCCCGGAACTCCGCCCAGAATTCATCCTCCAGCGACACTGACGTGCGGTGCCCCCGAAGCGTGACGGAGTGTTTGACGGGTCGTCCGCTCATGTCTCGCGTTTATGTGCTTCCAGGTTGCGTGCGATCTGCTCGGCCCGCGCTTTCAGCGCTTCCTTTTGCGCCTTGGTTTGGCCAAAGCCGACGGCGTTTTCATTCGCGCGGGCCTTGCGGGAGGCGCGGTTGCGCTCTTTTTTCACTTTGTTGAGGTTTATGGGGGCGCTCATTTGGGTCCAATCATTTCTTCGGGCCGGACGACCCGATCAAAGGTCTCTTCGTCCACGAATCCCAAGGCAATCGCTTCTTCCTTGAGGGTCGTGCCGTTCTTGTGCGCTGTCTTGGCCACCTTGGTGGCATTGTCATAACCGATGGTGGGGGCCAATGCCGTCACCAGCATCAAGCTTTCCTTCATGAGCTTTTCAATCCGCTCCTCGTTGGCCTGGGTGCCCACGACCATGTTGTCGGTAAAGCTGCTGGCGGCATCGCCCAAAAGCTGCATGGACTGGATCACGTTGTAGCTCATCATCGGGTTGTAGACGTTCAGTTCGAAATGACCCTGGGAGCCGGCGAAACCCACGGCCGCATCGTTGCCCATTACGTGGGCGCAGACCATGGTCAGAGCTTCCGCCTGTGTGGGGTTCACCTTGCCCGGCATAATGGACGAGCCGGGCTCATTTTCGGGCAGGATCAGTTCGCCCAGGCCGGACCGGGGGCCCGAGCCTAAAAGCCGCATGTCGTTGGCGATCTTGAACATGGAGGCGGCGACCGTTTTGAGCGCGCCGGAAAACATGACCATCGCGTCATGGGCTGCGAGCGCTTCGAATTTGTTCGGCGCTGTCACGAAAGGAAGGCCGGTAATCTCGGCGATCTCGGAGGCGACTTTCTCCGCAAAGCCCCTGCGGGTGTTGAGGCCGGTGCCGACGGCGGTACCCCCCTGGGCGAGTTCGTAGATGTCGGGCAGGCAGGCCTCGACCCGCTCGATCCCCTTGGCCATCTGGTGGGCGTAGCCGCCGAATTCCTGGCCCAGCGTCAGGGGGGTGGCATCCTGCGTATGGGTACGACCGATCTTGATGATGTCCTTGAACTCTTCGGACTTGGCCGCCAGCGCCGCCTGCAGCTTGCGCAGGCCAGGCAGCAGCGTGTCACGCGCCATCAAACCGATCCCTACGTGCATGGCCGTGGGGAAGGTGTCGTTCGACGACTGGCCCATGTTGCAGTGGTCGTTGGGGTGGACAGGTGATTTAGAGCCCATCTGACCGCCGAGAATCTCAATCGCACGGTTCGAAATTACCTCGTTCGCGTTCATGTTGGACTGTGTGCCGGACCCCGTCTGCCAGACCACCAGCGGGAAGTTGTCGTCGAACTTGCCGTCGATCACCTCCTGTGCGGCCTGCTGGATGGCGGGCGCCAGCTCCGCATCCAGATCCTCGAAGCCGAGGTTCACGGTGGCGCAGGCCTTCTTGATCACGCCAAGCGCACGGATGATGGCGACCGGTTGACGTTCCCACCCGATCGGGAAGTTCATGATCGACCGCTGCGTCTGGGCGCCCCAGTATTTCTCTGCGGGAACTTCCAGGGGGCCAAAGCTGTCGGTCTCGGTACGGGTGTCGGCCATCGTGGGGCTCCTGCTGTGGGTCTTGGGTTGGCGGAGGTGTAGCGTCCCACCGGTACAGGCGCAACAAAGCGGTGGCGCTAACGCGGGGCAGAAGGACTATTTGCGGAAGGAATCCAGCGACACAATCTCCGCGTCCTTCGCCGCGGCCTTTTCGGCGGCGGTTTCCTGTGCATCCTCGATCATGGGGGCCTCTTCGATTTCTTCGGCCTCCTCGTCCTCCGGCTCCTGCTGTTCGAAGCGCAGGCCGAATTCGACTGACGGATCGACGAAGGTGCGGATGGAGTCGTAAGGGATATAGAGCGGCTCGGGTGCGTCGCCGAAGTTGAGGGTCACGGAAAAGCCCTCGTCGGTGACCTTCAGGTTGTCATACCAGTGCTGCATCACCACCGTCATCTCTCCGGGATAGCGGTCCGAGAGCCAGTCGGCCAGTTCGGCATCGGGGTGGGCGGTGTCGAAGGTGATGAAGAAATGATGATTTCCCGGCAAACCCTTGTCTTCCACATCCTGAAGCACCTTGCGGATCAAACCCCGCATGGCGTCGTGCATTAGGTTGCCATAGTCGATATCGCGGCTCATCAGTCTCTCCGGGGTGAGCATTGATGGCTTCACCATACCTGAATCCATCCGCTTGGAAAGGGGGGCCGGGTCTGGACCAGCCACAGACCGAAGGCGACCAGTGCTGCAACGCCCATGGTTGGGACAAAACCGCGTTTCAGCCATAGCATCAAGGCAGCCGAAAGCCCTGTCAAAGCAACGGCCAGAGGGTTGAAGCTTTGCCAGTCGGGCAGGGGAACGGCTAAGATTTGTGCAGGAAGGACCTGATCAAAGAGAACGTGCAGGGCAAACCAGATTGAGAGGTTGGCGATCACCCCGACAACGGCTGCCGTGATGGCCTGCAGCGCGCCGGCCAGCCGGGGCTGGGCAGATATCCGGTCCAGGTAGGGTCCGGCCAGGAAGATCCACATGAAACAGGGCGTGAAGGTTACCCAGAGGGCCAGGGTCCCCGCCGCGATGGCACCACTGATGCCTGCCTGTGCATAGCCGGCCAGAAGGGCCACGAATTCCGTCACCAGGATCAGTGGGCCTGGGGTGGTTTCTGCCAGCCCCAGCGCGTCGATCATCTGGGCCGTGGTGATCCAGCCGTGATCCTGCACCACCTGCTGTGTCATGTAGGCCAACACGGCATAGGCGCCGCCAAAGGTGACCACCGCCAGCTTGGCGAAGAAGAGGCCGAGTTCGAAGAGAAACTGCGCATCGATCGCCCAAAGGACCAGCAGTGGCGCGGTCCAGAGGCTGCCCAGGATCAGCAGGGTCCGGCCGCTCTGCGCTGACCGGCCTTGCGGCGGGGGCGCGGTTTCGGCACCCGAGCCGCTGGCAAGAAATCCCCAAAGCCCCGCGCCAAGGATGATCAGGGGAAAGGGCAGGCCAAGAACAAACAGCCCTGTGAAGGAGAGCATCGCAAGGCCCCATCCCTGGATACCGACAAGGGCCTTACCGGCGACCTTGCGCAGTGCCTGAAAGACCACGATGATCACTGCAGCCTTGATACCGAGGAAGGTGGCCTGCACCCCTGGCAACTGTCCGTAGACCGCGTATCCCAGCGCCAGCAGCGCGATGACCAACGCCCCCGGCACAACGAAGAGCAGGCCTGCCAGAAGCCCGCCCGCCACCCCGCGTAAACGCCAGCCCGCGTAGGTGGCCAGTTGCATCGCTTCCGGTCCGGGCAGAAGCATGCAGAGCGACAGAGCCCGCAGATAGGTCGCCTCGTCCAGCCAGGGACGGGTTTCGACCAGTTCGCGATGCATCAGCGCGATCTGGGCCGCTGGGCCGCCGAAGGAAAGAAGCCCGATACGGCCGAAGATGCGGGTGAGTTCGGGCCAGGTCGGCGCGCTCATTCGCTTTCCTCTGCAAGGGAGGCGTGGCTCTCATCGATCCCATCACGGGCCCAGCGATAGAGTGCGTCGTAGAGGGCCATTCCAGCCTCCAACTGGGTGAGGTCATCTCGGTAGAGCCTTGAAAGGCCGACCGAAAGAGCCAGCAGCCCCGGCGCCTGCGCGCTCGCCTCAAGCTGGCCCGTGTCTGCCGCGCAAATGACGGCGGCGAGCCGGTTCAGCGCTTCGGTGCGCAGCCCGAATTCGTCCAGCATCGTATCGAAGGTGCAGCCCCCGTCGCGGTGTGACCAGAAGGTGTCCGCGACGTCGAAGGGGGTTGCGCCGAAACGGTCGGCAACGTCATCGACCTCGGCCGGTGCCACAAAAAGGAAATCAGCGCGGCAGTCGACGAAACGGCGGATCAGCCAGGGGCAGGCAATACGGTCAATCTTGGGCCGGTGCCGGGTGACCCAAAGCGTGCGGCCCTGCACCGGCGGGGGGACCGCTGCCGCGCGCAGCCGCGGTGCCTTTGGGTTATCGCGCCATCCAATGTTGCCGCCGGACAGGAATTCGGCCTTCAACCCGCGTGTCCGCAGCAGGGCTGCCATGCCCTGACTCAGCTTTTTTCCTTTCTGACAGACAGCGACAACAGGCGACCCCGCCAGCCGTGCCACCAGACCATCCGGATCTTCGTGGGAGTGTCGGAAGGCCCCAGGGATCAGATAGGGGTCGGCTTCAAAATCGGGATCGATGGAGAGATCGACAATGGCAGGGGCGTCGGGTGTGCCAATCAGGCGCAACAATTGGGGAACGGTGATTTCGCTTGGGGCGGTCATGGCATGCGTCCTTGAGAGTTGGATACATGCGAACCTCTGGCTGACGCCTCACGGGGCGTTCGCGGCGAACCCCATGGGGCCAGCACACCATCCCACATCCAAGCTGTCAAGGTTGCTCTAGGCGACCATGGCCTCATCTTCGGGGCCTTGAACGTCCTCTTCCTCAAGGGCCGCGCCTTCAATCACCTCGCCCGGAACCTCATCGCTCGTCCGGCGTGGCAGGGTCAGGGTAAAGGTACTGCCCTCACCCTGGACGCTTGATGCCGTCAGGTCACCGCCGTGCGCGTGGGCAATATCACGTGAGATCGCCAGACCCAGACCCGTGCCGCCGTATTTCCGGCCAGAGCTGTTGTCGACCTGGTGGAAGGCCTCGAATACCCGGGTGACATGCTCTTCCGGGATGCCGATGCCGGTGTCGCGCACGTGGAAGACCACGTTCTCATCGCTCTCCACCACCGTGACGGTGATCTTACCCGCTTCGGTGAACTTGGACGCGTTGCTGATCAGGTTGATCAGAATCTGCTGCAGGCGCTTGGGATCCCCGGTGATCTGGCAGACCTGATCGGTCACCTCAAAGTGCAGCCCCTTCTCCTCGACCATCGGTCTCATCTGATCCGCGACAGGCTCGGTGATGTCGGCGCTGGTGATCGCCTCCATGTCCATATTGAGCGTGCCGGAGTCGATCTTGGCGAAATCAAGGATCTCACTAATGAGGAAGAGCAGGTGATCACCTGAGCGTTCGAGCGCCGTCATCATGGTCACGATCTGCTTGTGCACGGCGTCGAGTTGCGGGACCACGTCCTCACTGATCTCGGGGTGCTTCTCGATCTGGGACTTGAGCTTGCGGTAGGCGGGCATGTTCTGGAAATTCTTGGCCAGTTTCGCGTGTCCAAGGATCACCGTCAGTGGCGTGCGCAATTCGTGGCTCAGGACGCCCATGAAATCGGTCTTGGCCTTGTTGGCGGCTTCCGCGGCCATTTGCGCCTTCTTCAGATCGGTGATGTCGATGCGCAGGCCGACCACGCTGCCATCCTCCATCGGACGGTCGTAGGCCCGGATCAGGCGGCCATCGGCCAGCACCTGTTCATTGTCGGACGACTTGCACTCAAGTCGCTTCGACCAGTTCTCGTACCATTCGTCCTCACGGCCCACCGCATCGGGGATAAGCCCCTTGCGCAGGTTCGCCTTCACGATGTCTTCGTACCGGGCCCCCACACGGACCATACCGGAACCGCCCGCCAGCTGTTTGTACTTGTTGTTAAAGGCCACCAGCCTGCGTTCCGGGTCGAACATGACAAACCCGTGGTCCAGGGCCTCGATTCCGATCGACAGTTGCCTTTCCGCGATGCGGCGGTTGTAGGCCAGTCGCAGGACATAGAACAGTCCGCAAAGAACGATACTGATAAAGGCCAAGCGCTGCATCCAGCGGCTGAAATAGCCCGGCTTGTGCAGCGGCCAGCCACCATCGTAGGTCGCGGCCAGTTGCCAATTCCCGTAGGGAAACTTCAAGTCCAATTTGATGGGATCGTTGTCCAATACCCGAGGATCACCATAGAGGGTCGATGCCCCTCCATTGCTGGTGACTTCGCCGATCAGGAAATCGTACTTCGCCTCCAACTCGGACAGCCCCAACCCCGCGATAAAGCCATCATAGTCGATCACCACCGAGACAATGCCCCAAGGGGTGTTCGCACCAAGATCGTTCTGGACAAAGACGGGCTTGCGCAGGATCACGCCTCGGCCGCCCTGCACCAGATCAACGGGGCCGGTAATGATCCCTTCCCCGGTCCGGATGGCCTCATGGACCGTCTCGAACTGTTCCGGTTCCTCCCGGTAGTCGAGCCCGATCACCTCTTCGTTTCCCCTCTTGGGGAAGACCATGGTCACTATCTGATCAGGGGCAGCGGCAATATTGATAACATCCTTGTTGGCCAGCAGGAAATCGACCGCCTTGAGGTTGAATTCGGTCGTGTTCATATCCGGTTTTGCACCGATAACTGCTGCCAGTTCGTTCAGGGCGACGATACGGTCGAACATGTCCGTCTCAATCCGCTCGCGGGCCTCAATCAGTTTGACGGTGGAGTCAAGCTTCAGATCGCGCACGTAATTTTCGTAAGACAGGTTTTCGAGCCGATGGGACAGCAACAGCAGGACGGAGGCCAGCGCAAATGCCAGCAGTCCGTGAAAGGCCACACGGTTCAGCCGCGAGGGGACTTTCACCGGGGTCTCGGACGACACTGTTGGTCGGTCTGCTGCTTCGCTCATGCCATACCCATTTTTTCTGATCGGGTTTCTCGTAGGGCTACTGAATGACAGGTGAATCGGCTGTTTTTGGGGCGCTTTGGTGGAATTACGCAACCAATTTGACCCTTTGCGGGCGTCTCGTCGGTTGGCAGGCGAAAGGGCGGTCCGCCCTTGATTTGCAGGTCTATCCACATGGACGGGGAGATCAGCTATACCTTTGGTTGTGCGCATGTGGCCAAATTCAGGCGGAAGCAAGGGGGTAATCGGACCGGGGGCCAGATTTCGCCCATCTGATGAACGCTTTGCAGCGCAGCAGTTTCATTTCAATGATTTAGATGAAGGGAAATGGTGCAGGTTTCTGTTGCCAGGTACCTGCGAACCCCGCCTAACACTGCAAAGCGTCAGGACTTAAGAGTTCAGTAACTCCGGTCGCTTACGCGGCCATCGCTACTGGTGCACGATTGTCATTCGCAATTGTACAGTTTTCGCCGATAACGGTGGCAGACAGCCGAGACAAAGCTAACCCCTTTAGACGTTCGTCGATCCTGTTTCGGCCCCATGATCCCCAAATGAAGGATTATTGGTGGAGCCGCCGGGTACCGCCCCCGGGTCCGATCCGCTTATGACGAGCGCGTTTATGTCCATAGTCCCGAAGGACATCTCAGAGGTAGAGATCGACAGGCAGGATTTCAAGGGGAAAGGGTCAGAGGTTTATCCCAAGTGCGACAACCGCGACAGCCACTTCACTGGCGAAAAAGATCCACTTGAGACGGGTCGTCCCATCTAGGATCAGCGATGTCGCGCGTCCGATCGCACCTCCGCCCCAGATGAAGCCGATCATGGCATAGGCAGCGGGCGTGCCCAGGATCAGCGCCCCGACACCTGCAAAAACGAAAAGGGCCCCGGACGCCGCGCGCACCTCCGACATGCCCATGGTGGAGCCGCCATCGCTCAGATCGACCGTTTCCATCGTGTATTTCGGAGCCAGCCAGCCCAGGGCGCCGAACCCGATGGAGAGCAGCGCAAGCAGCCAGTTGATGTATGTGATCCAGTCCATGTGCGACCCCGCTCGATTGCCTGAAAGGACAAATAGAACGATTTCCGCGGAGGTCTAATGGGCACGCTGTTTGCGTGCTGCACGTTCGGCCAGCGCCTTCATCGCCAGCGCACGGGTCTCACGCTCCAGCCGGGTCAGGCCTTCCTCGACAGCCGGGCTGTCGTGACGCTCCATTGCGTCGGCGATTTCTTCGTGCATCTCCACGATCAGCGCCCGGTCCCGCGCGGTGAAGGTGATCATGTTCATCAGAGGCTGCATGGCCTCAACCGCACCCGCCAACTGGTAGGACAGCACCGGGTTGCCCGCCCCATCGACCAGCGCGCGATGAAAGGCGACGTCCGAGGCGCAGAAGCTTTCGTCCGTGAGGCCCGGTTGCGCCTGGCGGTGGATCTCGGCGCGCATGGCGGCCAGGTGGTCGGCGCTGCGGCGCTGGGCGGAGAGCGGGGCGCAGGCCCGCTCAAGCGCAAAGCGCGCTTCGCAGGCGGTGTCGAAGCTTACAGCGTTCATGGAGAGCAGAAGGGTCGAGGTGGTGATCTGCTGGGCCTGTGCCTCCTCGAAACTGAGGCGATTGACGAAAGCCCCGCCCGCCGCTCCCCTCTGTGTGCGGATCAGGGACTGGGCCGCCAGCCGCTTGAGGGCCTCGCGTACGGTGGTGCGGCCTACATTGAACTGGGCGCACAGCTCTGCCTCGGACGGCAGGCGTTCGTCCACGATCAGATCACCCGCGACGATGGCATCGCGGATGGCGGAGGCGATCTGGACCGAGAGGTCGGCGGGGCTGTGGGGATCGATTTTCATATGTCAGACATTTATTGTTTGCCGCACTTGTAATTGTCTGACATTAAAACTGCAACGTTTGAGTCGGATGTCTGCCCCATGAACCATGCCCTGCGCTCGACCCTGTGGCTCACCTTTTTTGGTGTGATCCTGCTGGCCTGGGCCATGATGTACTCCATGGCCATGGACATGGATCTGGATCTGCTGGGTCGGCCCGGTGACATGGGCAATGCCATGCGTTTCATGGATCCACGCATGGACATGTACATGCCGATGGCCACCTTCGGACCGCTTTTCGTGATGTGGGGTGCCATGATGGCGGCGATGATGCTGCCCACCATGGTGCCGACGTTGCGCAGCTATGAGGATCTGATGGTCTCCGCCGATGGCACGCGGGCGGGATGGGTCGGCGTTCTGCTGGGTTACTTCATCGTCTGGCTGGTCTTTGCCGCCGTGATCGCGGGCACACAATTGGCGCTGCTTTTCGCGGGCGTCGTTGATATGCTGGGCATCGCCAGGTCCCGCTGGTTCGCTGCCGCCCTGCTTTTGGCGGTGGGGCTCTTCCAGTTCACCCGCGCCAAGGAGATCTGCCACGGCGTCTGCCATTCGCCCATGATGTATTTCATCGGCCATTGGCGCACGGGCTTTGGCGGGGGCTTGCGCATGGGCCTGGGGCTGGGCGCCTTCTGTCTGGGCTGCTGCTGGGGTTTCATGGTGCTGGGCTTTGCGGGCGGGGTGATGAACCTGGCCTGGATGGGGCTGGCAACGCTCTTCATGGTTATCGAAAAGCTGCCGCAGGTGGGCCACTACGTCACAAGACCGATGGGCGCTGCCCTGATCGCGGGCAGCGCGCTCGTGGCCGGATGGCCCCTGATAACAAAACTGACAGGAGGATAGGATGCCAGCCAAGAAGAGACCCGACGCGGATCGCCTGCCGATTTCGCAGCGCATCGACAGCCGGATGGAGAACCCCAGGCGGCGTCAGATGAACCCGACCGAATGGGAAATCATCGGTGAGCTTTTCATGAACTGCTCCTGCGAGGTGGTCTGCCCTTGCGGTATCTCTCTCGGGCAGCATCCCCCGACCTACGGCTACTGCCAGACCTGGTTTGCCATGCAGATCGACGAGGGACACTTCGAGGGTGAAAACCTTGCGGGGATCAACGTGGCCCTTTTGATCGACATCCCGGGCCGCATGGCCGAGGGCAACTGGAAGGTGGCGGCTTACATCGATGAGATCGCGAGCGGGAAGGCTTACAACGGGCTGCTGCAGATCCTGTCGGGGGCTGCGGGCGGTAACACCGGCGTCTTCAACTTCCTGGTCTCCGAGATCCTTGGCGCGGAGCGCGAGAAGGTAATCATCGAAAAGGATGGACGTCGCCGGAAGATCACGGTCGGCCGCAAGATCCAGGGTGAGATCGAGATGATCCCCGGCAAGGATCCCGAAACCCCGGTTTCCATGGAGAACACCCAGTACTGGATGGGTCCCACGATCTATCCCGCCGTCGGTCTGAGATCCAAGGTCCGCGATTATGGCCGGGTCTGGGACTTCGAAGGCAAATCCGGCGACATCATCCCGGTCCACTGGACGGGCCCCGGCCGCAAATGATCCAGTCGGGCTACGTCCGGACAATGGTGCGCTATAACGCCTGGCAGAACCGCCAGGTGGCGGAAAGCCTGTCCGGGCTGGACGCGTCGGCCCTTACCAAGGATCGCGGCGCCTTCTTCGGCTCCATCCTCGGGACGCTCAACCATCTGCTCTGGGGGGACCAGATGTGGATGAGCCGCTGGTGCCTGGAGGTCGAGAAGCCCACCCAGGAGATCACGGAGACGACTGAAGTCTGCGCCACAGCCGCCGAGTGGTGGGCGGCCCGCGCCACGCTGGATGGGCGGATGCGGGACTGGGCCGAGGGGCTGGATGACGCTGACCTTGAGGGTGATCTCTCCTGGTACTCCGGGGCCACGGGGAAGGATCAGAGCCAGCCCATGTGGCTCTGTGTCACGCATATGTTCAACCACCAGACCCATCACCGGGGGCAGGTCCACGCGATGCTGACCGCAGCGGGCCAGAGTGCCCCGGTGAGCGATCTCGTCTTCATGTCGGAGGATGCCTGATGCCGCTTATCTCACCTTCCCGCCGCCTGCGCCGCACGCCCTTCTCGGAAGGGGTGGAAGCGGCGGGGGTCAAGGCCTACACGGTTTACAACCACAAGCTGCTGCCTACGGTCTTTCGATCGGTCGAGGAGGACTATCATCACCTCAAGTCGGCCGTGCAGGTCTGGGACGTGGCGGTGGAGCGGCAGGTGGAACTGCGCGGACCCGACGCTGCCCGCCTGATGCAGATGCTCACCCCGCGCGACCTGCGCGGCATGTTGCCGGGGCGCTGCTTCTACGTGCCCATCGTGGACGAGACGGGTGGTATGCTGAACGATCCGGTGGCTGTAAAGCTGGCCGAGGACCGCTGGTGGATCTCCATTGCGGATAGTGATCTGCTCTACTGGGTGAAGGGCATCGCCAACGGCTACAGGCTGGATGTGCTGGTGGATGAGCCCGACGTGAGCCCGCTGGCGATCCAAGGGCCGAAGGCCGATGACCTGGCGGCAAGGGTTTTCGGAGAAGGGGTGCGCGACGTGCGCTTCTTCCGCTTCGGAATGTTCGAATTCCAGGGCCGCCAGCTGGTGGTCGCCCGCTCGGGCTATTCTAAACAGGGCGGTTTCGAGGTCTACGTAGAGGGGGCGGACATCGCCATGCCGCTCTGGAATGCCCTGATGGAGGCGGGCGCGGATCTGGACGTGCACGCGGGCTGCCCCAACGGGATCGAACGGGTCGAGGGCGGCCTTCTAAGCTACGGCAACGACATGAACGATGACAATACGCCCCACGAATGCGGGCTGGGCCGCTTTTGCGACACCCAGACGGCGATTGGCTGCATGGGGCGCGACGCGCTTTTGCGGGTGGCCAAGGAAGGGCCGATCCAGCAGATCCGCGCCATTGAGGTTGCGGGCGGTCCGCTGCCGCTCTGCGACCGGGCCTGGCCGCTGATGGCCAAGGGCAAGCGGGTGGGGCAGGTGACCTCCGCCGCCTTTTCGCCCGATCACAAGACCAACGTGGCCATCGGCATGGTGCGGATGACCCATTGGGATGAGGGCACCGAGCTGTATCTGGAGACACAAGAGGGCCGCCGGGACGCGCTGGTGCACGAGAATTTCTGGACCTGAGGCCCGGTTGCGCCTTTGGGAACGAGGGGCCAGCCCCTCGCGCTCCCCGGAGGTATTTATGGTGATAAAGAGAAATGGGGCGCGGCCCCGGAAAGGAACCTGATATGTTCAATGCCTTGGTGGTGAAGAAGGACGATGAGGGCAAGACCTCAGCTGCCGTCGAAGAGATTTCGCTGGATCAATTGCCGCACGGGGACGTGACGGTGGCGGTGGAGTATTCCACCGTGAACTACAAGGACGGGCTTTGCATCGGGCCGGGCGGCGGACTGGTGCGCCAGTACCCGCATGTGCCCGGTATTGACTTTGCGGGCACTGTGGAGGCTTCGGACGATGACCGCTACAAGCCCGGCGACACGGTGGTTCTGACCGGCTGGCGCGTCGGCGAGGCACACTGGGGGGGCTATGCGCAAAAGGCGCGGGTCAAGGCCGAATGGCTGGTGCCGCTGCCGAAGGGGCTCGATACCCGGCAGGCAATGGCCGTGGGCACCGCGGGCTTCACCGCGATGCTGGCCGTCATGGCGCTGGAGGATCATGGTATCAAGCGGGGCCCGGTGCTGGTGACAGGGGCCGCGGGTGGCGTTGGCTCCGTCGCGACGGCGATCCTGGCCAATCTGGGCCACAAGGTGGCCGCTGTCACCGGTCGGCCCGAGACCGCCGCATATCTGGAATCCCTGGGGGCGACCCAGATCGTGGCGCGCGAAGAGATCAACGAGACCGTCAAGCGGCCACTCGAAGGGGAGACATGGGGCGGCTGTGTCGATGCGGTTGGTGGCGCCATGCTGGCGCGTGTCCTGGGGCAGATGGAGTACGGTGCTTCTGTCGCCGCCGTGGGTCTGGCGGGGGGCGCTTCGCTGCCTGCGACGGTCATTCCCTTCCTTTTGCGGGGCGTGAACCTTCTGGGCATCGATTCCGTGATGCAGCCCTACGAGAACCGGCTGCGCGCCTGGGAACGGATCGCCAAAGATCTGCCGATGGACAAGCTGGAGGCGATGGTCAAGCCCGCCACGCTTGCCGATCTGCCGCAGCTTGGTGCTGACATCCTCAAGGGTCAGGTCAAGGGCCGGGTGGTGGTGGACGTGAACGCATGATCCCGCGCGCCTGCGCGGTGCCGCGGGACGCGCTTTTGTCTCGTTATGTCGCGCAGGAGGGGGTCTATACGGACTGTTTCGAGGTGATGCACCCCGGACCGGTTGATCTGCCCGCCATGATTGAAGCCTTCTACACGACCGGGCTCTTCCGGATAGAGCGGCTGGTGCTGAGTGTCGGCCTGCGCCGCCGGATCACGGTCCGTCAGGTGCAGGCGCTGGCGCAAGGGGGCGCTTCGGCCTTTGCCGCCTGGGAGGTGGAGGCGCGCGAAGAGAGCCAGATCCTGCTTCGCGATCTGTCCGGTGCGACCCGGTCCTGGCTGGCGGCTGCACCGAAGGAGGGGGCTGCCACGCGGCTCCTCTTCGGCTCTGCCGTCGTGCCGAGGCAGGGGCGAACCCTTGGCCCGGGCTTCCGGCTTTTGGTGCCGTTGCACCGGGCCTACGCGCGTGCCCTGCTGCGCGCGGCGGAATGGCGGCTGCGGCGGGGCTGAGGCTCGACGGCCGGAAGCCTTCCGCCTAAAAGGATTGAAAAGTGAAAGGAGCGCACGATGACCGCCTACGACGATGAGAACATCTTTGCCAAGATCCTGCGCGGCGAGATCCCCAATGTCACCGTTTGCGAAGACGATGACACGCTCTGCTTCATGGATATCTTTCCTCGGTCGGATGGTCATTGCCTGGTCATCCCCAAGACGCCATGCCGCAACATGCTGGACGCCACGCCGGAACAGCTTGCGGCCTGCATGAAGACCGTCAACAGGGTGGCCAACGCGGCTAAGACGGCTTTTGACGCGGACGGGATCACACTTTTGCAGTTTAATGAGGCGGCAGGCGGGCAGGAGGTCTTTCACCTGCATTTCCACATCCACCCGCGCCACGAAGGGGTGCCCCTGCGGCCGCCGGGACAGGCAGGGGACATGGCGGCCATCCAGAAGAAAGCCGAGGCCATTCGGGCCCATCTGTAGGCCCTCTTGCCCCTGAGAGAAGCAGGATCCGAACACCGAAAACCCTTTTCACGGCGGTCTGAAGACCCTTTGGGGCGCAGGCCGGTGTCGCTGCCTGCCGCGATTCCGGCGAATTTTCCCTTGGGTCAAGCGGTGGCCTGTGGTTACCTTCTGATCCAACGGGGAGGGGGACCCCGTCTAGCCAGCAATCAAGAAGGGACATCTCAATGACAGATGCCACGACCGAACAGGGACTGCCCGAGCCCGAAGGCCATGCCGCCGTGATCGAGACCGATTACGAGGTGGGCCAGCATAACATCGAAGGCAAGATCGGTCCGATCCGGATCGACATTCATAATCCCGTCTTTGTCTTTTCCGCCATCATCATCGTTCTTTTCGTGGCCATCGCGCTGATCTTTCCCGAAGGATCAAAGGACACATTCCTTGCGGTGCGCGATTACCTGAAAAGCCAGTTCGACTGGTTCTTCCTGATGTCGGCCAATATCTTCGTGATCTTCGCGCTGCTTCTGGTGATCACACCCTGGGGGTCCGTCCGACTGGGCGGATCGGAGGCGGTGCCTGACTACAGCTATCCGGCCTGGTTCGCGATGCTGTTTGCCGCCGGGATGGGGATCGGCCTGATGTTCTTTGGCGTGCTTGAGCCTGTTTATTACTTCGGCACACCCTGGGGCGATCAGCCATTGGGCGGCAACCTTGGCATCGTCGAAGGGGTGGTGGCCGACCCGGATGTGGTTCAGCAGGCGCGGCGCGCGGCCATGGCCGCGACCATCTACCACTGGGGCCTGCACCCTTGGGCCATCTACGCGATCGTTGCTTTGGCGCTGGCGCTTTTCAGCTATAACAAGGGGCTGCCGCTGACCCTGCGGTCGGCCTTCTATCCCATCCTGGGCGAACGTGTCTGGGGGTTCTGGGGCAACGCCATCGACACCATCGCGGCCTTTGCGACGCTTTTCGGTCTGGCGACCTCCCTGGGTTTCGGATCAATCCAGGTCGCCTCTGGCCTGACAGAGGTATTCGGGTCGGGCAGTGCCGCTGACGGCACCCGCAATTTCCTTGGCTTCCTCTGGGGTAACGCGGATGCGAGCAATGACAGCTCCCTCCTGCTGGTGCTGATCATCGCCTTTATTACGCTCATCGCGCTGGTGTCGGTGGTTCGGGGCCTTGATGGCGGGGTCAAGGTCCTGTCTGAGATCAACATGGGCCTGGCCGCTCTGCTGTTGATCTTCGTCTTCCTCCTTGGGCCGACCTTTGCGATCCTGGGCGACTTCTTTGGCGGCCTTGGGGCTTACGCGCAGAACATCGTGCCCCTGTCGAACCCCTTCGGACGGGAGGATACCGGCTTCCTGCACGGCTGGACGACCTTCTACTGGGCCTGGTGGATCAGCTGGTCACCCTTTGTGGGCATGTTCATCGCCCGGGTCAGCCGGGGCCGCACGGTGCGGGAATTCGTGGTCTGCGTGCTGCTGATCCCCAGCCTGGTCTGTGTCTTCTGGATGGCCACCTTCGGTGGCACAGCCATCAGCCAGGTCGTCTCGCAAGGGACCGAAAGCGGCGTCTTCCAGAACGTGATTGCCGCCTACAAGCCCGAGATCTCGCTTTTCGCGATGCTGGGAGAGCTGCCATGGGCCTCGCTCACCTCGATGTTGGCGGTCGTTCTGGTGGTGATCTTCTTCGTCACCTCGTCGGATTCGGGCTCTCTGGTGATCGATACGATCACGGCGGGCGGCAAGGTCGATGCGCCGGTCAGCCAGCGCATCTTCTGGTGCATTTTCGAAGGGGCCGTCGCGGGCGTGCTTTTGCTGGGTGCGGCCGGAACGGCAGGTCTGACCAGCCTTCAGGCCATGGTGATCTCAACCGGTTTCTTCTTCACTGCCGTGCTTCTGGTCATGTGCTTTGCCATCATCCGTGGCCTCAGCAGTGAACGGCGTGTGATAAATGATGCCCAGGGGGCCAGCAAGCCCGCCGAGTAGGCATTGCCGGTCAGGAATCGGAAGCCTCCGCAGCTGCGCCTGCGGGGGCTTTTTCATGGCTTGACGGCGGGGACGGGCCGTTCAAATCTGCGCCCCATGACACTTGATATCAAATGGGTGCGGTCCCAATTCCCCGCTTTTTCCGAACCTTCCCTCCAGGGCCATGCATTCTTCGAGAATGCGGGCGGGTCATACACCTGCCAGCAGGTCATCGACCGGCTCTATCGCTTCTACACCCAGCGCAAGGTGCAACCCTATGCGCCCTATGAAGCCAGCCGTCTGGCGGGTGAGGAGATGGATGAGGCGCGTAGTCGGATAGCGGCGATCCTCGGCGTGGAAAGCGATGAGCTGAGCTTTGGGCCCTCGACCACGCAGAACACCTATGTCCTGGCCCAGGCCTTTGGCGAAATGATGTCCGAAGGGGAAGCAATCATCGTCACCAACCAGGATCATGAGGCCAACAGCGGCCCCTGGCGCCGACTGGCCGAGCGGGGAATCGAGGTGCGTGAATGGCGGATTGACCCCGACAGCGGGCAACTGGACCCCGAGGATCTGGAGAAATTGCTGGACGAGAAGGTGCGCCTGGTCTGTTTTCCACATTGTTCGAACGTCGTGGGCCAGATCAATCCCGTGGTGGAGATTACGGCCCTGGCCCATGCCGCAGGGGCCTTTGTCTGTGTTGACGGGGTTTCCTACGCGCCGCACGGTTTTGCCAATGTGGGTAGTCTGGGCCCTGATATCTACCTTTTCTCCTCCTACAAGACCTTCGGGCCGCACCAGGGCCTGATGGTCATCCGCCGCGCGCTGGGCGAGCTGCTGCCCAATCAGGGCCATTTCTTTAATGCAGAAACGCTCTACAAGCGCTTCACGCCTGCGGGCCCGGACCATGCGCAGGTCGCGGCCTCGGCCGGGATGGCGGACTACATCGACGCGATGCACGCCCATCACGCCGGAGGAGAGGCCAGCGCGGCGGAACGGGGCCGGGTGGCGCATGATCTGATCCGGGCCCACGAGACGGCGCTTTTGCAGCCCCTCCTTGATGCGGTAAAGGCGCGGAATTCCGTGCGTCTGATCGGCCCGGCAGAGGCGGAGGGGCGGGCCCCGACGGTGGCCCTTGCGCTCAACCGTCCGGGTGAGGAGGTTGCCGCAGAGTTGGCCCGTCACGGGATCATGGCGGGTGGTGGTGATTTCTACGCCGGTCGCGCCCTGTCGGCGATGGGGATGGATCCGGAGAAGGGGGTCTTGCGGCTGAGCTTCACCCATTACACGAACCGCGAAGAAATCGACCAGCTTCTGAACGCCCTGGATGCGGTTTTGTAAGCTCCGCATCTTGAATGCCGGGGGCGCGTCCTAGCTCTCAGGGTTAAGACAATCCCAGGAGCCCCCATACCCATGACTGACAAGACCCCTATCCTGATGTGGTTCCGCCGCGATCTGCGGCTGAGTGACCATCCCGCCCTGCGTGCGGCTTGCGACAGCGGGCGTCCTGTCATCCCGGTTTTCATTCACGATGAGCTGAGCGAAGCATTGGCTGCCGCCCCCAAGTGGCGGCTGGGGCTCGGTGTCGGAGAACTCGCCCGTAGCCTTGATGACAAGGGCAGCAGGCTGATTCTGCGCCGGTCCGGCAAGGCACTCGACGCGCTGAAGAAAGTGATCGAGGAGACCGGGGCAGGGGCCGTCTACTGGACGCGGCTTTACGATGCGGAGACCGTCGCGCGTGACAAGGAGATCAAGGAAACCCTCCAGGAGGCCGGGATTGAGGCAAGATCCTTCGGTGGTCACCTCATGTTCGAACCCTGGACGGTCGAAACCAAGACGGGTGGCTTTTACAAGGTGTACACCCCCTTCTGGCGCGCGGTGAAAGGCAGGGATGTGGATGCGCCGCTTGGCGCACCGTCGAAGTTAGCTTCACCCGATAGCTGGCCCGACAGTGACGACCTGGACAGCTGGCAGATGGGCAAAGCGATGGACCGTGGGGCGGAGGTGGTGCGCCCTTTCGTGCAATTGGGTGAGAGCGCGGCGCAGTCGCGGCTGGGCACCTTCATGGCGCACAAGGTGGCCGATTACGGTGAAAATCGCGATCTGCCGGGCGTCGATGGCACCTCGAACCTGTCAGAAAACCTGTCGCTGGGTGAAATCACACCCTTCCAGTGCTGGCACGCGGGTGTGCGGGCGATGGAAGAGGGCAAGAGGGGGGCAGAGACCTTCCTCAAGGAGCTGGTCTGGCGCGAGTTTGCCTACCACCTGATGCACCACACGCCCCGCATCACGCATGCCAACTGGCGCGAGGACTGGGACGCCTTTCCCTGGAACGAAGATGAACGGAAATCGGAAGTCTGGGCCTGGAAGAAGGGCCGCACGGGCATCCCTTTTGTCGACGCAGCCATGCGTGAGATGTACGTCACGGGCCGGATGCACAACCGCGGCCGCATGATCGTGGCCAGCTACCTGACCAAGCACCTGATGTGCCACTGGAAGATCGGCAAGAACTGGTTCGAGGAGTGTCTGATCGACTGGGACCCGGCCAGCAACGCGATGGGCTGGCAGTGGTCGGCCGGGTCTGGGCCCGATGCGACGCCCTATTTCCGGGTCTTCAACCCGGAGACCCAGCTCGACAAGTTCGACAAGAACCGCGACTACGTCAGCCGCTTTATCGCGGAAGGCCGCAAGAACCAGCATCGGGATGCGCTTGCCTTCTATGACGCCATCCCACGCCACTGGGGGTTGTCGCCCGACGACAGCTATCCCAATCCCATCGTCTCGCCTTCGGAGGGGCGTGAAAAAGCGCTCAACGCTTACGAGAACCGAAACTTCTGACGATTGTGCATCGTGGTTGATCGGGTAAAGTCCTTAAAACGATAAAGAAGTCCTGGGGGGACCCAATGATACTGACCAGTACCGAAGGCCAGAAAGGCCTGCCGCGCTACTTCGCCCGTGTGTTTTCCATGGCGCAGGAATTGCGCAACGGGCGTATGGACTTCGTCTTGCCTGACGGGCGCCATTTCCGGGCGGAAGGCAAGGCACCGGGGTACGTGGCTGAGATCCATGTGCACAGTAATGACCTTTTTGCCCGCCTGATCCGGGAAGGGGACCTGGGGTTCTGCGACGCCTATATGGATGGGGACTGGTCCACACCGGACCTGCAGGCCTTTATGGATCTGGTTCATCACGGCAACGAAAATCTCTACGACGGCTTTCCCGGGATGGGTCTGGTGCGCCGGTTCGAACAGCTTCGGTTCTGGCTGCAGCGCAACTCCAAGACGCAGGCCCGCAAGAACATCAGCTACCATTACGATCTGGGCAATGACTTCTACGGTCTGTGGCTGGACGACACGATGACCTATTCCTCGGCTCTTTTTGAGAAGGATGCGCAGCAGTCGTTGGAAGCGGCCCAGACGGCCAAGTACAAGAGCATGGTGGACCAGATGGGCGTCAAACCTGGCGATCACGTGCTTGAAATCGGCTGCGGCTGGGGTGGGTTCGCGGAATACGCCGCGAAGGAACGAGGCCTGCGCGTGACGGGCCTGACGATCAGTGAAGAGCAGTTTAAGTACGCGCGTGATCGCATTGAAAAGGCGGGCCTTTCCGACAGCGTTGAGTTCAAGCTGCAGGACTATCGTGATGAGCGGGGCCACTACGACGGCATCGCCAGCATCGAGATGTTCGAGGCCGTAGGCGAGAAATACTGGCCGATCTACTTCAATACCGTGCGGGAGCGGCTGAAGCCCGGTCGGTCCGCCACGCTCCAGATCATCACCGTCGATCATGCCCGGTGGGACGTCTATAAGCGCGGCGTTGATTTCATTCAGAAGTACATCTTTCCCGGCGGTATGCTGCCCAGTCCCAAGGTCCTGCGGGAGCAGGTGGAGAAGGCGGGCCTGATCACCGAGAAATCGATCGAGTTCGGCAAGAGCTACGACATCACCCTGCGCCGGTGGCACGAGACCTTCAACGCACACTGGGATCAGATCAAGGCGCTGGGGTTCGATGACCGCTTCCGCCGGATGTGGAATTTTTACCTCACTTCCTGTGCTGCGACATTTGACAGTGGAAATTGCGACGTGACGCAGATTACCATCCGGCGACCGGGATAGACTTGCCGTGAAGGAGTGATCAGATGCCCACCGCCGCGCGATTGATGGCCGCTCTCTGCCTGGCTGTCGTGGGTTTTGTGGTGTCGGAAATGGTCAAGCCGCTGATGCCGGAGAGCACGGATTTCGGATATTTCGTGCAGGTGAACATCATCCTCGGGCTCGCCGTTGGCTGGTTTGTCATGGGACGGCGGGCAGGGCGCGGCACCACGGCGGCTATCAACAACGGTCTGACGGGTGTCTTCGTGCTTTTCCTTTGGGGCATCGGTGTGCAGGCCGCCAATGAAATGGTGCGGCTGGCCATGCGAAACCGCTATGACGGCCCGCTTGAGGCGATCACCGATGCCTTCAAGATCGGGGCGGAATTTGGACTTACCATCGCAACGGTGCCCATCGGGATTGTCTTCGTCGTCTCAGCGGTCATCAGCGGTCTGCTGACCGATTATGCAAACCGACGTTGGCGGTAAGTCTTTGAGAAATCTGTTTTTCTATGGCACCCTGCGCCATATGCCCCTCCTTGAGATTGTACTTGGCAAGGACACCGATGCACTGGATTTCGCCCAGGCGACACTGCCGGGATTTGAGGTTTCAAGTGTCGCGGAAGGCCCCTTTCCGATGATCGCCGAAAAGGCGGGGGCCGAGGCGCGGGGCCTGCTGGTGCGCGGGCTGAGCGACGCGGATATCGCGCGGCTCGATTTCTACGAGGGTGGGTTTGCCTTCGATCTGGTCCTTGCGCCGCTCAGCGATGGCCAGCAGACGGAGGTCTACGTACCGAAGCCCGGCCTCTGGACACCCGATGGCCCCTGGGACCTTGATCGCTGGGCAAGGGACTGGGGTGCCCTCAGCTGTCATGCCGCCTGGGAAGTCATGAGCCTCATGGGCCGACGCAGCCGCGAGGAGGTCGCGCAGATCTTCTCTCGCATCCGCGCGCGGGCGACGGCACGGGTCAACGCGGAGACGGCAAGGCATGGGGAGGGCACGACCCAGGGCAGGATTGATATTGACCGCCGTAACAGGGTCTACGCCAGGTTTTACGCGCTGGATGAGCTGGCGCTGCGTTTCGAGCGGTTCGACGGGTCTATGTCGGAAAGGGTCGAACGGGCCATCTTCATCGGGTCGGATGCGGCGATCCTGCTACCCTACGATCCGGTGCGGGATCGAGTCCTGCTGATCGAACAGGTGCGGATGGGGCCCCTGGCGCGCGGCGACAAAGGGGTCTGGATGCTGGAGCCCATTGCCGGCAACATCGACCCCGGCGAAGACCCCGAAACCACCGCCCGGCGTGAAGCCATGGAGGAGGCGGGGCTTGAGATCAGCCAGCTCGAGACCATCGCCGAAGTCTACGCCTCTCCCGGCAACGCGACAGAGTTCTTCTATATCTACCTCGGCATCGCTGATTTGCCAGATGACATCACCGGCACCGGTGGAGTGGAGACCGAGCACGAGGACATCCGAAGCCATCTGCTGCCCTTCGAGGACCTCATTGCCATGGCGGATCGGTTCTCCTTCGGCAATGCCCCACTGGTGCTGGCAGTAAACTGGCTTGCGCGCCACAGGGACCGCTTGAGGTCGGGGGGAGCGGGCGCTACATCAGGGTAAACCCAACTCGGAGACCCCCTCATGCAAGTCGCGTCGGAACTGGCGGAAGCCGTTGGAAACACACCGCTCATCCGGTTGCGCCAGGCAAGTCAGGAAACGGGCTGCGAAATCCTTGGCAAGGCGGAGTTCATGAACCCCGGCCAATCGGTCAAGGACCGTGCGGCGCTTTTCATTATCCGCGACGCGATTGCCAAGGGGGAACTCAAGCCCGGCGGCACCATCGTGGAAGGAACCGCCGGCAATACCGGGATCGGTCTGGCGCTGGTCGGTGCCTCCATGGGCTTCAAGACGGTCATTGTCATCCCTGAAACCCAGAGCCAGGAAAAGAAGGACATGCTGCGTCTTGCCGGGGCGGAACTGGTTCAGGTGCCCGCCGCCCCCTATCGGAACCCCAACAACTTTGTCCGCTATTCGGAACGGCTCGCCAAGGAGCTGGCGCGCACCACTAACGAGGGCGTGATCTGGGCCAACCAGTTCGACAACGTGGCCAACCGTCAGGCCCACATTGAGACAACCGGCCCCGAGATCTGGGAGCAGACGGGTGGCAAGGTCGATGGCTTTTGCTGTGCTGTGGGCTCGGGTGGGACACTCGCCGGTGTTGCCATGGCGCTGCAGCCCAAGGGTGTGAAAATCGGTCTTGCCGATCCGGACGGCGCAGCGCTGTACAGCTACTACACCACAGGGGAACTGGCCATGGAGGGAGGCTCCATCGCGGAGGGCATCGGGCAGGTGCGCATCACCAAGAATCTCGAGGGCTTCAGGCCCGACTACAGTTACAATATCTCTGACAAGGAAGCCCTGCCGATCGTCTTTGACCTGCTGGAGCATGAGGGCCTCTGCCTTGGCGCCTCTTCCGGCATCAATGTGGCCGGTGCCATGCGGCTGGCCCGCGATCTGGGGCCGGGCCACACCATCGTGACGATCCTGTGTGATTTCGGTACGCGCTATCAGTCAAAACTCTTCAATCCCGACTTCCTGCGGGAAAAGGAACTCCCCGTGCCGGGCTGGCTGGACGCGTCACCGCAGGACATCCCGACTGTCTTCGAAGACGTCTGATGCAGGCTTTGGGGCGCATATGGGCCGCGCTTTTCTGCGCCCTTTGGCTCGCTGTCTCCCCTCTTGCCGCGCAGGAGGGTCTGAGCGCGGATCTGGAACGCTGGAAAACACTGGCCAGTCGTGCAGAGGCGGCTGTCGATCTGGAACAGGGCAGCGAGCAGGTATTCGAAGCCCTGCGCGCCGCCGTTGCCGATTTCCGGGCGGAGTTCGAAGCAGCCCGGGGAACGAACGCCAACCGTATCGCCACCCTGCGGGAACAGATCGCCGCCCTCGGGCCGCCTCCCGATGGTGAAAACGCGACCCCCGAGGCGAACGATGTCGCGGCCAAGCGGGAGGAGCTGACTCAACAACTCAACGCGCTTCTGGTGCCGGTGCAAAGGGCGGAGGCCGAATTTGTGCGTGCCGACGCCCTGATACAGCAGATCGACCAGATCCTGAGAGATCGTCAGACGGACCGGCTTCTCCTGGTCACGCCGACACCCCTCAACCCGGTCTATTGGAAAGATGCCGTAACGGACTTGCTTCAATCGGCCGGGATCCTGTGGCTCGACAAACCGGCCTCGGGCGACATCGACACATGGGAAGAGATGCGCGAGACGTTGCCACTTGTCATCGGCCTGGGGGGGCTTGGTCTGGTCCTGATCTTCAGGGGGCGGCGCTGGTCGGGACGGATCGTGAAGCGGCTTCAGAGCCTCGGCGCACGCGGTTTTGGCATCTGGCGGTTCCTTGTCTCCCTTCTGCGGATCATCCTGCCCTTTGCCGGTCTGATCCTCCTCGCTCTCGCGGTGACCTCGACCGATCAGTTCGGATCCAAGGGAAATGAGATCATTCTCACGCTCGCATTTCTGGGCGGCATCATGCTGGGCGTGCGCTGGGTATCCGAACGGGTTTTTTCACGGGACGATGACGAGGCGCTGATCCAGCTTCCGCAGGAGCGCCGCAGTGCGGCCCGCTTCTACGTATCCACGATAACCATCATGATCGTTCTTTCTGAGCTGATCACACTTGTCCTCGACGCAGGCTACCCCGCAGAGGCATCGGAGCCGGTGCTGGTCTTTCCCTTCTTCCTGGTCTCCTGCATCGCGCTCTTCCGCATCGGCGGAATCCTGCGTGGTTACACTGATCCGGTCACCGATGACGCGACGCTGGGCGAAGTGCGGGCCACAACCCTCAGCCGGGTTGTTCGTGCTTTGGGGCTTGGAGCAATTGCAGTGGCCTGCGTTTCGCCGCTGCTGCTGGCCGCGGGTTACTACAATGCCGCTGAGGCGCTCTTGCCCCCCTATATCCAGACACTCGTGATCCTGGGTCTGGTGATGGCAGTCCAGCGGTTCACAGCGGATGTCTATGGCGCCATGACGGGGCAGGGGGCGGAGGCGCGCGAGGCGCTGATGCCCGTCCTCTTCGGGTTGATCCTTCTGCTGATGGTCGCACCGGCGCTGGCGCTGATCTGGGGCGCCCGTGTCACCGACCTGACGGAGCTTTGGGCCGCCTTCAGCCGCGGCTTTGCCATCGGCGAAACCCGGATTTCCCCGACGGACTTCCTGGCCTTCGCCGTCATCTTCGTCATTGGCTACGTCCTGACCCGGCTGTTGCAGTCGGCCCTGCGCACGAATGTTCTGCCCAAGACACGGATGGATATCGGCGGGCAGAATGCGGTCGTCTCGGGGCTTGGCTACGTCGGTATCTTCCTTGCCGCACTTGCCGCGATCACAGGGGCCGGCATCGATCTGAGCAACCTGGCGATTGTCGCCGGTGCCCTGTCGGTCGGCATCGGCTTTGGTCTGCAGAATATCGTCAGCAACTTCGTCTCGGGCATCATCCTGCTGATCGAACGGCCCATTTCAGAAGGGGACTGGATCGAGGTGGGCGGTCAGATGGGCTATGTGCGCGATATCTCCGTCCGATCGACCCGGATCGAGACCTTTGACAAGACGGACGTGATCGTTCCCAACGCCGACCTGGTCAGCGGGACGGTTACCAACTACACGCGGGGCAACACCCTCGGCCGTCTCATCGTGCCGGTCGGGGTGGCCTATGGCACCGATACGAAAAAGGTTGAGCAGATCCTTCGTGAGGTGGCCGAGGCCCAACCGATGGTTCTGTCGCAACCCGCCCCAACCGTCCTCTTTCTGAACTTCGGTGCGGATTCACTTGAGTTTGAGATCCGCTGTTTCCTGCGGGACGTGAACTGGAAGATGGCCATAAAAAGCAACATCAACCACGCCATCGCTGAACGCTTCACTGAAGAAGATATTGAAATACCTTTCGCGCAGCGCGACATCTGGCTGCGCAACCCAGAAGCCCTGCGCCCGGAAAGCGCTGAGACCGACAAGACCGAAGACAAGGACCCAAAGGCATGACCGAAATGCTTTACCGCGAGGATCCCTACCTGCGCGAGGCACCTGCCAGAGTATCGCATCTGACGGCGGAAGGGGGCATCGTTCTGGACCGGACCGTGTTTTATCCTACCGGGGGCGGCCAGCCCGGCGATTCCGGCTGGATCGCCTGGGACGGTAAGCGTCTGCCGATTGCCGCGGCCATCAAGGGGGAAGGGGAGGATATCGTGCTGGTCCCGTCCGAGGCCAGTGCCCTGCCACCCGCTGGCGCCCATGTCACCCAGGAACTCGACTGGGACCGCCGCTATGGTCACATGCGGGTCCACACGGCGCTGCATCTGCTCTCTGTCGCGGTGCCCTTCGGCGTTACGGGCGGACAGATCTCCGCCGCCCACGGCCGTCTGGACTTTGATATGCCCGACGCCCCCCAGGACAAGGGCGCAATCGAAGAGCAGCTGAACGAATTCGGCGCCCTCGACGCCCGCGTGAGCGAGAGCTGGATCACATCCCAGGAACTGGCCGCCAATCCGCAGCTGGTCAAGACAATGGCCGTACAACCGCCGAAAGGGGCGGGCGACATCCGCCTGATCCGGATTGGTGAAGAAGGCGCCGAGATCGATCTGCAGCCCTGCGGCGGCACCCATGTCGCACGCACCGGAGAGATCGGTGCGCTGCGGATCGGAAAGGTCGAAAAGAAGGGCCGGATGAACCGCCGCATTTACGTCCACCTGGACAGCTAAACCGGGACAGATACCGCCAATTTCCCTCTTGCAAGTCCGCACGTCCCCACGCTACACCGCGGCCAACGGAGCGGTGGCCGAGTGGTCGAAGGCGCACGCCTGGAAAGTGTGTAGGCGGGAGACCGTCTCCAGGGTTCGAATCCCTGTCGCTCCGCCACCGACCCCTGCCTCTGTGAGGCTTCCCCCATTTAGTTGTAATTTCTGCCGTGATTCCGCGGGTTAGCGGTGCGTTCGCTGGCCAGAGACGGGTGCCGTGGCCAGCATCAACGC
>JABDKA010000169.1 GCA_013002405.1 Sulfitobacter sp. | reverse complement strand
AACGCGATCAAACACCACGATCGGGACGGCGGCCAGATTATCGTCCGGACGCGACTGGAACCGGGCGAAATGATCCTGGAGGTCGAAGACGACGGCCCTGGCATATGCCCGTTTTATCAGGAGAAGGTGTTCGAGCTTTTTCAGACCCTGCGTCCGAGGGACGAGGTTGAGGGCACTGGGCTGGGCCTGCCCATCGTCAAGAAGCTGGCAGAGGAGTGTCGGGGCAGCGTCACGGTACGCTCTGATCCCGACAGAGCACGGGGCACCCTATTTCGGGTGCAATTGCCAGACAGGTACGACGGGAACGACGGGCTGTCACTGGCCGATCAGGCAGCGGCGTGAGGCGATATCGAGGGATTGAGGGATGACCAAATTGAATAAATTGACCAAAGAAGCGATGTTCCTGATCGTCGACGACGACAAAATCAGCGTCATGGCCATGCAACGCGTTATGCGCAAGCTCAAGATCGTGAATGACACCCACATCTGTACCGATGGTCAGCATGCGCTGGAGTTCCTCCAGGCTCAGACTGCCAGCAACGTGGATCTGCCTCCAGTGATTGTCATGTTGGACCTGAACATGCCGCGCATGGGGGGACTGGAATTCCTCGATGCGATCCGGTCCGATCCGAAGCTGTCGCGCGTCGTGGTCTTTGTCTTCACCACGTCAGACACGCCGGATGATGTCCGCTGTGCCTACGACCGGCACGTGGCCGGCTACATCGTCAAGGACAATCCGTCCGAGACATTCGCGGAGGCACTGAACATGTTGGAAACCTACGCGCGGATAGTCGAACTCCCGGCCTGAGAAACGAAAAAGGGGCGCCCCGCGGGGCACCCCAATGTTCATGGCGTGGGTCCTGAGACCCGCCGCGCCATAGGCGATGATTACATCATGCCGCCCATGCCGCCCATATCGGGCATGCCGCCGCCCATGCCGCCTGCACCTTCCTTGGAGGGACGGTCAGCGACCATCGCCTCGGTGGTGATCAGCAGACCGGCGATGGAAGCCGCGTCCTGAAGGGCGGTGCGTACGACCTTTGCAGGGTCAATGACACCAAACTTGAACATGTCGCCATATTCTTCGGTCTGGGCGTTGAAGCCGAACTTCAGATCGTCGCTTTCGCGGATCTTGCCAGCCACGACAGAGCCGTCAACGCCTGCGTTCTCAGCGATCTGACGCAGCGGGGCTTCCAGCGCCTTGCGGACGATGGAGATACCGACGTTCTGGTCATTGTTGTCACCCTTCAGGCCGTCAAGCTTTTTGCCAGCCTGAACAAGGGCCACACCACCGCCAACGACGATGCCCTCCTGAACGGCCGCGCGGGTTGCGTTCAGAGCGTCATCGACGCGGTCCTTGCGCTCTTTCACTTCCACTTCGGTCATGCCGCCAACACGGATGACGGCAACACCGCCCGCCAGCTTGGCAACACGCTCCTGAAGCTTTTCACGGTCGTAGTCGGAAGTGGTCTCTTCGATCTGGTTGCGGATCTGGGCCACGCGTGCCTCGATCTCGCCCTTGTCGCCAGCACCATCCACAACGGTGGTCTCGTCCTTGGTGATTGAGACCTTTTTGGCCGAACCCAGCATGTCCATCGTCACGGACTCAAGCTTCATGCCCAGATCCTCGGAGATGACCTGACCGCCGGTCAGGATCGCGAGGTCCTGCAGCATCGCCTTGCGGCGATCGCCAAAACCGGGCGCCTTGACGGCTGCTATCTTCAGACCGCCGCGCAGCTTGTTCACCACGAGGGTCGCCAGGGCTTCGCCCTCGACGTCTTCTGCGATGATCAGCAGCGGCTTCTGCGACTGGATGACCTGCTCAAGCAGGGGAACCATCGGCTGCAACGACGAAAGCTTCTTCTCGTGCAGCAGGATGATCGCATCTTCCAGTTCAACGGTCATCTTGTCGGAGTTGGTGACGAAGTAGGGGGAGAGGTAACCACGGTCGAACTGCATGCCTTCGACGACGTCGGTTTCAGTCTCAAGACCCTTGTTCTCTTCGACGGTGATCACACCCTCGTTGCCGACCTTTTGCATCGCGTCCGCGATCTGGCGACCAATCTCTGCCTCGCCGTTGGCGGAAATGGTACCAACCTGCGCGACTTCATCGCTGTCGCTGACTTCACGGGCGGCCGCCTTGATGGCCTCGACCACCTTCAGTGTTGCCAGGTCAATGCCGCGCTTGAGGTCCATCGGGTTCATGCCCGCTGCAACTGACTTCATGCCTTCCTTGACGATGGCCTGGGCCAGCACGGTGGCGGTGGTGGTGCCGTCGCCTGCTTCATCGTTGGTGCGCTGGGCCACTTCTTTGACCATCTGCGCGCCCATGTTCTCGAACTTGTCCTCAAGCTCGATTTCCTTGGCCACGGATACACCGTCCTTGGTGATGCGTGGGGCACCGAACGATTTGTCCAGAACCACGTTGCGGCCCTTGGGGCCGAGGGTGACTTTCACCGCGTCTGCCAGGATGTTCACACCCTTAAGCATCTTGTTGCGGGCATCGGTGTCAAATTTGACGTCCTTAGCTGCCATTTGTCTTCTCCATATATCGTAGAATTAAGCGTTCATCTTAGAGTGCGCGTTCACTGCGCACCGGCCCGGTCGATCAGGAAATGATCCCCAGAATGTCGCTTTCCTTCATCATCAGCATTTCTTCGCCGTCGATAGTGACTTCCGTGCCGGACCACTTGCCGAACAGGATCTTGTCACCGGGCTTGACTGCCATTTCGATCAACTCGCCGCTGTCCTTGCGGGCGCCTTCGCCGCAGGCCACGACTTCGCCCTCGGAGGGCTTTTCCTTGGCGGAATCGGGGATGATCAGACCACCTGCCGTTTTTTCTTCGCTTTCGGTGCGCTTGACCAGCACGCGGTCATGAAGCGGTTTCAATGCCATCTTTGTAGCTCCTTAAGGCTCAAAGTTTCTCCCAGCCTGCCCCGTGTTCTTCACGGGATCAGGCGTTAGCACTCAATAAGGGCGAGTGCTAACGGCGCTTAGCTAAGGACCCTGCGGCATCCTGTCAACAGCGGGTTGGATAAAAATCCGGGCTTTTGGGCCCGGCCTCGCAGGGATGCGCGGTGGCGTCAGTCCGCGCCCAGGATACGGCCCGTGGTCGAGACGGCTTCGGCCCCCGCGGGGCTAAGCCCATATATGCCCTTTTCGACCTTTTCAAACCACCCATAGTGGTTGTCCCGCATCATGCGGGTGGCCGCCGAAACGCCCGCCGCGCGGGCTACATCCGCCCCTTTGCAGGCACCCACCTCAAACAAATAGAGAGCGCATTTCAGCGCATCCTGCCGGTAGGCCGTCACCAGGCCCGCGCGCGTCTGGCCCCCGTCGTTTGGATCACCCTGCCTCCGTGCAAACTCTCGCAGCAAAGCCTGCTGACGTTTCTTCTGTTTGCGGGGGGCGTAGGCGCCCGGATCGCAATGCACTTCGACAAGGCCGTCCTTGAGGCGTACGGTTATCAGCCCCAGGCCCAACCTCCGCGCCAGCGCGACATTGTCTTTGAGTGCTCTGGCGAACCGTTTGCCAGGCTGCCGCGCCACAGCCAGATAGACATCATCAGACACCTTCAGCCGCGCCACGCATTGATGAAATAGCGCCAGCGAGAAACCCAGTTTGAGCTCCACCACCACAGGCGGCTCCGCCCCGCGCAGGGCCACCACATCGGCAGCCCCTACCTCAGCCTTAACGACATATCCCTGATCTTCCAGATAGGCCTTGATCGGGTAATAGAGGTCGGTCTCGCGCGGGCTGCTCATGGTGTCAGATTGCCCGATTTGCAGCCCTGCTCCAACCCACTAGAGTGGGGTCCATGACCAGGGAAGATCTGAACGCCTTTTGCGCCTCCCTGCCCCACGCCACCCATGTCGTGCAGTGGGGCAACGCGGATGTCTACAAGATCGGTGGCAAGGTCTTTGCCATCATCGGCTTGGGTCAAACTGGGGCCACGGTCACCTTTAAGGTCTCCGATCTGGCCTTCGAGGTGCTCTCGGACAGTCCAGGCCTGCAACCGGCCCCCTACATGGCCTCCCGCGGGTTGAAGTGGATCCAACAGTATGGCGAACCGGGTCTTTCGGAAGAGAGCCTGCGCGATCACATCCGCGCCTCCTATGACATGGTCGCGGCCGGTCTGACCCGCAAAAAGAAGGCCGAACTGGGTCTCTGACGCAGGGTCGTGACAATGCCGATTGGCCCCCCTATAAGGCGCGAAAACCGACATGCCACCCGAAGGATCGCGCCCATGACCACCCTTGTTTTCGGCCACAAATCTCCTGACACCGACAGCACCGGCAGCCCCATCGTCTGGGCCTGGTACCTCAACCAGATCAAGGGAGTCGAGGCCCGGCCCGTCCTGCTGGGAGAGCCCAACACCGAAGCCGCCTTCGTGCTGGAGCGCTGGAACCTCGACAAGCCTGAAATCCTGTCGGATCTGGAGTCCGGTCAGGAGGTGGTGATCGTGGACACCAACAACCCCGGTGAGCTTCCCGCCAACATAAATGAGGCCAACATCACCGGCATTATCGACCATCACCGCCTGGTCGGCGGACTGGAGACCAGGGGTCCGATAGAGATCGACATCCAACCGCTCGCCTGTACCGCCACCATCATGTGGAAGAAGATCGGCAAGGACTGGGCCCAGGCCCCGCGCGAAATCAAGGGCGCGGCGCTTTCCTGCATCCTCTCCGACACGTTGGAATTCCGCAGCCCCACTACCACGCAGGAAGACAAGGCCATCGCCTATTCCATCGCCGAAGAACTGGGCGTGGACATGAGCGCTTACGCCGAGGAAATGTTTGCGGCCAAATCGGATGTCTCCGCCTTCTCCGAAGCAGAACTGCTGCGGATGGACAGCAAGGAATTCGACCTGGACGGCACGGGACTGCGCGTCTCGGTGTTGGAGACAACCTCACCCGCGCCCCTGCTGGCGCGCAAGAAGGCCCTCATGGCCGCCATGCCCGATGTGGCCAAGGCCGACGGCGCGGCCGAGGTGCTGCTTTTCATCGTGGACATCCTTAAGGAAGAGGCGACCCTGCTGATCCCCAATGACAGAGTGAAGCGCATCGCCGAGCGCAGCTTTGACGCGACCGTCGAAGGCGATCATGTGGTCCTGCCGGGCGTCATGAGCCGGAAGAAGCAGATTATTCCGAATTTGAAGATGTAGTGCTGCGCGCGCTGCACCTGGCCTCCTTCGGAATTGCCACGTCGGGTCCGTTTCTTGCGGGCCCGAATCTGTGCGTTCAGTTCTGCGACCTGTACCGACCTTGAGTGGATCACCTGTTGGCTTGTGCGTTAGTCTGATCCAATTCGGAGTGGGTCAATTTCCTGCCGCATTCGCCCTGTAGAAAAAAGCCAAGAAGGTGAAACAGGGTCTTTCTGCATGGAAAAACCGGATCTTGAATGGCTTGGCTGGTTGATGCTCGCATATCTCTTGGGCAGCCTTCTGTGGCATTTTATCTGCCGACATGTACGGGACAAGACCCTGAAAAAGATGCGTACGCCCCTCGGCGCGCCCATCTATACCTGGAAAGACCCCCTGGGCTTCGAACACTCCTCGCGTAGCCACCCTTGGCTAAAAGTCGGTCGCGGAGACGGTTTCTTTGGTGGCCATGACAGGAATGGTTGCGAGGGTGGTGACGGGAATGATTGCGACGGCGGCGACGGGGGCGATTGAGCCGACCGGCGAAGCCGCTCAGCAATACCGTTCCGGCCCTTCCCACTGGGCGGCATTGTATCTGTCGCCCTGGGCCCAGCCGACGGGCAGCACCTCTTCGATCCGGGCGAGTTCTTCTTCGGAAAGCGTGATCTCGGTCCCCTTCAGAAGCTCTGCTAGATGAGCGGTGTTCTTCGTCCCGGGGATGGGCAGCACGTGGTCGCCCTGCGCAATGGTCCAGGCGATGGCCAGCCCCGCCGCCGGGTATCCCATATCGGCGGCCAGCGCGCGAAACCTGTCGGTGGCCGCGATGTTGGCCGCATAGTTGGGCTGCATGAAGCGCGGGTTGGTCTTGAGAAAGGCGTGTGACTGGCCGCGTTCAAAGCTGAAGGGCGCATCGGTCAAGAGCGACCGGCCAACGGGCGAAAAGGCCACCAGCGTGGTGCCAAGATCGGCGCAGGTCTGCACGAGGCCCAGTTCGGGCGCGCGTGTGGAGAGTGAGTATTCCGATTGCACCGCCGCAACGGGGCATTCGGTGAAGGCCCGTCGAAGGGTGCTGGGCGCCACTTCCGACAGGCCTACCGCCCGGGTCTTGCCGCGCTCAATCAGTCCCTTGAGGGCCCCGGCCACCTCTTCGGGGCTGTGCGTCCGGTCGTAGCGGTGGATGTAGAATAGATCGACGTGATCGACACCAAGCCGCCGCAGGCTGTCGTCGAGGCATGATTCAAGATAAGCGGCGTCGTTGTTGAAGCGGCGTTCCGGTTTTCCAGTGATCCCGGCCTTGGTCGCCAAGACCATCTCATCCCGCGCGCCGGGCGTTTTGGCGAACCACTGACCAATGATCTCTTCTGACCGGCCGTTGCCATAGACGTTGGCCGTGTCGATATGTGTGACCCCCGCGGCGCGGCAGGCCTCAAGCACCGCGTGGCTTTCCTCCACCGTCGCATCCCCATAGATGCCCGCAAAGGACATGGCGCCTATGCCAAACTGCGAAACTTCGGGCGCGTCGGGGCCCAGGCGGGTCATTTTCATAATTCTCTCTCCGACATCTGCTCTCGGCTCCACTTCCTGAAACGCGCCGCGCCAGAAGAACCCTCTGGGGCCGGAAGCGCAAGGCGTGATGAGGCGATGAACTGGCAATCCCGCCGCGCTCTGGCTTAGGCTGCCCGGAAAAAGGAGCGCCACCCATGACCACCGTCACCTATACCCGCGAGGGCCGTATCGCCCGCCTCACCCTCAACCGGCCCGAGGTGATGAACGCCATCGACGATGACATGCCGCGCGATCTGGAGGCGGCGGTGAAGCGGGCGGACGCGGACCCGGAGGTGCACGTGATGATCCTGCAGGGGGCGGGCCACGCCTTCTGTGCGGGCTACGACCTGGCCCATTACGCCGCCGATCCAGACAACAAGATCACGCAACCCATGCCCTGGGACCCGATGCAGGACTATCAGTTCATGTGGGCCAACACGCAGGCCTTCATGTCGCTTTTCCGCGCAATGAAACCGGTGATCTGCAAGGTTCACGGCTTTGCCGTCGCGGGCGGGTCGGACATCGCGCTTTGCTGTGATCTGGTGGTGATGGCCGAAGATGCCCAGATCGGCTACATGCCCGCGCGGGTCTGGGGTTGCCCGACGACCGCCATGTGGGTCTACCGGCTGGGGTTGGAGAAGGCCAAGCGGATGATGTTCACCGGTGACAGGATCAGCGGCAAGGAGGCGGCAGAGATTGGGCTGGTTCTCAAGGCGGTGCCAGAAGACCAGTTGGATAAGGAGGTGGAGACCCTGGCCGAACGCATGGCAAGCGTGCCGGTCAACCAGCTTGCGATGAACAAGATGGTCATAAACCAGGCGATAGAGGTGACGATCAACCAGACCCAGCGCCTGGCCACCGTCTTTGACGGGATCACACGCCATTCACCGGAGGGCCTGAACTTCAAGGCGCGGTCCGAGGCGATCGGCTGGAAACAGGCCGTCGAGGAACGCGATCAGGGCACCTTCGACTGGACCCGCAATCGGCAGATCCCCGGCAACAGCGATTGATCAGGGCGTATCGGGCTTCTGCAAAAGTCTGGACCAGATCCTTGCACCGATCTGGTTGTTCCTTCTTTGCGCTTTATCTTCTAAGCCTGCCCGACCAAAGCAGGAGCCGTCGCCCATGACCCGCATCATCAACGCCCTTTCCGAAATCGCACACCAGTACGACGCGCTCTTCGTCGATCTGTGGGGGTGCGTGCACAACGGCGTCACCGCCTTTCCCGAGGCCGTCGCGGCCCTCAAGGAGTACCGCGCGGGCGGCGGCAAGGTGGTTTTGCTGACGAACTCCCCCCGTCCCCGCGCGGGTGTGACAGAGCAACTGGGCCAGTTCAACGTGCCCGAGGACAGCTGGGACACCATCGCCACATCGGGTGATTCCGCGCGGGCGGCGATGTTTCGCGGCACGGTCGGCAGCAAGGTCTATTTTGTGGGTCAGCCCTGGGATCAGAAATTCTTCGAGCCGCTCAAATTGCTCGATGATCCGGTCGAAATTACCCAGGTCCCGCTGGAGGAGGCCGAAGGAATCGTCTGCACCGGCCCCTTTGATCCGCAGGCGGACCCAAATGTGATGCGCCCCCAGTTCCTCTACGCCAAGCAGCGGGGGTTGAAGCTGCTCTGCGCCAATCCCGACATCGTCGTCGACCGGGGCGAGACACGTGAATGGTGCGCGGGGGCCCTGGCGAAGCTCTATACCGAGATGGGCGGTGAAAGCCTCTATTTTGGCAAGCCCCATCCGCCGATCTATGACCTGGCCCGCCGCCGCCTGACCAAGCTGGGCAGTCCGGTCTCCGATGACAGGATCCTCTGCATCGGTGACGGCATCCTGACCGATATTCGCGGCGCCATGGGCGAAGACATCGATTCGCTCTTCATTTCAGGCGGTCTGGCAGCGGCAGAGACAAAAACCAATCGGCAACCGGACCCGGAGGCTTTGGAAGCCTATCTGGCAAGGGAAATGTCCGCCCCCACCTACACAATTGGTTTTCTGAGATGAACTTTTCCCCTTGCTTTTCTGCGTCTGCGAAGTAATTAAGTTACAAACCAGGTAGCCAGGATGGCATTTTATTACTCAGGGGAAAGACATGTTGGACAATCTCCCGCGCGGCACGATCTGCATCGAGGACATCGAAATCGGTATGACCCGCTATCTGCGCAAGGTCGTGACAGACGAAGATATCGAGATGTTCGCCAAAATCTCAACCGACCATAACCCTGTCCACCTGGACGATGACTATGCCCAGGATACCATCTTTGAGGGCCGTATCGCCCACGGCATGCTGACTGCCGGTCTGATCTCTGCCGTGATTGGCGAACAGTTGCCCGGCCATGGCACCGTGTACATGGGCCAGTCGCTCAAGTTTCTCGGCCCCGTGCGCCCCGGCGATCTGGTCTATGCAGAGGTGAAAGTGACCGATATCGAGTTCTCCAAGCGCCGGGTAAAGATGGATTGCCAGTGCCTTGTGGATGGCAAGAAGGTCCTCATCGGTGAGGCAACGGTGCTGGCCCCCTCCCGCAAGTTTGACTGACACCTCATTCCTGTCGGCGCTGCGCGCATGGCGCGGACGGTGCCCGAGTATTTTTGGCAAAAAGGAGCCCGATGGGGTTCTTGTGTCCGCTGTCGCACGCCGCTAGGCAGGGTTCATGCGGATCATCCGGGACTATGAATTTGTAAGCGACGAGGATCGGGGGGCGACCGCCGCCATCGGCAACTTCGATGGGGTGCACCGGGGCCACCTTACGGTCATCGAACTGGCCCGCACCGCCGCACCGGAGGCGCCGCTGGGCATCATCACCTTCGAGCCGCACCCACGCGAATTCTTCGCCCCCGATGCGCCGCCCTTCCGGTTGATGAGCGCGGAGGCCCGCGCGCACAGGTTGGAAAAGCTTGGGGTCGAAAAGCTCTATGAGCTGAAGTTCAATGCCCAGATGGCATCGCTCACGCCCGAGGCCTTCGCCCGCGACGTGCTCCACGAAGGGCTGGGGGTCGGGCACGTTGTCGTGGGGGCGGATTTCTGCTTTGGCAAGGGCCGCGCGGGCAACGCCGATGACCTGAAGTCTTTCGGAGAAACCTACGGCTTCGGCGTGACCATCGCGCCGCTCATGGCGCAGGGTGATGACACGGTCTCCTCTACCGCCATCCGCAAGGCGCTGAGCGACGGAGACACCCGCACCGCCAAAGAGATGCTAGGCCACTGGCACCGCATCGACGGTCCCGTCATCACCGGCGAACAGCGCGGAAGGGAGCTGGGCTATCCCACGGCGAACATGTCCATCGACGGGCTGCACCAACCCGCCTTTGGAGTCTATGCGGTGTTGGTCGATGTTCTGGACGGACCGCATAAGGGTGCCTACCACGGCGTGGCGAGCCTGGGCGTGCGGCCCATGTTCGGAGAAAACAAGGCCAACCTCGAAACCTTCATCTTCGATTTCAAAGGCGATCTTTATGGCGCGGATCTGTCAGTGGCGCTTATCGAACACCTGCGCGGCGAGGAGAAGTTTGACAGCCTTGAAGCCCTCATCACCAAGATGGACGCGGACAGTGCGCAGGCACGCGCGGTCCTGGCCGCCCTATGACCGATCCCATCACCCGTGACGGCCTGACCCCTCGCTTCTGGGAGAAGAAGCCACTGGAAAAGCTTTCCCAGACCGAATGGGAGGCGCTTTGCGACGGCTGCGGCAAGTGCTGCCTGAACAAGCTGGAAGACGAGGAAAGCGGTGTCGTGGTCCTGACCCGTGTTGC
>JABDKA010000122.1 GCA_013002405.1 Sulfitobacter sp. | reverse complement strand
GACAGAAGCTCCTCACAGAGGCCGAGTAGGCGCTCCGCCTGGCCCCGGGCCATGGGCTCTTCGGTGCCTGCCAGCACTTCATCGCCCCATAGCAAAGCGGCCGCGCAATGCGCGGCCGATGTGTCGAATGCCAGAACAAGCGGCCTGTCAGGCAACCGGGCGCACCTCTGTCACTTCGGGGATGTAATGGCGCAGCAGGTTCTCAATCCCCATCTTCAGGGTCAGCGTGGAGGAAGGACAGCCCGCGCATGCCCCCTGCATGTGCAGATAAACGACACCCCGCTCAAACCCGTGAAAGGTGATGTCGCCCCCGTCCTGGGCCACCGCGGGCCGCACACGGCTGTCGAGCAGTTCCTTGATCTGGCCCACGATCTCGCCATCCTCGCCCTCATGTTCGGCGTGGCCGGAGGAGGCCTGGTGGTCCTCCGCCATGACGGGCTGGCCCGACTGGTAATGCTCCATGATCGCCCCCAGCAGGGGTGGCTTGATATGGTCCCATTCCACGCCGTCCGCCTTGGTCACGGTCACGAAATCGGTGCCGAAGAAAACGCCGGTCACGCCCTCCACGCCGAAAAGCCGCTGCGCCAGCGGCGAGCCGCCCGCAGCCTCTGCGGTGGGAAAATCGGCGGTCCCCATCTCCAGCACGGACTGGCCGGGCAGGAACTTGAGCGTCGCGGGATTGGGCGTGGATTCGGTCTGGATAAACATGGTTTTTCCTTGTCTCGGGTCCCCTTTGATATGCGCAGCCGGGGCCTCGGTGTCAAGGGTTTTGGAATGGTTCTAAACTCCTGTGGGGCCGCTTTCGGGGCACCTGAAAAATCTTCGGATCGTCCATAGAAATCGCTTAGGGCGTTGGAAAAAGAGGCTTATAAATCGCCATCCGGGCATGAGTCGCTCCGCAACCAGCGGGGACCTGCGCTGCCCTTTCCTTCGGAGACTGAAATGGACCTATTCTTGGGCACGGGCATTCTGGCCGCGTCCTATCTGCTGTTTTGCTGGGCCTGGGCCGCGCATCGTGGCATCCCTCGTGCGGCTTGGGCCGACTGGCCCGGCGCTTCCATGCTGATCTGTGTCGGGCTGACGATGATGGCCCCGATCGGGCTTGGTTTCCTGATCAAGGGGGCTCTCAGCCCGCTGTCCAACCTCACCGAAATTGGCATCGCTCCGCTTGCCATCACCGCTGTGCTTGTTCTGATGGCTGTTTTCGGCGGCAACTGGTTCCGGCGGTTGGCAGGGCATGGGCCGGTTTCTGCTCCAGATGCCGTGAACCGTAACGCGGCTCCTACGGCCGAAATCCGAAACCGCGCCGCCTGATTGGCAGGGCCTGCAAGGCGATTGCCGTCAGGTGATCGCCTCAAGCCTTTCCTTGCTCAGATCCCCCGGCACGATCGTGATCGGCACGGGGAGGGAACCCGCAGAGCGAGACAGTTGCGTGACCAGCGGGCCAGGCCCCTTCTTCTTGTCCGAAGAGGCGCCGAGGACCAGTACGCCGATGTTGGGGTCTTCCTTGATCTGGGCGATGATCTCATCCACCGGCTGGCCCTCGCGAATGACCAACTGGGGGTCCACGCCCTGCTTGTCCCGCATCCACTTGGCGAAAACTTCGAAATGGACCTCAATCCGCTCCCGGGCCTCCTCGCGCATGATGTCGCCCACCCCGATCCAGTGGTTGAACTCCTCGGGTGGAATGACGGCCAGCACCTCGACCCCGCCGCCGGTATGGTTGGCGCGCAGCGCAGCAAAGCGCATGGCATTGAGACATTCGGTGCTGTCATCGAGCACGACGAGGAACTTGCGCATCTTGGGTCTCCCTTGCGCGCAGATCATGACCTCTGGCGCGGATCAGGGCAATCTGAATTTAACTGAGCGTTGCTGCAATGAGCGGGGACGCCGCGGGCTTTCCTGACCGGGGGGCAGGCAGATCAAGGGATGTCAGCCCCCGGATTCGGCCCAGTCCCAGTACATCTCACGCACGCGACGTGTGATTGGATTGGCGTTGGCGCCGATCTCATAGGTGGTGTCGTCGAAGGCCCGCACCGGCGTGACCTTCATCATGTTGCCTGACAAGAAGACCTCATCAGCCTCATGGAAATCCTCAAACGTGAAAACACCCTCGTGCACCTTGATGCCATCGGCCTTCATGTTGATCATATGCCGCTCCCGCGTGATCCCGGCCAGGAACGTGCCGTTCGGGATGGGGGTAAAGACCTCCCCGTCCTTGACCATAAAGACATTGGCCGTCGCCGTCTCGGCAACATTGCCCATGGCGTCCGCCACCAGGGCATTGCCAAAGCCCTTGGCTCGCGCCTCCGTCAGCATCCGGGCGTTGTTGGGATAGAGGCAACCCGCCTTGGCATTGACCACATTGTCCTCCAGCACCGGACGGCGGAACCGGGTCCGGGTGAGGGTGGTGGAGGCCTCGGGCGGGGCCATCGGTATCTCTTCAAGGCTGACGGCAAAACCGGTCGCGTCAGGCCGCGGCACGATGCCCAGTTCATCCCCCGCAAGGGCCCAGTACATCGGCCGAATGTAGACGGCGCTCTCAGCCGGGTAGCTCTTCAGCCCTTCGCGGATGATGGCCACCATCTCCTCGGTGCTCACCGTGGGCGTGATCATCAGCGCCTTTGCGGAGCGGTTGACCCGCGCGCAATGCTTGTCAAGATCGGGCGACAGGCCATTGAAAAGCCGCGCGCCATCAAAGACGGTCGTACCCAACCATGATCCATGGTCGGCCGCCTTCATGATCATCAGATCACCCTGGTGCCATTGCCCTTCGAAGTAGGTCTTGATGTTGGTGCCTGTGGCCATGTTCGGTCCTTTGCGATCAGGCGTCAGGGCGCGCTGCGATAGATGCCTTCGGGCAGGTTCAGGGCGGCGGCCAGATCGCGCAGTTGCACCGGCGAGAGGGTGATTTTGGCGACCTGATCGGTCCGCGGATCCCACTGTTCCAGGGTGATCTCGCTGTCGAAAGCTTGAACGGTGACATCCTCACGCAGGGGGGTCTCCCCCTCGTCGACAAGGGTGATCACGGTGGCGTCGAATTCGTGCTCAATGGTAAACATGCCCCGACCTTCGGCCTTTCGGCGGATCAATGCAAGGGGCCGCTCACCTCTGCGTGGGCGGGCTGGTTCTCGGGGCGGGGCGTGTTAAGTTAAAATCCAGTTTTTCGCGATGAAGGATCCGATGATGCTGAGAAAGACGTTCTGCGCCATGGTCACGATGGCGGCACTCGCGGCCTGTGACGTGACCCCCGTGCAGCGGGGCCCCGCCCAGCCGACCGGGGCCGTGCCCCAGACCCAGGTCAGCGGTCCCACGCTGAGCGCGCAGCAGGCCGCCCGGAGCTTTGTGCAGGTGGTGCGCGCGGTCGAGCCGGTGGCCGAAAGGGAATGCCGCACCCGCACGCAGGGGGTAAACTGCGATTTCAATATCGTCGTCGATGACCGTCCTGGACAGCCTCCCAACGCCTTCCAGACGCTGGACAGAAACGGTCGGCCTATCGTGGCCTTCACGCTCGCGCTCATTGCCGATGCGCGCAATGCGGATGAACTGGCCTTCGTCCTGGGCCACGAGACGGCACACCACATCGCGGGCCACATCGACCGCCAGCAGCAGAATGCGGTGGCGGGGGCCGTGATCTTTGCCGGGCTCGCCACCCTGACGGGCGGTGACGCCTCCGCGGTGCGCAGCGCCCAGCGACTGGGCGCGCAAGTGGGCGCGCGCACCTACTCCAAGGCTTTTGAGCTGGAGGCCGATGAGCTGGGCACGATCATCACCAAGCGAGCGGGTTACGATCCGCTGCGCGGGGCAGCGTTCTTCACCCGTATCCCCGATCCGGGGGACAAGTTCCTGGGCACCCATCCGCCCAACTCTGACCGGATCGACGTGGTCCGGCGCACCGCTGCAGGTCTCTGAGCGGGCTGGAATTGGGCACCTCTCGCCGCTAGGCTCCCGACTTCGGATGCCCAAAAGAGGAGCGCGGCATGGCCTTTACCCCACTTCTGTCCCGGCGCGGTGCGCTGGCAGGGGCGCTGCCCCTGACCATCTTCGGCTCTGCCGCAGCCCAGCAGACCGGCCTTAAGGGCGTCTACCGGGCGGAAGGGCGAAATCCGGACGGCTCGGCCTACAATGGCACAGCCGTGATAGCCGAACAGCAGGGCACCTGGGCCGACGGCCGCGCGTTGGAGCGGTTGATCCCCCAGTGAGCTTGAAGATAATCGGCATCGTTCTGAGTGACCGGGGCTCCAAATATGCGGTCTCAGGCGCAAGGGTACGGGACCGGGCGGAGGTTGAGGCCGTCCTCAAAGAACTCAAGCGCAACAAGGCCTACGCCAGGGCGACCCACAACACCTGGGGGGTCCAGCTTTCGGAGGGTGGACCGCTCAAGGGCGACGATGGGGAGGCCGGGGCAGGCATGGTCATCCTGCGGATGTTGGAGCGGGAGGGTCTCCGGGATCACCTGGTGATCGTGACCCGGTGGTACGGGGGCAAGCATCTGGGCGGCGACCGTTTCCGCCACGTGCAGACCTGCGTCAAGACCTACCTGGAAGCGCTTTGACCGCTCAAAGGCTCAGCGTGACCGCGACGAAAAAGCAGATCGAGGCGGCCAGCACCACCAGATGCCAAAGCGCGTTCTGGTAGGGCATGCCGGGATGGGCGTAGATCAGCGTGCCTGCAGAATAGGTGATACCGCCCGCCACGACCAGGGCGGTCGCGGCACCGGGCAGAACCGTCCACATCGGCCAGATCAGCAGGATCGAAAGCCACCCCAGACCGAGGTAGAGCATCAGGGATCCCCGCGCATTCACCTCCCAAAAGGAAAGCTTGGCCAGGGCAGCCAGCAGCGCGATGGTCCAGACCAGACCCAGCACGCCATAGGCAAAGGCCGTTCCGACAAGGGCGACAAAAGGTGTGTAGGTCCCCGCGATCTTGAAATAGATCGCCGCATGGTCGATGCGGTGCAGCAGGGGCCGGATGGGCTCCACCGGGGTCATGTGATAAACGGCCGAGGCCACGAGCGACAGAACCAGGCAGCCTGTGTAAAGGCCCGCCGCCCAGAATATGCCTTCGTTTCCGTTGGCCTGGCCCAGCAGCAGCGGCACCGCGGCAACTGCAAAGCCGATCCCCGCCGCGTGAACCGCGCCATCTGCCAGCGTTTCGGTTTTCGAATAGGGGTAAGCCATGGGTTCAGCCTAAGGCAGGAATATGACCATCTGATGGAGACAGATGGACTAATTCCGGGCCTCGCGGCGGCGGTGCATCGCGTAAAGCAGCGGCGCGGCGATATGATCGTAAATCTTGCAGGCAATCCAATGGACGCCCGGCAGGCTGAAAAGGCGGGCCAGCCAGCGGGTGCGGGGGATGTCGCGCCACAGGACGATGAAGGCGGGCAGGCCCGCGTAGGTCTGCCCCCCCTTGCGGACGTGAAAGCGCTTGGCCGCCTCCTCCGCGCTTACATTCCAGCGCGCCAGCTTCTCCGCATCGCCAAGGTCGTGGTATTCCACCGGCACGTCGGCTTCCGTGCTCAGCTTGGCATAATGCTCCACCTCCCGGCCGCAGATCGGGCAGGAAGCGTTGTAAAGAACTTCGGTTTGATCATTCATATCTGAGAGATAGGCGGCCAGCCGCGCCCGGAAAGCCCTCAGCGTGGCTTATTGCTGTCGATCCACCGCGACATGAGCGCGCGGTCGCGGAAACACTCGGGCGGCACCTGCCCCCGCTTGAGCCGCGCTATCCGCTCGGCAAAGGCCACCTGCTTGGACGAAGGATAGTCCGAAAAGCGCCCCTTGGGGGCCTTGTGCGCATCAATCCAGCGCGACAGGGCCGCCCGGTCCGCAGCGATACCTTCGGGCAGCTTTGCGCCCGCCTTGGCGGCAAGGGAGGCCGCATAGGCGATCTGCTTCTCCGTCGCGGGCAGGGGGGCCTCCACCGGGGCGGGGGCCGCCGGAGCAGGGGTGAAAAGGCCGGGGATGGCGGGTTGAAAGGACATGGCATGCCTCATCTTAACGGTTGGTTAAGATATAGAACATAGGGGGAACATTTTCAAGATGTTCTGCAATTGCCTTTATGCGAACCTCCTGCCATCGGCCACGGGCAGGACATAAACGGGCAAAGAACAAAGGGCAGTGCCGTCCCGCGGGGTGGCGCTATAGCGCCGCCCCAAGCGGCTGGGACGACGCTGCCCGGCGTGCCGCCGGGCGGTACTTCAATAGAATGCGAAGGGAGATCTGTGGACGGTCTTAGATCAATCGCCCCCACAAATCGTACTCTCCCGCTTCCTCCACCTCGACCTGCACGATCTGGCCCGCTTCCAGCCCCTCAAACCCCTCGTCGATAAACAGGTTCCCGTCGAT
>JABDKA010000094.1 GCA_013002405.1 Sulfitobacter sp. | reverse complement strand
CTTACGCGCCCCCAGGTCAGAAGCTGTGCCACCTCAAGCCCTTTCTGCGGCGGACCGAAGCCACCTACCGCGCGCAAACCGGGAGGGGCATCATCAGCGTCGGGATGATGCGCGCGCGGGACAAGTTGCCATCCTACCAACTGATCGCTGCAACGCTGCATCACCTGTCAACCGGCGATTGGAACCTGTCCATCGTCGGTGACGGCCCGGAAAGGGGGGCGGTCGAGACCCTCATGCAGCCCTTCGGTGGGAAGGTCCGTTTTCTCGGCGCCCTCGATGAGGCTGACCTTTGCAATGCATACCGGTCTGCGGCGATCTTCCTCTGGCCCGGCGTCAATGAGGCCATCGGCATGACCTACCTTGAGGCACAGGCGGAGAGCCTTGCCGTTGTTGCCCAGGACCGCCCCGGCCTGCGCGATGTTTTACCGCAAGGGCACCACCCAACACCGGAGGAAGGGTCCGCGGCCCTCGCCAGGCGGCTGGACGATCTGCTGCAAGACCCGCAATTGCTCGAGACCGAAGGCCGTGCAGCCTACGATAATCTGGTGCAGCACCATCTCCTTCCCCAGGCCGCGGACACATTGAAATCCGGACTGGCAGAGCTTGGAGTGACAGCATGACAGAACTTGCCCTATTGCGCCACGGTCATACGCCCTGGAACCGCGAAGGACGGCTTCAGGGCCGCACCGACATCCCGTTGGACCCCGAAGCGCGCGCGACACTTGCCGCCCTGCGCCTGCCCACGCCCTGGGACGGGGCAGAGCTTTGGTCAAGCCCTTTGAGCCGCGCGATCGAAACCGCCGAATTGGTGGCGGGCAGGAGCCCGCGGACGGACCCTGCCCTGACCGAGATGAACTGGGGCCTTTGGGAAGGTAAGAAACGCCTTGCCCTGGTCGATGATCCAGAGGCGGACTACCGCGATATTGATGACTGGAGCTGGCACTATCGGCCGCCCCAAGGGGAAAGCCCTGCAGAGTTGCGCGAGCGCCTCATCCCCTGGGCGGAGCGGTTGCAAAACCACTCGGTCGCCGTCTGCCACATCGGCGTCATGCGCGTCTTTCTGGCCCATGCCACGGGTTGGGATTTCGAAGGGCCCGCGCCCTTCCGGATCAAGCGTAACCGTCTCTACCGCCTGACCATCGACGGCAACTCATGGTCCACATCACCGGACCCGATCCGGCTGGAAGAACGCACCACATGAGGGTGATGATCGTGGTCACGCACCTGCTTGGCACCGGCCATCTGGCCCGGGCCCTGGTGCTGGCCCGTGCCCTTCAGGAGGCCGGGGAAGAGGTGAACGTCGTCAGCGGTGGCATGCCCGCACCGCAATTGCACCTGGACGGCATCCCATTTGTGCAACTTCCGCCAGTACGCTCCGACGGGGTCGATTTCACGCGGCTAATGACTGAATTAAATGAGATCGCCAGCGATGAGTTCCTAGAAAGACGAAGCGCCTTTCTGGTTGAGACCTTGGAAGACTTCGCGCCCGATGTCCTGATCACCGAACTCTTCCCCTTCGGCCGACGCATCCTGCGTGCAGAATTCCTCGCTTTGCTGACAGCCGCTAGGAATAGTCCCGCGCCACCGATTATCTGCGCCTCTGTCCGTGACATCCTGGCCCCGCCGACAAAGCCAAAGAAGGCCGTCTTTGCCAAGGAAATCTTGACCGAATTCTACGATGCGGTCCTGGTTCATTCTGACCCCGATCTCATGCCGCTGGACCTCAGCTGGCCCGTAACAGAGCCCGTCGCGAAAAAACTTCGCTACACCGGCTTCGTCGCGCCCGCCGCCGCGCCCGTCGGCACAGATGACCTGGGCGAGGGCGAGATCCTTGTGAGCGCGGGCGGCGGGGCCGTGGGTACGCCCCTTTTTGAATGTGCGGTGGCGGCTGCGCAGCAACGCCCGGGCCTGAATTGGCGACTGCTGATCGGGGGGCATCAGGGCGAAGATCAAGCGGCGGCGCTACAGAAACAGGCGGGCCCCAATCTGATCGCGGAACCCGCAAGACCCGAATTCCGCGCCATGCTGCACCGAGCCGCGGCCTCCGTCTCGCTCTGTGGCTACAATACCGCTCTCGACATCCTGCAGGCAGGCACCCCTGCCATCTTCATCCCCTTCGATGCGGGCAGCGAGGTTGAACAGGGCATCCGGGCCGAAGCACTGGCGAAACAGCCCGCCATCACACAGATCCGCGCGCAAGACCTAACGGCAGAAGCCCTGCTGGCGGCAATCGATCGGGTGCGTGCGGACCCACCCCGCGCAAAGATGACCCGTGGCCTCGACGGGGCGCACCTTACGGTGGAAATCCTTCGCGAACTGAAGGCCGCACGGTCATGAGGATTGACTGGACGGATCTGCGGGAGGAGCTTGCGAAGTGGCGGGAAGAGGGGCTGGACCTGCCCCTCTGGTGGCGGGACGACGATGCAACTCATGAGACCGTCCACCTGCACCGGCTTCTGGATCTTGGTGCGGGGTTCGCCCTTCCCGTCCACCTCGCTGTTATCCCGAAACTGGCCGACCCAGGGCTTGCAGATCTCTGTCACGACCACCCTTACGTGCGCGTTCTGGTGCACGGCTGGGCGCACGAGAACCACGCGCCGCATGGTCGGAAAAAGGCGGAGTTCGGCCATCCCCGCTCCGCGCTTGCGGAGGAGGCCGCGGC
>JABDKA010000092.1 GCA_013002405.1 Sulfitobacter sp. | reverse complement strand
AATCGCGGGGCGATGATCCGGGCGCTTTGCGCGCCGGGGAAGGGGGCGAGCCGGATCGAAAACCGGGTGCCGGAACCTGCGTCCAATCCTTATCTGGTCTTCGCTTCCCAGATCATTGGAGGATTGGAAGGCATGGCCCAAGGCCTGCAGGCGCCGCCGCCCTGCGAGGATCCCTACGACGCCAGCGCTCTGCCGCTCCCCGACAGCCTGCTGGCCGCCATAGCGGCCTTCGAAAAATCCGCCCTCTACCGCGAGACGCTGGGGGATACGTTCGTCGACTATCTTTGTACCATCCGCCAGGCGGAGTGGGACCGTTATCACCAGACCGTTTCCGCCTGGGAGCAGCAGGAATACTTCGGCCTCTTCTGACCCGCTTGCGCAGGGCATCCGGGAGATGCGAGAAAAGCGGCAAAGCAAGCAAGAGGGGAGACCACCATGGAACAGTGGGCAGGAAGCACCGCCATCGTTACCGGAGGCGCATCGGGACTTGGCGCGGCAACGGCCAGGGCCCTGAGCGAGGCGGGGCTGAAGGTTGCGATCTTCGACGCCAATAAGGAGGTGGCGGAGGCCACGGCCCAGGCGTTGGGCTGCGACGCGCACCATGTCGATGTGACGGACGCCAACAACGTGGCCGCGGCCATCACCGCCGTGGTCGAAGCGCAGGGTGCCCCCCGCGTGCTGGTCAACTGCGCGGGTATCGGACCTGCCTCCAAGACCGTCTCGAAAGGAGAGGCGCACGATCCGGCAATGTTCGCCAAGGTGATCGAAGTGAACCTGATCGGTTCTTTTATCTGCGCCTCCCAAGCGGCGGCGCAGATGGTTGGCAGCGAACCCATGGCCCCCGACGGGGCGCGCGGCGTGATCGTGAACACCGCCTCTGTTGCGGCCTACGAGGGGCAGGTGGGGCAGGTGGCCTATGCCGCATCCAAAGGTGGGATAGTGGGCATGACCCTACCCATGGCCCGTGACCTCGCGGACAAGGGCGTGAGGGTCTGCACCATCGCGCCGGGTCTTTTTCTGACGCCTCTCCTGCAGGGGCTACCGCAGGAGGTGCAGGATTCACTGGGTCAGCAGGTGCCCTTTCCCTCGCGGCTCGGTGATCCAGCGGAGTTTGGCAAACTGGTCTGCCACATCGTGGAGAACCCGATGCTGAACGGTGAGGTGATCCGCCTCGACGGTGCGATTCGAATGGCACCGCGGTAGGCTGTAAGGGAAGTGGCCCCGGCTCGGAGGCCGGGGCGGCGGCGCAGGATGGTACCGACCTGGGTGCGGGGCCGGACTTCCGATAATCTCAATCCCGAAACTTCGGCGCCCGCTTTTCCAGAAAGGCCCGCAGTCCCTCCTGCGCGCTTTCTGTGGTTTGTGACATGGCTGCCGCGAGGCTTTCGGTAAAGAGGCCATCGCTGCGGGACATATCCTCAATCCGCGATAGCGCCTGGATCATCAGGTAGTTCGAGAAGGGGGCATTCCCGGCGACCTCTTCAGCAAGCCTGAGTGCCAGATCGAATCCTTCGCCCACGCCCACCGCGTAATGCGCCAGCCCCATGGCAAGCCCTTCCTTGGCCCCGTAGGTGCGCCCGGTCAGCATCATCTCTCGCATTCGGTCCGAGCCGATGATCCGCCCCACGCGGACTGTGGCACCACCGCCCACGAAGATGCCGCGCCGCCCTTCGGGCAGTTGGAACTTCACGCCATCCTCGGCAATGCGGACATGCGCAGCCGTCGCCACCTCCAGCCCGCCGCCGATCACGGCCCCATTCAAGACCGCCACCACGGGCAGGCCGCCATATTCGATCAAATCGGTGATCCGGTGCCACATCCGCGACTGTTGCACCGTCTGCTCGGGTGAGCGATGCTGGTGTTCGTCCAGATCGAGGCCCGCACTGAAATGCCCGCCGTCGCCCCGCATGACAACGGCGCGCACTTCTCCGGGTGGCGTGCGGAAGAACTGCTCAATGGCCAGGATAAGCCGGTCACTCATGGCGTTGCGCTTGGCGGCGCGGTTGAAGGTCAGGATGGCGATGTGCCCCTGCAGATCCACCTTCAGGATGGGTGCGTCATCCTCTGTCATGTGTGCGGGGCGATGTCGCGGTCGGCTTCGGGCACGTTCAGGGTCGACCAGGTGTCATCCTCTGGCGGTGTCGGCGGGGTCGCGCAGGCCCGTTTGTGAATGTTCACTTTTCCGATGAAGTGGGCCGAAATCGGGGCCGTCACGAAGAGAAATGCCATGATCAGCAATTCGTGCAGCGAGCCTTCGGTGAAGACCCAGGAATGGATCATGGAGGCCAGCAGCAAGGCGCCGATTCCGATCGTTCCGACCTTGGTCGGCGCGTGCAGGCGGGTCATCGGGTCGTTGAATTTCAGCAGACCGATCGTGCCGATCAGGGCAAAGGAGGCACCGATCAGTAGGCATATCCCGATAGCGTATGTTCCTATGATCTCAAGAGTCATTCGATGATGTCCCCCCGCAAAACGAACCGCGCCAACGCCACGGATGAAACGAAACCGAGCATGGCGATGATCAGGGTCACTTCAAAATAGATGCGCGAGCCCTGGACAATACCCAGCAAGACGATCAGGCCGATGGCATTCACCACCATAGTATCGAGCGCGAGAATACGGTCCCCCGTGCTGGGCCCGATGACCAGGCGGATCATCGACAAAATCTGCGCGACGGCGACCATGATGAAGGCGATGATGAAGGCCCAGTTCATGAAATCCATGGCGAAGGTCATTCGAAGATCTCCAACAGTCGGCGCTCGTAGCGGTTCTTGATCTCATCGCGAACCGCCTCCGGATTATCCGTGTCGAGTGCGTGCACCAGCAGGCTGTGCCCCTCATCCGACAGGTCCGCTGAAACGGTGCCGGGTGTCAGGGTGATGGTGCCCGCCAGGATGGTGATTGCCTCGGGCTGGCGCAGCTCCAGGGGGATCACGACCCAGGCGGGCCGCAGCTTTGAATTGGGCCGGGTCAGGACAATCCAGGCCACCTGCACATTGGCCACCATGATGTCCCACAGGACGATAAGGACGTAAGGTACCATCTTGAAGAAGCGAAAGCTTACCGGCCGGTCCGGCCACCAGACGGCGGTGAGGCGCGCGATGATCGTCCCCAGGATCAGGCCGAAGACCGCCATGCCCCAGGAAAACTCATTCTGAAGCAGGATCCACACGACCGCCATGAGCAGCGTCAGCAGCGGATGGGGAAAGAGCCAGCGGTAGAACCGGATCATGTCATTTCTCCTCCTTCTTGGGTTTGCTCAGTTTGCCCGGTGTCGAAAGCACGGTCGAGATATAGGCCTCTGGCGCGAAGAGTGCGTCAGACGTCTGCGCCACGTAGCGGTAGGCCGGCCCCGCAAAGACCGTATGCAGGATCAGAAGCGTGATCAGACCGCCCACGGCGACATAACTTAGCGGGCTGGGTGCAGGCTCGGCAATTGTGTTTTCGGGGTAGGGCACGCTTTTCGCCTTCCAGAAAAGCACACTGCCTGCGCGAGCAAAACCCACCACGCTGATCAGGCTTGAAGTCAGGATGATAGCCCAGGTCCAGGTCACCAGAGGTGTTTCAAAAGCGGCATCGAGGATCAGCAGCTTGCCCACGAAGCCCGACAGGGGCGGCAAGCCCGCCATCGCAATGGCCGCGACGAGGAAGAGAGCCGAGGTCAGAGGGGCCCCGGCGAGGGGTGGCTGTTCCGTCAGCTCCAGGTTGGCCCGGCCGGCGCGCGCCAGGTCGGAGATGAGGAAGAGGGCCCCGGCAGCCAGGGTCGAGTGGATGATATAGTAAAGCGCGGCTGAGATGCTGTCGGGCGTGAACATGGAAATCGCCACCATGACCATCCCCATCGATCCGATCACAGAAAAGGCCACCAGCCGATCCAGCTTGCGCGCGCCCAGCAGGCCGATCATTCCGATGGCGAGCGAGACGAGGGCAGCGGGCAACAGCCAGTTTGAATAGAGCCCGTCGGTCACTGCCACGTCGGGGCCGAAGATCAGCGTATAGACCCGAATGATGGCGTAGGCGCCGACCTTGGTCATGATGGCGAAGAGGGCCGCGACCGGGCCAGGGGCTTCGGCATAGCTGGAGGGCAGCCAGAAGTGCAGCGGTACGAGCGCCGCCTTGATCGCGAAGACCATCAGCAGCAGGACGGAGGCGATACGTATGCCTGCCGTCGCCTCGGGCCCGATCAGGGCGATCCGTTGGGCAAGGTCGGCCATGTTGAGCGTCCCGGTTTCCGCATAGATGGCACCAAGGGCAAAGAGGAAGAGGGTGGAGCCCAGCAGGTTGAAGAGTACGTACTGGACGCCAGCCCGCAGCCTGCGGTTGCCGCCCGCGTGGATCATCAGCCCGTAGGAGGCGATGAGCAGCACCTCGAAAAAGACGAAGAGGTTAAAGAGGTCACCGGTCAGAAAGGCCCCCATGATCCCCATCAGCTGGAATTGGAAAAGCGCGTGGAAATGCCGCCCGCGCGCGTCCCAGTGCGATCCGATGGCGTAGAGCAGCACAAAAAGCGCCAGCACCGCCGTCAGCAGGATCATCAGTGTGGAAAGCCGGTCGCCCACGACAACGATACCAAAGGGGGCCGCCCAATCGCCCAGCTGGTAAAGCGTGACGGTCCCGTCAGAGGCCTGCCAGGCAAGTCCGGCGCAGATGGCAATGAGGCCGACCACGCCAGCCAGCGAGAAGACACGCTGGATGCCGACGTGGTAGCGCGCGGCCAGAACGATAAAGGGGGCAAGGATGGCGGGCAGAACGACCGGTGCGATGATCCAGTGCATCATGTCTGCTCCTCCCCGCTCTCATCCTCGTCGCGGGCAGGGTCGTTCACATGATCATCGTCCGCCCCCAGAAAGGCACCGAGCGCGATCATCACCACGACCGCCGTCATCCCGAAGGAAATCACGATGGCCGTCAGCACCAACGCCTGGGGCAGGGGATCGGTGTAGGTGGTGGCATCCGTCAGGATCGGTGGGGCCCCCACGGTCAGACGACCGGAGGCGAATAGAAAGACGTTCACTGCATAGGTCAGCAGGGACATTCCCAGGATCACCGGGAAGGTACGCAGGCGCAGGACAAGGTACAGGCCTGCAGCGGTCATGGTACCGATGGCGGAGGCGACGAGAAATTCCATGTCAGCCTCCCTCCCTTCCGTTTACGGAGAGTTGGGCGGGATCCTCCTCCTCCCGGGAGGGGTCGATATCCATGGGGTGTTCACTATCGCGCACGTGGGCGCGGCGCGCGAGGCGTGAGAAGCTCT
>JABDKA010000079.1 GCA_013002405.1 Sulfitobacter sp. | reverse complement strand
GCGCGATCCGACCGGCCGGAGGGCTTTGCGCCCCCCGGACCCCCCGCAGAGTAGGCTCGGCAAGATGAAACAGGGTCCGCGGGTCAGAAAGACCTTGGTCCCAACAAGAAAGGGCGGCTCACCCGAGCTGCCCTTTCTTTATCCCGTAAGAAGTCTGCAGTCTTCAGCGGGAAGATGGCGCGAAAAGCCAGCCCCAGACATTGGCGGCAGCACGGCTGCGCTGGTTGTGGGCGTCTTGGATTGCACGGCGTGCGGCGGGGTTCGTGGTGGCTTCGAACATGGGCGTGATCCTTTTTACTCGAGTGCATCAGTGCTTCTGAATTGATCCTAGTATGATCCCGCTCAACCTGCGTGACAAACGAGACTTTCCAACGGCTCGGGTAAGCTTTACTTAACTGAGTATGGTCCTCCAGCTTCCACCGCTCACTGCCCTGCGTGCCTTTGACGCCGCAGCCCGGCATATGTCCTTCGCTAGGGCGGCGGATGAGCTGAACGTCACGCCGGCGGCCCTCAGCTTTCAGATCAAGTCGCTTGAGGAACACCTGGGCGCGCCGCTTTTCATCCGGCTCAACCGCGCGGTGGAACTGACCGACGCGGGCCGTGCGCTGGCCCCTGATGCGCAGGCGGCCTTTGAACAGCTGGCCAAAGGGTGGCGAGCGGCGCAGCGAACGCAAGACCATCTGTCCCTGACCGTCACCGCAGGCCCCGCCTTTACCGCGAAATGGCTGGCCCCGCGCCTCTTTCAATTTGCCCAGGAACACCCCGAAATCGAACTGCGCTTTTCCGCCTCTCTGCGCATGATGGACTTTGCCCGGGACAACGTCGACGTGGCCATCCGCTTCGGCTACGGCCCCGATCCGGGCCTCTATGCCCTACCCCTGGCCGAAGAATGGGTCGTCCCGGTGATGACTCCGGAACTTGCGCTTCGCTATCCCACGCCTGAGAGCCTGACGGAAGCGGTGCTGATCCTCGACGGCTCCATCGACTTCATCAAGCCGTCCGTGAACTGGAAGGCCTGGTTCAGGACGATGGGCATCGATGCGCCTCCGGCCACGGGGCCCCGGTTCGATCAGGCAGACCACGCAATCGATGCGGCCCTGGCTGGGGTCGGTATCGTACTGGGCCGCCGTGCCCTTGTGATCAAGGATCTGGCCGAAGGAAGGCTTGTGGCCCCCTTTCCAAAGGCGCTGAAGACCGGCGCGCGCTTTCGATTTCTCTGTCCCGAAGGGGCAGAGACGCGGCCGCAAATCAACGCTTTCAAGAATTGGATGTTGCATGAGATCGACAAGACGGCCCATATCGCCCGGTCGATGACACTGATGGAGCCTGCTCCGGAATGACCCGCAAACGCGCCACCGCAATCGGTTTCGTCGCGGTTCTTCTGTGGGCACTGCTCGCGCTTTTCACCGTCGGCTCGGCGCCCACGCCACCGCTTTTGCTGAACACCATCTGCTTTACCATCGGAGGCACGCTTGGGCTGATCTGGACCGCCGCAACCGGAGCCCTTGCCCGCCTGCGCACCGTGCCGCTAAGGGTGTACCTGTTCGGCACACTTGGCCTTTTTGGCTACCACGCGCTCTACTTCTCCGCCCTGCGCCTTGCGCCTGCGGCGGAGGCGGGGCTGATCGCCTATCTCTGGCCTCTGCTGATCGTGATTTTCTCGGGGCTTCTGCCTGGTGAAACATTGCGCGCGGGGCACCTTGTCGGCGCGCTGACCGGATTTGCGGGGGCCGCGCTGATCATCACGGGCGGGGGGGCCGGATTCGTGGCCGAGCATGCACCGGGCTACGGCCTTGCGTTACTCTGCGCGTTGACCTGGTCCACCTATTCGGTCCTGTCGCGCCGGGTGGGCCATGCCCCCACCGCCACCGTCGCGGTCTTCTGTCTGGCCTCGGCAGCACTGTCGCTGCCACTGCATCTGCTGTTCGAGGAGACGATTCTGCCCCGGTCCACCCTGGGCTGGGCGGCCATCCTGGGCCTTGGCCTTGGCCCGGTGGGGCTGGCCTTCTTCGTCTGGGATATCGGGGTAAAGCAGGGCGATATTCAGCTGCTTGGCACCAGTTCCTACGCAGCGCCGCTGCTGTCAACGCTTGTGCTGGTTCTGGCTGGGGTGGCCGCCCCCAGCATGACACTGCTATGGGCGGCGCTTTTGATCACTGGCGGCGCTGTAGCTGCAGCGCGCGCCAGCATCGGAACCGAGAGTTGAGGCTAACTTGAGAGCCGCGCGATTTCCTCTTTCAGGCGCAGTTTTTCTTTCTTCATCGTTGCAACTTCCAGATGATCTACCCCGGGCGAGCGTTCCGCATTCTCCACGGCATCGCTGATTGCCTGATGCTTTCGCTTGAGGGTATCCAGATGTGCATTGAGAGCCATATAATCCTCCGTTTATGAGTGTAGAGGAAAAGTGGATCACGAATCCGACGCCAAGTCACGCGGCAGCGCAGCGAAATTCAATCAAATGCGTTGCTTCTTGCCGCGTGCCGGAAAAGGCAGCGCAGCGCCCGTGCGCAGGGCAGCGTCGATGGGGGCGGTATAGCTGTCGCCATCGACCTGATGCCGGTCCCCTTCGTGCAGAATCAGCGGCGCGTGCAGGTGGAAGGCACCGCGCCCGTTCTTTGTCGCCCGCAGGATGATCCGGTCCGGTGCCCGCCCCACCCGTGCGGCGAGGGGGAGAACCTCGACAGATCCCATTCCCCGCGGCAGGGCCGCCAGAATATCCGGTAACCGCTCCGCCAGATGAATGAAGTGCGCCTGCCCCTTGGGGGCGAGACGTTTTGCCGCAATCCGCACCCAGTCCCTGAGGGCAGTATGCTCGCCATGGGCTGCTTCCCGCGCGGGATCCTCCGACCGAATGGAGGCGGTACGCCGGTAGTAGGGCGGGTTTGCCAGCACGTGGTCGAATTGCCGCTGCCTGAGGTCGAGTGGCATCTCCCTCAGATCCGCTTTCACCACCTCCAGCGCCGTACCGCCATTGCGGCGCGCCAGATCAGCATAGGTCTCTTCCCGCTCGACCCCCGTCAGCCGCAGCCCCGGCACACGCGCACCCAGGCACAGGATCGCAGCCCCCGCCCCACAGCCCAGTTCCAGCACCCGCGCGCCCGGCTCCGCCTCAACGGTCGCGGCCAGCAGCACAGGGTCCACGCCCGCGCGGTATCCCTGGCGCGGCTGCCACAAATGCAACTTGCCGCCCAGAAAGGCGTCCCGCGTCAGATCATTTTCTGTGTAAAGGCTCACATCCCCAGCGGGATCTCATTGTCCCGCAGCACGCGCACAGCCGCGTCGTAATCATCGGGCCGCACCATGACGCGGCGCGGAAAAATCCCGATGCTTCCCTCAAGCACGCTCATATTTACGTCCATCTCGAAGCAGTCTATATCCTCACCGCGTAGAAGGGCCGTGGCAAAGGCAATGACTGTCATGTCGGTGCTGCGCATGAGTTCTTTCATACACGGGGTGTGCGCCAAAGCACCCGAATTGTCGAGCCTGTTTGCCCGGGCCAGAGTGGGATCATCCGATGAGCTTGGATACAATCGCGAAACCGCACGAACGGCTAGCTGCCTACCTGACCGAGGACATGGATGCCGTTAGCGCCCTGATCCGCGAGCGGATGGCATCCGAACACGCCCCCCGCATTCCGGAGGTCACCGCCCATCTGGTTGAGGCCGGCGGCAAGCGCCTGCGCCCCATGCTGACGCTGGCCACCGCGCGCATGTGCGGCTACGGCGGGCCTTACCACGTTCACCTGGCCGCGACGGTGGAGTTCATTCACACCGCTACCCTGCTGCACGATGATGTGGTCGACGAAAGCAAGCAGCGCCGGGGCCGCCCCACCGCCAATCTGCTTTGGGACAACCAGTCATCGGTGCTGGTGGGCGATTACCTCTTTGCCCGCTCCTTCCAGCTGATGACGGAGCCGGGCTCCATGCGGGTGATGCGCATCCTGTCGAACGCCGCCGCCACCATTGCCGAAGGGGAGGTGCTTCAGCTGACCGCAGCTCGGAACCTCGCCACGGATGAGGCGGTCTATCTGCAAGTGGTCCGGGGCAAGACCGCCGCCCTGTTTTCCGCCGCAACAGAGGTGGGCGGGGTGATCGCGGATATGGATGACGCGACAGTCGAGGCGCTGTTCGAATACGGCGATGCGCTTGGTATCGCCTTCCAGATCGTCGATGACCTGCTGGATTACCAAGGCCTGGCCGACGCCACCGGCAAGAACATCGGCGATGATTTCCGCGAAAGGAAGCTGACCCTGCCGGTGATCAAGGCGGTGGCCAAGGCCGACGCGGAGGAGCGCGCCTTTTGGGTCCGTACCATCGAAAAAGGCCGACAGGAGGAAGGGGACCTCGACCATGCCCTGTCCCTGCTCCACAAGCACGACACGCTTGAGGCCACGCGGCGCGATGCCATCGACTGGGCCAGCAAGGCAAAGACCGCGCTCGCCCCCCTGCCCGCGCATGAGGTCAAGGACATGCTGACGGATCTCGCCGACTACGTGGTTGCCCGCATCAGCTAAGCGCGCAGGGGACGACCCACCAACCGGGATGGGCTGCTGCGAGTGCCTTTGCCGCCCTTTCCGCCTCTGTTCGCGTCCCGAAAAGACCAAAACAGGTGGCCCCCGACCCTGACATGCGGGCAAGGGGACCAAGCTCCCGCAGGGCCGCCAGGACCTCACCAACTACGGGCAGCTCTTTCAGGGCGGGCACCTCCAGATCGTTACGGGTGTCCTGCAGCCATTCGATGAGGGCTGCGGCATCCGCAAAGCGCGGCAATGCCTCCGGCATCGGCGGATTGTCCTTTTCGACCAGCGCCTGAAAGATCACGGGCGTCGCAATGCTGACGCCTGGGTTCGCGAGCACGGCATAAAGCGGCGGCAGTCCCTGAACCGGCTCCAGCACCTCGCCAATGCCCCGCATCCGCTGGGCACGTGACAAAAGGCACACTGGAACATCCGCGCCAAGGTTCGCCGCCGCCTCGCCCTTGCCCAAATGGCGCAATATAGCCGCCGCATCCGCCGAGCCGCCGCCGATCCCTGCACCGTTCGGCAGGTTCTTCTCCAGTGAAATTGCGTAAGGCGTGACCCCCCGCAGGGCCGCCTGCCAGACCGAATTGCGCGCGTCGGCCGGCACGCCCGTTGCGAAGGGCCCCGTCACCTCAAGCGACATTTCACTGGCTTCAGAGAGACCAATCCGGTCGCCCACGTCCGCAAAAGCCACAAGGGAATCAAGCAGATGATACCCGTCAGCGCGTTGGCCCGTCACATGCAGCGTCAGATTGACCTTGGCCGGCGCAAAAAGCGTTACCTGCTCAGAGATCATTCGCCACCTTCAAGGGTGGCGCACCTTCTTCTTCCAGCACCAGGTCCAGACCCACCTCCAGCTTGCGGCGGATGCGGTCGGGATCGGCCTCGCTCTCGGTTTCCCCTTCGTCGATGAAGGAGAGGGCACGCCGCCACTGGAAATCCGCCTCGCGGTAGCGGCCAACGGCCCAATATACATCGCCCAGATGATCATTCACCACCGGATCCACGGGCAGCAATTCCACTGCCCGCTCCATCTGCTCAACCGCCTCATCGTAGCGGCCCAGACGGTAAAAGACCCAGCCCAGCGAATCCACGATGTAGCCGGAGTTCGGGCTCGCCGCGACGGCCCGCTCGATCATGTCGAGCGCCTCGTCAAGGTTGCGCTGCTGCTCCACCAGCGAATAGCCGAGGTAGTTCAGGACCTGCGGCTGATCGGGGTTCAACTCAAGGGCCGCACGGAAATCGGTTTCCATCGCCTCATCGTTGTCTAACCGCTCGTGCGCAATGCCGCGGGAATAGTACAGTACCCAGCGTACCGGGGCCGTCTCCGGAGCCAGATCAATGGCGCGGTCGTAGGCCTCAATCGCACCGGCATAGTCTTCCTCTCCGCGCAGCATATCGCCCAGCGTGGAATGGACCACCGCCAGATCCCCGTGGCTACGGGTCAACTGCTCCAGCACCTCGATTGACTGATCGACCCTACCCAGACGCCGCAGCGCCTCCGCCCGGCCCAGTTCGGCCACGTGGTAGGCAGGATCATCGGCGGCGACAGCCTTGTAGACCTCAATGGCCAATTCCTGCTGGCCCAGGTCTTCCAGCAGATCGGCGGTCAAAAGGACTGCGTCGACATGATCGGGCCGCAGATAGCGTGCGATGCGCGCATAGAGCAGGACGTAGTAGTCCCCGGCATCCTCCCCCCGCAGCACGGCTGAGAAAGTAAAGAAGACCTCTGCCATCCCGTCTCGCGCGCCGGTCACCTGGGTAAACGGAATATCCTCCTCCGCCTCAAGCTGCGCGATGATCTGATCCAGTTCGGGGTCCGTCGCCTCACCGAAATTGGTGCGTAGTACGGTCAGCGCCTCAGCGTGACGGTCCAGCTGAGCCAGGACCTGCACATGGGCCAGAACCCCCCGCCGGGTCAGTCCCGCCGCCCCGGCCCCGGTGGAGCCGAAGATCTTTTCCGCCGCCGCAAATTCACCCACGCTCGCCAGTGCGAGCGCCTTGTGATAGCTGACAAAGCCCTGCATCCCGGCCTCTTGTGCCAGGGCATCGAATGCTGCGACGGCCGCCTCCGTATCACCCAATCCAACGTGGGCCCAGGCCTTCGTCAGACCGTCGACCCAAGGGCCGATACCGCTGGGATCGGGCGCGCGGGCCAGAAGGGCCTCATAGGCCCCCTCAGCGGCCAGACCGGCGGTCAGCACCATCCGGGCGACCTGGCTGCTTTCGTTGCGCGCTTCCAGATTACGGGCAACGGGCAGCGCCTTTTCCACCTCTCCCAGAGACAGAAAGGACAGAGCGGTGCTTTCCATCAATTCGACATTGGTGGGATCCCGGGCAAGCGCCTGGGCGTAGTAGGACGCGGCCTCACGGTAGTCGCTGTTCACAGCCGCGTGCCGCCCGGCAAGATAGGGACCCGCAACCGACTGCGCTGCTGCTTCGGTGGCCGCAAGCGCACCGGTCAATGCCCATACAATCAGTAGTTTCCGCACCATCTCATCCCGCCTGAATTCTCACCATCTACCGAAGGTATCAGGTCTGCCAATGGGCGCAATGGCAGGCCGCGGCACCTGACGTGGCCGTGAAGGCGACCGGCGGGGAAGCGCCCAAGAAAAAGGCGAGGTCAGAACCCCGCCTTTGCCGCCTGACTGCACCAGCAATCACATGTTCGGATAGTTCGGCCCGTCTCCGCCCTGCGGCGTGGTCCAGACGATGTTCTGGCTGGGGTCCTTGATATCGCAGGTCTTGCAATGCACACAGTTCTGGAAGTTGATCTGGAAGCGGGGTTCTTTCCCGTCCTCCTGAACAAATTCGTAAACCCCCGCCGGGCAATAGCGTGCCGACGGTCCCGCATACTTGGGCAGGTTCACTTCCACAGGGATCTTAGGATCCTTCAGCTTCAGATGTGCGGGCTGGCTTTCCTCGTGATTGGTAAAGGAGAACGCCACGTTTGTCAGGCGGTCAAAGCTGAGCTTCCCATCGGGCTTCGGGTAGTCGATTTCCTTGTGCTTTGACGCAGGCTCCGTCGCCTCGGCGTCGGACTTGCCGTGCGCCATTGTGCCCAGGATCGACCCACCGAAAAGGGTGTTTGACCACATGTCAAACCCACCGATCGCCAGCGACGCGGTCAGACCATACTTGGACCACAGCGGCTTGACGTTGCGCACCTTCTTGAGGTCCGCGCCGATCGGACCGCTGCGCACCTCCGTCTCATAGTCGGTCAGTTCATCACCCGAACGACCGGCTTTGATGGCCTCATAGGCCGCCTCTGCCGCCGCCATGCCGGACAGCATCGCATTATGGTTTCCCTTGATGCGCGGCAGGTTGACCATGCCGACCGAGCAGCCCAGCAGCGCCACACCGGATGCCACCATTTTGGGCATCGACTGATATCCGCCCTCGGTGATCGCCCGCGCGCCATAGGCCACGCGCTTGGCCCCCTTAAGCAGCTCTTCGACCATCGGGTGATGCTTGAAGCGCTGGAATTCCATGTAAGGATAGACGTAGGGGTTCTTGTAGCCCAGGTGGACCACGAAACCCACGTAAACCTGATTGTTCTCAAGGTGGTATATGAAGGAGCCGCCACCCGCGTTCTTGCCCAGCGGCCAGCCCATGGTATGCATCACCAGGCCTTCGCGGTGCTTTTCGGGGTCGACTTCCCAAATCTCTTTCATGCCAAGACCGTATTTCTGAGGCTCTTTGCCCTTGTCGAGCTCGTATTTCGCGATGACCTCTTTCGAAAGGCTTCCGCGCACCCCTTCGGAAAGGAACACGTACTTGCCATGAAGCTCCATCCCAGGCTCGGTATCGGGGCCATAAGAGCCATCGGCCTCCAGACCGAAGACACCGGCGACAACGCCCTTAACTTCACCCTTGTCGCCGTAGACCAGCTCCGAACAGGCCATACCGGGGAATATTTCGACCCCCAGTTCCTCGGCCTGTTCCGCCATCCAGCGGCAGACGTTACCCATCGACACAATGTAGTTGCCGTGGTTGTTCATCAGCGGTGGCATGGGGAAATTGGGGATGCGCAGCGCGCCAGCCTCGCCCAGCATGTAAAACTTGTCGTCGGTCACCGGTACATTCAGCGGCGCGCCCTTTTTCTTCCAGTCAGGGATAAGCGCGTCCAGTCCACATGGATCCAGAACCGCACCCGAGAGGATATGTGCGCCAACTTCAGAGCCCTTTTCGAGAACGACAACATTGCATTCGGGGTCAAGCTGCTTGAGCCGGATCGCGGCGGACAGGCCCGCAGGCCCCGCTCCAACGATCACCACGTCGTATTCCATCGCTTCGCGTTCAATCTCGGCCATGTCGGTCGTGTCCTTTCGGGCAAAATCGGTTTGAAATGCGCTAACTCAGGCACGCCTGCAATGCAATAAAGACGGGGCGTTAAAAATCATCTCGCCGTGTCCGCTGCCCAACATCGCGCCACAGGGCCGCGGCGTAAAAAAGGCACCAGACCAACGTGATCACGCCAAGGCCCCGCTCCCATATCCCGTCCCACTGGGTCGGCAATACGAAAAAGACCGGTGCCCCGATGGCCCACAGAACAAGACAGATTTTGGAGATCCGCTGCACGGGAAAGGCAAAACGGTCCCCTTCCACCGCCATCAGGCCAAAGACCCCGGCGAAAAGCGCGCCCATGGCGTAGACCAGATAGATATGGATCACGACCCCCTCGCTATCGCCATCGCCATATTCATTCCGCGCGCCGATGACCGTGATGACGACGGCCAACAGCACCAGAAGGATCGTTAGCGCACTCCAGCTTGTGTCGCCCTGGTGGATGTGTGCCGAGGCAAGGGCCAGCGCCAGAAGCGCGGCCGCGTAGCCGTAGAGCGAAACATCCTGAATGATCTCATACCGGCCCGCCGCCAGATCGCTGACCGTGTCAGCGACCCAGTCGTGATTCGGCACGACGAGGGACCCCCAGACATTCCCGATCAACAGGCTGATGCTGCCCAGTACGGCAATTGCGGCAAGCGTTCTGATGAATCCCGCAGCGATGCGCGGTTCGGGCAAATGTGTCATGTCAGGCTCCGTCGGCTATCGGTAGCGGACCAACCCGCGACCGGATCAGACGTTCCCTACTTGCGGCACATCGCCCATCAGATACCTTGGCCCCTGCCCCTTCTCCGACGCGCGGTCGGCAGGGTTGTAAAGGGCGCAGGCCTCAAGGCTCAGACAGCCGCAGCCGATGCAGCCATCCAGGTTATCACGCAGCTTTGTTAGGGTGGTGATGCGGTCATCAAGGGCCGCGCGAAACCCTTCGCTGATGCGCGCCCAGTCCGCCTTGGTAGGGGTACGCCCGCCCGGCAGCCGGTCCAACTCTGCCTTGATCTGCGGCAGGGTGAAACCGAACTGCTGGGCAATCATCACGAAACTCAGCCGCCGCAGGTCAGCGCGCTCAAACCGCCTCTGCCCGCCCGCATTGCGCCAGGGTCTGATCAGGCCCTGCGCCTCGTAATAGCGGATGGCCGACACAGCGAGACCAGTGCGCGCCGCCAGTGCCCCGATGGAAAGACCCTCATTGACCGCCATAAACTCCACCAAAGAAATACCTTGACCTAAAGTTAGGTTTAGAAATTAGAACGGATATAAAGATCACGCAAGAAAGGAATGAAACGATGCCCGCACAGCTGGAACATGCCAACTACACCGTCTCTGACCCCGCCCGCACCGCCGCCTGGATGGAGAAGCTCTTTGGTTGGCACATCCGCTGGCAGGGGGATGCCATGGCCGGAGGGCACACGATCCACGTGGGCACCAAAGACCATTACCTTGCGCTCTACACCCCCGGCAAACCGGACCAGTCGACGGTGGCCAACTACACCACAGTCGCCGGGCTGAACCACATCGCAGTCGTGGTGGATGATCTTGAGGCCACCGAAAAGGCGATCAAGGCCCACGGATTTACCACGGGAAATCACGCCGATTACGAACCGGGGCGGCGATTCTATTTTCATGATGACGATGGGATCGAATACGAAGTCGTGCAATACGACTGACGCGCCGCCTGCCGCTCATGCCGCCTGATCCCTCTTGCAATCGGACACCGCTTTGGGTCAGGTAGCCATCTAGGATTGAACTCTGGCCGCGCCTCGCCATTCCAGCAGGCGCGGCCCCGATTACGTTGATGGACGCCCTATGGAAAAGATACCGATGACCCGCGCCGGGCACCAAGCCCTTGAGGCAGAACTGAAACATCTCAAATCCGAAGAGCGTCCCGCCATCATCAAGGCCATCGCGGAGGCCCGCGAACACGGCGATCTGTCCGAAAACGCCGAATACCATTCGGCCAAGGAAAAGCAGTCTTTCATCGAAGGTCGGATCAAGGAACTGGAAGGTGTGATCGGCCTTGCGGACGTGATCGACCCCGCAAAATTGTCGGGTGCTATCAAGTTCGGTGCCCGCGTGACGCTGGTGGATGAGGACACGGATGAGGAAAAGACCTACCAGATCGTCGGCGAATACGAAGCCAAGATCGAGAATGGACTGCTGAACATCAAATCCCCCATCGCCCGTGCCCTGATCGGCAAGGAGGAAGGGGATTCAGTCGAGGTGCACACACCGGGAGGCGACAAATCCTATGAGGTTCTTAAGATCGTCTACGCTTGACCATGTCCATGGCTGAACAATCATCAGAGACGCAGGACGTCGCTTCGGAACGCGGCGGCGGATCCAGTGCCACGCCGCCCGCGCGGCCTACTTCCATCGGCGTCTATGACAGCCCAAGTTCCGAAGGCATCTCTTCGGTTGAGGTAATCGCCGTCATACTCAGCACTCTCTGGCTGCTGGGCGCGGTAATCTTTTTCGTCGTGATCGTCCCCGAAACAGGCAGCAGCGATCCGTCCGAAAAGCTGCGATTCCTGATGACCCTATTGGCCATCTTCATGCCCGTGGCGATGATTTGGGTCGCCGCCACCGCCGCCCGTGCCAGCCGCGTCATGCGCGAGGAAAGCCAGCGTCTTCAGGCCGCCATCGACGGCATCCGCCAGTCCTATCTGGCGCAACAGCAGGGGCGGCACCTGCGCCCTGAAAACTCGGTCGCCAAAAAGCTCGATGAGATTGCCGCGACCGCGCGCAAGACGGAAACCGCGCTGGCCATGTTCTATAGCCGTCGCGAAGAAGCCGCGCGCCCTGCCCCTGCGCCCGCGCCACAGCCGTCGGACGATCAACCGGCTCTTGCACTCGGAACCTCGGCCGCCGAACTTGCCCCCGATCTGCCGATTGAGGATTTCATCCGCGCCCTGAACTTCCCAGAAACGGCTGAGGATGAGGTTGGCTTTGCCTCGCTCCGCCGTGCCCTCAAGGACCGGACGACCTCCCAATTGGTGCAGGCCGCGCAGGACGTGCTGACGCTCTTGTCGCAGGACGGCATCTATATGGACGACCTGCGCCCCGACCGCGCCCGGCCCGAGATCTGGCGCCACTTCGCCGCCGGTGCCCGGGGGCGGCCCATCGCGGCCCTTGGCGGCATCAGGGACCGATCTTCGCTGGCGCTCACCAACGCGCGGATGAAGCAGGATCCCATTTTTCGCGATGCCGCGCACCATTTCCTGCGCAACTTCGACAAGACCTTCTCGGTCTTTGAGGCGCGCGCGACGGACAGCGAGATCTCTTCGATGGCCGACACCCGAACCGCGCGCGCTTTCATGCTGCTGGGCCGCTGCGCGGGCACCTTCGACTGAGAGCTCTGTTGAACCTGAGAAGGGTTTTCGGTTTCACGCCACTACTGCTGACCCGATCCGAACCTTCGATCGAAATCCTGGAAACTGCGGGCTGCGCTCAGATCCCGAAACTGCCGAAGGGAATGTAGCGCACCGGATCCCCTTCCCGGATCTCCCGCGCGGGCTCAGCCAGCTCCACCAGCCCCTCGGCCCAGGAGAGCCCGGAAATGCGCCCCGACCCTTCCGAGGCAAAGACCTCCGCCCGCCCCTCCCGGATCCGGGCCCGCAGATACTCCCGCCGTCCGGGCTTTTTCGATTTGGCAAAGGCCGCTGGCACCTCAAACCCCACAGGCTCGGCCCAGTCGGCCCCGGCCAGCAGGGCCATGGCGGGGCGCGCGAAAATCAGGGTACAGACCATGGCGGCCACAGGATTACCCGGCAGACCGAAGACGGGCCGCTCCTTCCACAGGCCCAGGGCCAAGGGCCGCCCCGGCTTGATCGCGATCCGCCAAAGCGCCATCGCCCCCGCCTCCTCCAGCAGGGCCGAGACGTGGTCCTCATCCCCTGCCGAAGCCCCGCCGCTGGTCAGGATCACATCCGCCTCCTGCGCCGCCCGGTCCAGCCGGGCGCGCAGGGTCGCCCGGTCATCCGGCACCCGTCCCAGATCGACGGGAACATGACCGAGCTGCCGCGCGAGGCCCAGCAGCATCGGACGATTGGCGTCAAAGATCTGACCCGCCGCCGCCTCTTCTCCGACCTCCGTCAGCTCATCGCCTGTTGAAAGCACACCGACCCGGAGGGCCCTACGCACCTGCACTTCCGCCACCCCCGTCGCCGCCAGCAAGGCAAGATCGGCGGGGTTCAGGCGACGCCCCGCCGCAACGACCGGATCGCCCGCCTTCACGTCCTCCCCCGCGCGCCGGGTATTGGCACCCGCCTTGAGCGGGCCGTGGAACCGAACCTCCCCCCCGGTCAGGGTGACATCCTCCTGCAGAACCACCGTATCGACCCCTTCTGGCAAGGCGGCCCCGGTCAGAACGCGGATCGCATGGCCTTCAGGCACCGCACCGGGATTGTCCCCCGCCGCGGCCCTGCCAGCAACCAGCGGCAGGCTGTGCAACCCCTCCCCACGCCCGCCCAGAAATCCGTAGCCGTCAACGGCCGTGTTTGGCAGGGGCGGATTGGCCCTTTTGGCCAGGACCTCCTCGGCCGCAATGCGGCCCAGCGCATCGGGCGTCGCAAGCGGCTCCGTCCCGGTCACCGGCGACAGGCGGGAGCGGAGCAGGCTCAGGGTCTCCTCCACCGGGGTCCAGTGAAATCCGGGTGGCAGGGCGAAACAGTCGTTGCGCAAGGGGGGCGTATCGGGCATCAGCCGCTCCTCGTGGCCCAGGCCGAAGATCCAGCCTTCCTCGGGCGCTTCCACGCTCAGGATCTCAGCAAGCTCGGCGTGCGGCAACCCGGCCACCTGACGGACCACTTCGCGCACCTGCCAGGCATCCTTGATCCCCTCCCGCGGGGCGCCCTTGACCGTAAGCGAAGGCCAGATCTCAACAAAGGCGATGGGGGCCTCAAGCGGCTCAAAAGGCCAGACCGCCACATCGAATTGCCGCCGCAGCCGGGCCAGAACCGGCAGGCCCATGAAGACCTGACTGCCCACCGCCCCGGCACCGCCCATCTGCCAGCAGGTAAAGGCTCCCCGGGCGCGCAGCTCACTCTGCCGCTTTTCGGGAAAGGGATTATGGTGGTCGGCCTTGGTCCGGGCAAGACCGGCCACCTCTGCCTTTAACGGGTTGAACCAGAAGGGCCCCCGCCCCTTCCCAAGTGTTTGGTTGATGAGCCCCGCCAGATCGGCGCGGTTGTTGCCCTTTGGGCTGTCCTCAATCCGCTCCTCGAACCAGTCCCAGACGGTGAGCGGATCGTCAGATCCGGTAAGCGCGCGGGCGAAACCGGCAGGATATCCGAAGGGAAAATCGAACCCCGACATGACACGCCGCCCTGCCGCCATCTCTTCTTCGAAGAGCGCCATGAGCCAGGTCTCGGCCACCTGCCGGTTGCGCAGATAGACGGGCTTCTCCGCCTGTCCCTCGCGGTGCACGGCAGCCCAGATCGCGTCCTTGACGGGGCGCGGGCCCCGGTCATTCCCACCCGACCAGTCGACCATCACGAAGGTGTCGAAAGGCTTCACAGTCCAACCTCTGCCAAGATGAAATCGGCAATGGCGGCGGTGTCGTTCAGATGGAACACCGGACGGTCCAGATCCAGCGGCACATCGCTGGCCACCGCCCGTACCGTCGGGTCACCGGGGGCGATGAGCGGGTTGCGTGTCTCGGCCCTGTGCGCTTCCACCTTGGGGTGGGTGTCGCGCTTGTAGCCTTCTATCAGGACCAGATCGACGGGACCAAGGCGGGTCAGCAATTCGGCAAGCGGCGGCTCGGGCGCGTTGCGCAATTCCTGCATCACGGCGACCCTGTTGCGGGAAGCCAGCAGCACCTCCGACGCCCCGGCCAGACGGTGGCGATGGCTGTCCTTGCCGGGGTGATCGACGTCGAAGGTATGGTGCGCGTGCTTGACGGTGGAGACGCTGATGCCGCGCCCGGTAATCTCTGTCACCAGTCGTTCCATCAGGCCGGTCTTGCCCGCGTTTTTCCATCCGACCACGCCGAAAAGCCTCATAGCATCGCCTCCGCCCGGGTCAAATCCTCGGGCGTGTTCACGTTGAAAAAGGCCTCTTCGTGGGGAAAGTTAGCCTCGCGGCCGCCGTGCTGGTCGGTCCAGAGGACGACCTTGCGCAGACCGCCCTGAAGGGCCCCGCGCAGGTCATCACGCAGGGCGACGGGCCAGAGGCCGAAGGTCGGATGCCGCGCGATGCCGCGCTTGGGATCAGGCGTGGCGGCAAGGACAAGGGGGATGTCCATTCCTTCGCTGGCCAGCAGCAGTTGCGGCACCAGGTCGCGCGGAAAGAAGGGCGTATCGGCGGCGGCGGTGACGATGGTCTCGGCCCCTTGCTCTGCCGCCCAGTCCAGCCCGGCAAGGACGCCAGCCAATGGCCCGGCATAGCCCTCGATCGTGTCGGGCAGCACAGGCAGGCCGAGATCGTTAAAGCGGGCGGGATCGCCGTTGGCGTTGAGCGCCAAGGCCTCTACCTGTGGCTCTAGTCGGTCGATGACCCGGGACAAGAGCGTCCGGTCCCCAAGCCGTAGCAGGCCCTTGTCACCCCCGCCCATCCGGGCGGCCAGTCCTCCGGCAAGGATCACGCCAAGGGGCTGCTTCATGCCGCCCCCTTACGCCCAGAGCGGCGCGGTTCATCGGAAATCTGCGCAGGGTCCGCATCCCGCTCCAGCCGCTCTTCGCCGGACAGGCAGACGAACCGCTTGCCCTTCATTCGTCCGATCAAGGTCAGGCCAACCTGTTGGGCTATCTCAACCCCCCATGCGGTAAAGCCGGAGCGGGAAGCGAGAACGGGGATGCCCATCATCGCCGTTTTGATCACCATCTCAGAAGTGAGACGCCCGGTGGTGTAAAGGATCTTGTCCTCCGCCCCGACCCCTTCGGAAAGCATCCAGCCCGCGATCTTGTCGACTGCGTTGTGGCGGCCCACGTCCTCCATATAGACCAGCGGACGGTCGCCCTGGCAAAGCACGGTGCCGTGGATCGCGCCCGCTTCGAGGTAGAGCGAGGGCGTGCGGTTGATCTTGGCTGAGAGGGCATAGAGCCAGGAGGTGCGCACCGGCGTTGGCGGCAGGCGCACCTGGTCGAGCCCTTCCATCATATCGCCGAAAACGGTGCCCACAGCGCAGCCGGAGGTGCGGGTCTTGCGCTTGAGCTTGTCCTCGTAATCGGTGGCGCGGGCGGTGCGGACGACGACGGTCTCAAGTTCTTCGTCGTAATCGACGCGGGTGATCTCTTCGTCCTGGCGCAGCATATGCTGATTGCGCAGAAAACCGAGTGCCAGATATTCGGGGTAGTCCCCGATGGTCATGGCCGTGACGATTTCCTGGCCGTTCAGGTAGATCGTCAGGGGTCGCTCTTCGACGACGCGGATTTGCGTCCGCGCCCCATTGTGATCCGTCCCCTCGACCGCGCGGGTCAGGCGGGGCGCACCGGGATCGGGTGCGATCAGGTATTCCGACAGATCAGGATCCTGGGCCAATTGTATCCCCCCGGCGATAAGGCTACGACGTTCCGGTAATCTAAGGACTTCGGATGCCTATCACCACCGTGAAATCCGCCTATCTGAAAGGCTTTGCCGACGGCGCACCCTTCATTGTAGTGATCATCCCCTTTGCCTCCCTCTTTGGCCTCATCGCGACTGAGGCGGGATTGAATGTCTGGGAGGCGCTCACCTTTTCCGTGGTGGTCATCGCGGGCGCGGCGCAGTTCACCGCGCTACAGCTGATGCAAGAGAATGCGCCGACGATCGTCGTCCTGGCATCGGCGCTGGCCGTGAACCTGCGGATGGCGATGTATTCTGCGGCCCTCACCCCCTGGATCGGATCGGCGCCGCTCTGGCAGCGGGCGCTGGCCGCATATCTGACGGTGGATCAGTCTTATGTCGTTTCCGTCGCGGAATATGAGCGGCGGCCGGAGATGTCGGTCCCGGAGCGGATGGGATATTTCTTTGGGGCCGTGACCCCGATCATCCCGCTTTGGTACGGCTTCACGGTCGTCGGTGCCTTCCTCGGGGCGCGGGTCCCCGAGAGCTGGGCGCTGGATTTCGCCATTCCGATCACCTTTCTGGCGATGATCGCGCCGATGTTCCGGACCCTCGCCCACGTGGTTGCGGCCTTTGTCGCGGTAGTGGCGAGCCTTTTGACGGTGTTGGTGCCCTATTCGCTGGGCATCATCCTTGCGGGGGCGGCGGGGATGATCGCCGGGGCTGCGACGGAGAAGTGGATGGAGCGGCGGCATGGTTGATCAGACCACCCTCTGGATCGTGATCATCGGGCTGGGGATCGGCAGCTTTTTCCTGCGCTTTGTTTTCACCGGCTTCGTGGGCGACCGGGCCATGCCCGCCTGGCTGCTGCGCCATCTGCGCTATACCGCCGTTGCGGTGCTGCCTGCACTGGTGGCGCCCCAGGTGCTTTGGCCCGCCGCAAACGATGGCAATCCGGAGCCTGCGCGCATGGCGGCGGCGGCGGTGACGCTGACGGTGGGATTGATCACGAAAAACGTGCTGGCGGCCATCGGGGCGGGTGCCGTGACGCTTTACGGTCTGCTATGGCTGCTGGGCTAGAAGGGCCGCGCGCACCGCGTCGATAACCTGGCCATCGTCGTTTTCGTAAAGCTTGGCGGTCTGCACGTCCCGGCGCTGTGCAAGCTGTTCCATCAGGTTTTCCGGGTAGTAGGTCCGCTCAATGTCCTGAAAACCGGTGAGCTGTGACAGGATGGCAGTGGTGGCCTGGGTGCAAAAGGCACCCGGCACCGAACCGTAGCTGCGCGCGAGCGACAGGGCCTTTTCCGCCTGTTCGGGCGTCAGTTCAATTGTCTGGCTGACAACATGATGCGAGGCCCGCGCATGGGCTGATTTGTACGCCTGGACCCACCCCGGCGTCACGCCATAGAGCACGTCCTGTCGCTCCACCAGTCGCGGATCGCGGAAGGATCCAGCGGGATCGAAGATCACCTGTTGGGAGCCATTGATCAAAAGCGCCGAATGCCCGCCCCTGCCGGTGCGGTTGTTGACCATCGTGAAAACGGTAACACTTTTGGGTCCGGGTGCCCCGTAAGCGGCGGCGGCCGCCGCCTCAGCCGGGGCGTCCCCTGTCGGATCGTTTGAACAGCCCGACAGCAGACCAACGAGAAGAACCAAGGATACAAGATACTTCACGAAACCCTCCCGGCCCGGTCGCTCCGACCAATTAGCGGAAGAAAACAGCCAGTATGACCAGGATCGCCAGGATGATGATCGTGGTCTTGGTCACGAAGGACATAAAGCCTTCGAAGGTCTTTTCCTGGGTCTCGATATCCATGCTGCCATGTTCGTGATCAGCCATCTTTTTTGTCCCTCAAGATCAGTGTTCGAAGTTGCCTACCCAATAAAGCGGGCGCTGTCACGCGGTCAAGCGGGCTTTTGCCCGCGCTCCGGTCAGGATGTCGCGTCGGCCTTCTTTTCCAGTGCCTCCAGCAGGCGAAAGCCGATGCGGTTGGGGGCCTTGTCCTGAACCGCCTTGGGCAGGGCACGAAAGACCACGTTCAGCTGGCTGACATGCTGGACCAGCTGCATGCGCCCGCCCGTTGCATCCTTTCCGAAGAAGGTCACGATGTCGGGGTCGAAATAGCCCATCCCCTCGATCCGCAGCACGCCCGCGTCGGAGCCGACGAAACCCATGGCCACCTCGTGTTCGTTGTCGAGCTGTTCTTCGAATTTCTTGAGGTAGAGCACGGTGCGTTCGTAGGCCCATCGGGCCGGGCTTTTCTGCGCGGCGGGCTGGCGGGTGATGCAGTCAGGCAGTTCGGGTTCGCCGGTTGTGTGCAGATCGGGGTCGGTGTGGGCCTCGTAGATGCGCGGCAGGGCGTCCGCCTCAACGGCTTCGGCGGTGGTCGCGATCATCTTGTCCATTGCCCTACCCCTTGCGTTTATAGACCCAGGCACCATCCTCATTGCGCATCTCGCGCGTGGCCTCTCCGGTCTGGTAAAGGTGGCTCAAATGGGCGACCGCTTCAACCAGGGCAAGACCATATTCGGCCTCTCCTATTTTTCTTTTGAAGAGCGGAGCAAAGCATTCGGAGGCCGCTTTTGGTTCTTCGATGTAGTCCATCAGCCGCCGCAGCGCGCCGTGGTGATTGTCGATCAGCTGTTCCATCCGCTTTGGCAGGCCGGTGAAGGGCACCTTGTGACCACCCAGTACCAGATGATCCGGCCGGGCCAATGGCGCGAGCCTTTCACAGGCCTCCAGCCATTCGCCAATGGGGTCGGCCATGGGTTCGGTCGGGTAAACGCCCACGTTGGGGCTGATGGAAGGAAGGATCTGATCGCCCGCAATGACAACGTGGTCGTCCCGGCTCCAAAAGGTGGCGTGTTCCGGTGCGTGGCCATTCCCGATGTGAACGTCCCAGGTCCGGCCACCCATGGTGATGGCATCGTCCTGCTTGATCCGGGTGTACCCCAGCGGCAAAGGGGAGACGATGTCGGAGAAATTGAAGGGGCGGTCCGTGGTCCTTTTCTCCAGTATGTCGCTGTGCATTCCCGACTGGCGGTAGAAGCTCAGCGTCTCGGCGGGCGGGACTTCCTGCTCGTCCAGGGTCAGCATCCGGGCGGTAAGCCAGGCGGTGCGGGTGGTGACCAGTTCGGCCCCGTGCGCCGCCTGAAACCAACCGGCAAGACCGATGTGATCGGGATGGTGGTGCGTAACCACGACGCGTGAAATGGGCTTGCCGCCCAGCGGGCCTGCAATGGCCTCTTCCCAGATCGCCTTGGATTTCCTTGAGGCAAAGCCCGTGTCGACAATGGTCCAGCTGTCCCCTTCGTCCAGCGCGTAGACGTTGACAT
>JABDKA010000075.1 GCA_013002405.1 Sulfitobacter sp. | reverse complement strand
GATGACGGCGGTAGCAGGTGTCATAGACCGTATAGGGCACCCTTTGCCGGAAAACCGCGTAGCCGCGCGCGACATTGTCCCGCGCCTCGGCCAGCGCAATTCGGGTCGCGCGCAGTTCGGCCGTCGCTCGGTTGATGCACTGCTCACGCGGCGTGGCGCAGGCGGCCAGCAGGCCGCACAGGGCAATGGACATCACAAGGCGGGCAGGGGACATGGGGCGCTCCTCCGATCACTCCTTTGGATTCTACGCCGATCAGGGCGCTCTGGCTATGGCACTTTGCCCGCCCCTTTCCCCCTGACATTCCGCTTGAGTGCGCCCGCGCGGTGGTGCTAGATGGCGGCGAGCGGCGGGTATGGTGAAAAGGTATCACGAAAGCTTCCCAAGCTTCAGTTACGGGTTCGATTCCCGTTACCCGCTCCAGCCGCCCCTCTGGCCTACAACCGCCGTTGCGATGTTGATCTGCGCGGGAATGAACACCGTTCCGTCCCTCTCGTAGGGCCGCAGTGCCGCGACAATCCCCTCCCGCACGGCGGCGCGGGCCTCCGCATCGGCCTCGAAGTGGTTGATGGCCGCTTCCGCCGGTCCGATCTCCAGCATCAGGTCCGCTGCCGCCTCAGCCCCGCCGGGCGCGGTCAGTTCGATTTCCGCCACCTGCACGTGACCTTCCTGCAATCCGGCCCGATCAAGAATATCGAGGATCCGCGCGGGATCACGGAAGGCGAAGGGGCCGGGGCCGTCGGGGTCGGACTTTGGCGGGGACCCGCCGAAGACCTGCCGCGACACGGCGGCGGGCAGGGTGAAGTAGGGGTTGGCCGGAATATCGCCCCAGGCGGCAAAGGCCATCCGCCCGCCGGACTTCAGGGCGCGGGCCATGTTGGCGAAGGCGGCGGCGGAGTTCTCAAAGAACATGACCCCGAAGCGCGAGATCATGAGATCGAAGGACCGCGCTTCGAAAGGGTGGGTTTCCGCATCACAATGGTCAAATCGCACCTGATCGGTTCCAGCCGCCGCCACCCTGCGGCGGGCGAGGTCGAGCAGGGTTGCGGAGACGTCGGCCCCAAGAACCGTCCCCCGGGGCCCCACACGCCCACCCGCCGCGATAGTGCTGCTGCCGCCGCCGCAGCCGACGTCGAGCACCGATTCCCCCTGCAACGGTGCTGCGCGGTCCAGCAGGGCCTGCTGCACAGGGTTCAGCAGGGCATCCATGCCCTCCCCCTGCCGCACCCATTTCGGCCCAGCCTGCTTGTCCCAGAATATCGCCTGGTCTTCCTTCGTGCCCGTCATCTCAAGCCCTCCGGCGGCGGCGGCGTCCGCCCGTCTCGCCCCCGTCGCCCCCGGTGTTGAAGGTCTCGGTCGGTAATTTGACGATGCTGTTGAGGATCGGGAAGGGTTCCACCGCGTTGGGGATGGCAGAGGCATTGACGAAGTGTTCCTGGAAACGGGGCTCGATTGCCGTTTCGACCTTGTGGATGGCCCGGACCGTTGCCTCGATCTCGGTCCGCGCCTCGGTATTCAGCAGCGCGATGCGGGCCCCCGTGCCGGCCGCGTTCCCGGCAGAGGTGACCTTTTCCAGTGGTGCATCGGGGATCATGCCCAGGACCATGGCGTGCTTGGGAGAGATATGGGCGCCGAAAGCACCGGCGAGAACCACGCGGTCCACCTTCTCTACACCGAACTTGTCCATCAGCAGCCGCGCACCGGAATAGAGCGCAGCCTTAGCCATCTGGATTTCCCGGATATCGCGGTTGGTCACGGTGATCTTCGGCCCGCCATTGGGGGTTCCGTCATAGACGAGGTAGGAATTGGTCCGTCCGTCAGCAAAAACGTTGGCCGATCGGGTCTGCCCCGCCGTGCCGATGAGGCCTGCGGCATCGACGATGCCGTTCATGCGCATTTCGGCCACCATCTCGATGATGCCCGAGCCGCAGATGCCGGTGACCCCGGTGGTGGCGATGGCTGCCTCAAAGCCCGCGTCATCGGACCACAGATCACAGCCGATCACCTTGAATCGGGGCACCTTGCTGATGGGGTCGATCTCTACCCGTTCGATGGCGCCCGGGGCTGCGCGCTGGCCCGAGCTGATCTGAGCCCCCTCGAAGGCCGGGCCGGTTGGGGAAGAGCAGGCCAGCACCTTGTCACGGTTGCCCAGCAGGATTTCCGCGTTGGTGCCCACGTCCACGACCAGCACCAGGTCCTCGGACTTGTCCGGCGCCTCAGACAAGGCCACGGCCGCGGCGTCGGCTCCGACGTGCCCCGCGATACAGGGCAGGAGGTACACATGGGCTGAAGGATGAATGTTCAGGTCAAGTTCGGAGGCGCGCAGCCGCACCTCATTCGAGGTGGCCAGTGCGAAGGGCGCCTGGCCCAGCTCGAAGGGGTCAATGCCCAGGAAAAGGTGGTGCATCACCGGATTGCAAACAAAGACCGCATCGACGATCAGCTGCTTGTCCACGCCCCCTTCGGCCGCGATCTGGCTGAAAAGGCCGTTCATCCCCTCGCGCACCGCGCGGGTCATCTCATCGGCCCCGCCCGCGTTCATCATGGAATAGCTGACCCGGCTCATCAGATCCTCACCGAACCGGATCTGGGGGTTCATCACACCCGAAGAGGCGATCACTTCACCGGTCAGCAGATCACAGAGGTGGGCCGCAATGGTGGTGGAGCCGAGGTCCACCGCAAGGCCATAGAGCGTTCCCTCGTAATAGCCCGGCCAGATGTGCATGATCCTCTGGGGGTTCTCTTCATCCCCCAGATGAACGGCCACCGTGACCTTCCAGTTGCCCTTGCGCAGGATCGGCTGGAGTTTTTGCAGGATGCCCAGATCAGCCGATACATTCTCGAATTCCCACTGTTCGCGCAGGGCATCCCGGAGCCTTTCGAAATCGCCCGAAGGGTCGTGCATATCGGGTTCGGCCACCTCCACGTAGTAGAGTTTGGTCGAGGGGTTCAGCACGATCTCCCGCGCCTCGGCCCGTTTGCGGACCACCTGCTTGTGCACCTGGCTTTCGGGCGGCACGTCGATCACCACGTCGCCTTGCAGCGTGGCCTGACAGCCCAGGCGGCGGCCCTTGGGCAGGCCGCGCTTTTCATCGTAGCGTTGTTCAACCGCGTTCCAGTCCGACAGGGCATCGTCGGCCACGGTCACGCCGTGCTTGGAGAACTCCCCGTAGCTGGGAGAGACCTGGCATTTCGAGCAGATCCCCCGCCCGCCGCAGACGGAGTCGAGGTCCACGCCCAGCTGCCGCGCGGCGGTCAGAACCGGCGTTCCCCTGGGGAACCGCCCCCGCTTGCCGGAGGGGGTAAAAATGACGAGGGGATCTTTGCTCATGTCATGCCCTGACGCTGTTTTGCTGCACCATAGCGTGCGCGCGCGGATCTAAAAGCCCCACCGCGGCACTTCCCTGTCAAAGCGCGCCACTCTTGGCCCGGTGCGCCGCCCCCGCTTCTCTTTATCACCAAAAAATACTCCGGTCCGACGGGCGCCACCGGCACAAGGCCCGCCACTTTCTAAAGCTGGCTCCGTGCGTGGAAGATGAAGCCCAGAAAGTTGAGCAATATCTGCGCCGCAAGAATGGAGGTCGAGCCGGTCGGGTCATAGTCAGGCGCCACCTCAACCAGGTCGATCCCGACGATCTCGTGCCGCTCGGCGGCGGCCTGCAACAGCTCAAGCACCTCGTAGTAAAGAAACCCACCGTGGGAGGGCGTGCCCGTACCCGGTGCGATGGAGGGGCAGAAGGCGTCGATGTCGATGGTCACATATAGCCGTGCACCGGTGGGCACCTGGGCCAGGACGCCGCGCGTCCCCATCTCCCGCGCCTGCCGAACGGAGATGATAGCGGAGCCCATGGCGCGCGCATCCTCGTACCCTTCCCGCGCAGTGGAGCTGACATTACGGATGCCCACCTGGGTAAGGCCCGTGACATTTTCCCGCTCCGCCGCGCGGCGCATGGGGTTGCCGTGTCCGTGTCGCACCCCGTGGCGCACGTCCACGAAATCAAGATGGGCGTCGATCTGAAGAACATGAAAGTCCGCCTGGCCCTCATAGGCGCGGATGCAGGGTATATTGACCGAATGATCGCCCCCGATCACCACGGGCAGGGCGCCTGCGCTCAGGATTGCGCGCACACCCCGCTCAATATTGGCGTGGCTGGCTTCGGTATCGGTATGGATGATGTCCGCGTCGCCGATATCGACGATGTTCACGTCCCCAGGCAGGTAGGTCACATCATCCTCGTGATCATATGCCCCAGCGTGGCCAAAGCTGAAGAGGGTTGAAGCCTCCCTGACGCCCCTTGGACCAAAGCGCGCACCGGCCCGCCATTGCGTGCCCGCGTCGAAGGGAGCACCAAGGATCGCCACATCGGCATCAAGCCGCGCCCAGTCGGGCTCGTAAGGCCGCTTGCCGAAAGTCGATATGCCCACGAAAGGCAGGTTCAGCCTGCCTGCGTCGTACCCGTGTTCCGCCATCCGATGCCTCCCGTTTTGCCGTAGCTTTCCGCAAAGTCACCGATGGCGCAAGCGGGCAGATAGGAAGGGGCTTTCCATCCTGACCGGTCCGTGAAATAGGAAATTGCCAAATGATGCCATCTGCCCGAGGTGCTAAAATGGAAATTCGTGAGGCTTTGACATTCGACGACGTGTTGCTGGTGCCGGGGGCATCCTCGGTCCTGCCTTCCACGGCGGACACCCGCACCTTCGTCACGAAATCCATCGCGCTCAACATCCCGCTGCTCAGCTCCGCCATGGATACGGTGACCGAAGGCCGTATGGCCATTGCCATGGCTCAGGCGGGCGGAATGGGCGTTGTGCACCGCAACCTGACGATCGAGGAACAGGCCCGCGAGATCCGCCGGGTCAAACGGTTCGAGAGCGGGATCGTCTACAACCCCATCACCCTGACACCCGACCAGACGCTGGCGGACGCCAAGGCGTTGCAGGCCCGTTATAATGTGACGGGATTCCCGGTGGTGGACGAAAAGGGCCGGGTCCTGGGGATCGTTACCAACCGCGATATGCGTTTTGCCTCCGACGATGCGACGCCGGTCAAGGTAATGATGACTGCCGATGATCTGGCCATCCTGCGCGAACCCGCCGACCGGGGAGAGGCGCTGAACCTGATGAAGTCACGCCGGATCGAGAAGCTTTTGGTGACCGACGATCAGGGCAAGCTGACCGGCCTTCTGACCCTGAAGGACAGCGAGCAGTCGGTTTTGAACCCCACTGCTTGCAAGGACAGCTTGGGACGTCTGCGGGTGGCGGCCGCCACGACGGTGGGTGACGCCGGGTTCGAGCGGTCTCAGGCGCTGGTCGATGCAGGCGTCGACATGATCGTGATCGACACGGCGCATGGTCATTCCGAAGGGGTGGCGGCAGCAGTGAAGCGCGCCAAGGGCCTGTCTAACGAAGTACAAGTGGTGGCAGGCAATGTCGCTACAGGTGAAGCGACGCGCGCCCTGATCGACGCGGGCGCTGACGCGGTCAAGGTGGGGATCGGTCCGGGCTCCATCTGCACGACGCGCATGGTGGCGGGTGTGGGCGTGCCCCAGCTGACCGCCATCATGGACTGCGCCAAAGCGGCAGGAGACGTTCCGGTGATCGCCGACGGTGGCATCAAGTTCTCGGGTGATTTCGCCAAGGCCATCGCGGCCGGGGCTTCCTGCGCCATGGTCGGCTCCATGATAGCGGGTACCGATGAGAGCCCGGGAGAAGTTATTTTATATCAAGGCCGTAGCTTCAAGAGTTACCGCGGTATGGGATCGCTTGGTGCCATGGCGCGTGGTTCTGCGGATCGCTATTTCCAGAAGGATGCGGCCAGTGACAAACTGGTGCCCGAAGGGATCGAGGGCCAGGTTCCTTACAAAGGCAGTGCAAATGCGGTCGTGCACCAACTGGTTGGCGGTCTCCGTGCGGCCATGGGCTACACCGGCTGCGCCACGGTTGCGGAAATGCGCCAGAATTGCAACTTCGTGAAAATCACGGGCGCGGGATTGAAGGAAAGCCACGTGCACGACGTTCAGATCACCCGTGAAAGCCCGAACTACCGGGTTGGATAGTGTTCAAATTCAATGCTGTGCATCTCATTTTTAATCTGATGGATAAGGCATGACACCCGGTGCCCGCGTCGCCGCAGCGATCGAGATACTTGACGCCATAGCAGGTGGCCTGGCTGCCGAACAGGCCCTGACCCGTTGGGCCCGGGCCAGCCGCTTTGCGGGCTCCAAGGACCGCGCGGCTGTCCGCGACCATGTCTTTGACGTCTTGCGCCGCCGCCGCACCGCCGCCCACTACGGAAGGGGTGAAACCGGTCGGTCGCTGATGATCGGCGCGCTAGTGGAGGCGGGCGCCGATCCGAACCAGCTGTTTACCGGCGAAGGCCACGCCCCCGCTCCCCCGAGCGCGGCGGAACGGGAAATGCCCGCGGCCCCGACCGACCGTCCCATTCTCTGGAACCTGCCGGACTGGCTGCTGCCCCATATCGAATCCTCTTTGGGGGACCGTGCAGAGGTGACCGCACGGGCCCTGCAGGACCGCGCGCCGGTCTTTCTGCGCGTGAACAAAGCCAAGACCAACCGTTCGGGTGCACAGAAGATGCTGCACGATGCGGGCATCGAGACGGTCGAAAATCCCCTGTCAGGGACTGCCCTGACAGTCATTGAAGGCGCACGCCGCATTCGAAATTCCAACGCTTTTTCTGAAGGATACGTGGAGCTGCAGGATGCATCGAGCCAGACGGTGGTGGATCTGCTGCCGCCGGGCGAGCGGGTGCTCGACTACTGCGCCGGGGGTGGGGGTAAATCACTTGCCATCGCCGCCCAGCCCGATCGGACCGTCTTTGCCCACGACAGCAATCCGGGCCGGATGCGCGATCTACCCCTTAGGGCGGCGCGGGCTGGTGTCCGGATACCGCAGCTGGCCAAGGGGGCGCTGGCCGGTGCCGGGCCCTTCGAAATCGTGCTCTGTGATGCGCCCTGTTCCGGTTCAGGTGCCTGGCGGCGGGCGCCCGAAGGCAAGTGGCGGCTGACACCGGAAGCGTTGGAGGACCTCATCGCCCTTCAGGACAGCATTCTGGCGCAGGCTGCACGGCTGGTCGCCCCCGGTGGCACGCTCGCCTACGCTACCTGTTCCCTTTTCCGTATCGAAAATGAAGCCCGCGTTCAGGCCTTTTTGGAGAGCAATCCGGGCTGGCAGGTTACCCTTGAAGAACGCTTCGATGTCGGCAACAGCGGCGATGGATTTTTCACAGCACACTTGACGCGTGTTTGATAATGGACAAAATCAACCAAAGCGTGCAAGTCAGACCGGATTAATGGCCAATTAACCCTTCCCGCGCGTAATACAGCCACGATTCGCGCCTGAGGGGCTCAAGTGACCGCAGAAACAACCGAACATTCCGGATCGTCAGACCCGGCGCAGGCTTTGCTGACCGAGGCGCGGGCGCGAATGCTCTTCATGCTGGGTTTTTTCTGTCTGATCCTGGCGCTGGTCGTGCCGCAACGGCTTTTGATGCTGGGGTTCTGGTCGGCTGCGGGCACATTGCTGGCGCTGGCGGCGCTGACGGCCTGGATGGTTCGTCGTAAAAGCCGCAGTAAAGGTCCTGAAATCGACAGCATGGCAGAGGCTATTCTGCGCGATGCGGTGCCGACCTTCATCGCCTCCTCCGACGGTATGCTGAGGACGGCCAACCGGGCAGCAGCACGCGACTACGATCTTGATGCAAGCCCGACGCTGGCGGGCCTGCTGAAAGATACCTTCGCCAATCCCGCCGGACTTCTGTTTCGCCTGCAAACGCGCGCGATCGCGGTTGGACACGCGCGCGAGGATATCGTCACTCGTGGCGGTCACTTGCGCCTTTCGGCCCATCGCGCGGGAGAGGACGATCTGATCTGGCGGATCGACAAACTGGCCGACCGCGTGCCGACCCGCGAGGGATCGGAGAGCCACTATTTGCCGATGCTTATGCTGGGGCGGTCGGGTACGGTCCTCTACATGAACGAGGCCGCGCGGCGGTTGATCGGCAGCCGGATCAAATCGCTCGACCGGGTTTTTGACAACCTGCCCTTTCTGCCAAACCAGGTGGCAGAGATCACAACGAAAAACGGACAGGAGGAAAGGCTGATTATTGAGCGGCCCGCGGGGGCGGGTCGCCGCGCGCTCTACCTGCTGCCGCCGCCCGAGGAGCGGGGTGAGGCCCAGGGCTGGCAGGCCTTTCAGGAATTGCCGGTTCCGATGCTCAAGGTGGCCCCTGACGGCTCGGTTCAGGCCTACAACCGCATGGCGGCAAAGCTGATCGGCGGCTCGCTCAAGGCGGAGGCACATCTGTCGGAGCTGATGGAAGGGCTGGGCCGCTCCATCAGCGACTGGATTGGGGAGGCGATGGCCGACCGGATCGCACAGAAATCGGAATTCCTGCGCCTGAAACGTGCGGATCTGGAGGTTTTTGTCCAGGTCGTCTTGAACCGCATCACCGAAGACGGGGAGCCCGCGCTGATCGCGGTGATGCACGACGCGACCGAGCTCAAGTCCCTCGAGGCAAAATTTGTACAAAGCCAAAAAATGCAGGCCATCGGGCAATTGGCGGGCGGAGTGGCGCATGATTTCAACAACTTGCTGACGGCCATTTCGGGTCACTGCGATCTGCTGCTCCTGCGCCATGACCACAGCGATCCGGACTACGGCGATCTGATGCAGATCAACCAGAACGCCAATCGCGCGGCATCGCTTGTCGGGCAGCTTCTGGCCTTTTCGCGTAAACAGACCCTTCGGCCCGAACGGCTCGATATGCGGGATACGCTGGCGGACCTGACCCATCTTCTGAACCGTCTGGTGGGGGAAAAGATCACCCTCACGCTCAGCCATGACCCGGTTCTCAAGCCCATTCGCGCGGACAAGCGGCAGCTGGAACAGGTGCTGATGAACCTCGTGGTCAATGCCCGCGACGCCATGCCCGAAGGGGGAGAGATCCGCATCACCACGGAAGTCCAGCGCATCAACACGCCCCTGAGCCGTGACCGCGCAACCGTTCCGGTGGGCGACTATCTCACCGTGAGGGTCCAGGACGAGGGCACGGGTATCGCCCCCGATAAGCTGGAGAAGGTGTTCGAGCCCTTCTTCACTACCAAACGGGCCGGGGACGGAACGGGCCTGGGTCTTTCCACCGCCTACGGTATCGTCAAACAGACGGGTGGGTTTATTTTCGTTGATTCGACAGTCGGTTCGGGCACGACCTTCACGCTTTATTTCCCAGTCATGGAGGTGCAGCAGGTAGCCGCACCGCCCGCCGAGAAATCTACTGCGGAGGCGCGGCCGATGACCTACGAGGATGGGGTGATCCTTCTGGTGGAGGACGAGGCGCCTGTACGCGCCTTCGCCAGCCGCGCCCTGCGCCTGCGGGGCTTTACAGTCCTCGAGGCGGAATCGGCCGAGGCAGCGCTGAAGACCCTAGAAGACAACTCACTGAACATCGACGTTTTTGTCACCGACGTGGTGATGCCGGGCATGGATGGCCCAAGCTGGGTCCGCCAGGCGCTGGAGCAGCGTCCGGGCGTGCGGGTGGTTTTCGTGTCAGGCTACGCGGAGGACAGCTTTGGGGAGATCCAGATGCGAATCCCCAATTCCGTTTTTTTGCCGAAACCATTTTCCCTGAACGACCTGACCGAAACGGTGCAACGCCAACTGCATTGAGCGAGGCGGGGTTCGTCCCCAGGCCCTGATCGCCTGGAAGTGCTGTATTTCGGCGGCCGACAGGGTTGCCGGAAGGGCATCAAGCGAGACTTTCACACAAGACCCGAGCAATACTCAAGCAATCGAGTCATAAAGCGCGAACTCCTCCGCGCATTTCCGGCGCAGCCGCATCTCAACGTCCTCCGACAGCCGCACATCCATCCGGGGCGAGACGTTTTCCCGCCCCAGGTCGAGCCTCGTTTCCAGCCGTTCTTCCAGGAATTGCTGCAGCCTTGGTTGATCTTCGTAGCGGAAATAGTGGGTGATCCGGCAGCCATTAGGCTGCGGTGCCATGAAATTGGCCTGGCTGCCCACGTCCGCGAAACCCGGCTTCTTGCCCTTCATATAGGCCAGAACGAAGTCGTCGAAGCTGATGCCGTGGGTGGCATTTGACCTGCCTCTCATGAAGGGCCGTTGCCGGTAGCGCCACCAACTCCCGAGCCAGGAGATGGGCTCACGCATAACCGCCATCAGCTCCATCTCCGCGTCGCAGACCCGCAGGAACATGGGCCGGATGAATCGGTTGTAACGAAAGACCGGCGCGTGTTTCAGCGGCGGCGGTTCACGCAGGACAAGGTCCGCCCGCGGGGCCAGAGCGGTCTCGTAGGCGGTTGAACCGGTCTTGGGCACCGACAAAAAGGCCAGACGTTCCTTAAAGAAAACAAGCACCTGCGCGATTCCCTTCCGCCTTCTGATGGCTTTTTGTCAAACTAAACGACTTCTTAACCAATGCAGCAAAAAGATAGGGGTGAGAACAAACTAATTGAAATGTTCTTCTTTTGGTCCCATAAGAACCTTTGAGGAACATCAGCAGCGTGGCGTGACGGGCGATTGCGGCGGACACGGCACTATGACACTAAAGGAAAAGCAGATGGCAACGGCAGATCTTTTGACAATGGACAACAAAAAACAGGCGGAAAAGCAAAAGGCGCTCGACAGCGCGCTGGCGCAGATCGAACGGCAGTTCGGCAAGGGCTCGATCATGAAGCTGGGTGCCGAAGGGGCGGTCCAGGATATAACGGCCAGCTCCACGGGTTCGCTCGGCCTGGATATCGCGCTGGGGATCGGCGGTCTGCCAATGGGCCGGATCGTTGAGATCTACGGGCCGGAATCCTCGGGCAAGACGACCCTCACGCTGCACTGCGTGGCCGAACAGCAAAAGGCGGGCGGCGTCTGTGCCTTTGTGGATGCCGAACACGCGCTTGATCCGCAGTATGCGCGCAAGCTGGGCGTGGACATCGATGAGCTGCTGATTTCCCAACCCGACACGGGCGAACAGGCGCTTGAGATTACGGACACTTTGGTCCGTTCGGGGGCTGTGAACATGGTTGTCGTGGATTCGGTCGCCGCACTCACACCCAAGTCCGAACTGGAAGGCGATATGGGCGACAGCTCGGTCGGCGTACAGGCCCGCCTGATGAGCCAGGCAATGCGCAAGCTGACCGGTTCCATCTCACGCTCCAACTGCATGGTCATCTTCATCAACCAGATCCGCATGAAAATCGGCGTCATGTTCGGCAGCCCTGAGACAACGACGGGCGGTAACGCGCTGAAGTTCTATTCCTCTGTCCGGCTTGACATCCGCCGCATCGGTGCGCTGAAGGACCGCGATGAGGTTGTCGGCAATGCCACCCGCGTCAAGGTCGTCAAGAACAAGGTGGCGCCGCCCTTCAAGCAGGTTGAGTTCGACATCATGTACGGTGAGGGCATCTCAAAGATGGGTGAGCTGCTGGACCTTGGCGTCAAGGCAGGCGTGGTGGAGAAGTCCGGCTCCTGGTTTTCCTACGGGGATGAAAGGATCGGGCAGGGCCGCGAAAACGCCAAGCAGTTCCTCAAGGACAACGAGGCCATGGCACGCGAGATCGAGGATAAGATCCGCGCGGCCCACGGTCTTGATTTCGCAGGCTCCGAGGAGGGAGACATCGACATCCTTGAGGCCTGATCGGGCAGTCGGACGGGAAGGCCAGTAAACCTTCGTCAGCGCTGCTCAGCATTGAATGAAACGAATAGGGGCGTGCCACCGAGGCGCGCCCTTTTTCGCGGCGGCGCCCCATGGACACCTTCGGCATCGGGGGCTATTTCACGGGGACGCATTTTGCCCCGGAAGGCCCCCGATGAAGACCCTGAACGAGATCCGCTCAACCTTTCTGTCCTACTTTGAGAAGCAGGGTCACGAAGTTGTGGCCTCCGGGCCACTGGTGCCGCGCAATGACCCTACTCTGATGTTTGCCAACTCCGGCATGGTGCAGTTCAAGAACCTCTTTACGGGGGTGGAATCGCGCGACTATGTCCGGGCCACTACGGCGCAGAAATGCGTGCGGGCCGGGGGCAAGCACAACGATCTGGACAATGTGGGCTATACCGCCCGCCACCACACCTTTTTCGAGATGCTGGGGAATTTCAGCTTTGGTGACTATTTCAAGGCCGAGGCCATTGCCTATGCCTGGGAACTGCTAACGGTCGAATTCGGCATCGATCCCAGTCGCCTGCTGGTGACGGTCTATCACACCGACGATGAAGCAGCTGAGATCTGGAAGAAGGTCGCGGGTCTGCCCGACGACCGGATCATCCGCATCCCCACCGATGACAATTTCTGGCGGATGGGCCCGACCGGCCCCTGCGGCCCCTGTACCGAGATTTTCTACGACCACGGTGATCACATCCCCGGCGGCCCCCCGGGCACGCCCGAAGAGGATGGCGACCGGTTCATAGAGATCTGGAACATCGTCTTCATGCAGAACGAACAGTTCGAAGATGGCTCCATGAAGCCGCTTGAGATGCAGTCGATTGATACTGGCATGGGGCTGGAACGGATCGGCGCGCTGTTGCAGGGCAAGCACGACAATTACGATACTGACACCATGCGCGCCCTGATTGAGGCGAGCGGCAATGCGCTGAGCATCGACCCCTTCGGTGAGGGCAATGTGCACCACCGGGTAATCGCAGACCATTTGCGCTCCACCTCCTTCCTCATCGCCGACGGGGTCATGCCCTCGAACGACGGGCGCGGCTATGTCCTGCGCCGGATCATGCGGCGCGCCATGCGCCACGCCCACCTGCTGGGTGCCAAGGATCCCCTGATGTACCGTCTGGTGCCTGCGTTGGTAAGCCAGATGGGATCTGCCTACCCCGAACTGGGCCAGGCACAGGCGCTCATCACCGAGACCCTGCATCTGGAAGAAACCCGCTTCAAGAAAACGCTGGAGCGGGGTCTCAAGCTGCTGGAGGATGAGGTCAGCGGTCTCGCTCAGGGCGAGAGCCTGCCGGGTGAGGCGGCTTTCAAGCTCTATGACACCTACGGCTTTCCGCTGGACCTGACCCAGGATGCCCTGCGCGAAAAGGGTCTGGGCGTCGATACCGAAGGTTTTGATGCCGAAATGGCCGAGCAAAAGGCCAAGGCCCGCGCGGCCTGGGCCGGATCGGGCGAGGCGGCGGATGCGACCGTCTGGTTCGACGTTGCAGATCAGCATGGCACGACGGATTTTCTGGGGTATGAGACCGAAAGCGCCGAGGGCCAGATCACGGCCATTGTCATCGGCGGGGCGCAGGCCGACGGTGCCAAGAAAGGGGACGTTGTCCAGGTGGCCCTGAACCAGACGCCCTTCTACGCAGAGGCCGGCGGCCAGGTTGGCGACAGCGGCACGATCCGCACGGAAACGGGCAAGATTGCCGTGAGTGACACGCGCAAGACCGCCGGTGTCTTTTCCCACATCGGTAAGGTTGTCGAAGGGACGATCGAGCCCGGCCAGGCGGCCCAACTGGAAGTCGACCATGCCCGCCGCACGGCGATCCGGGCCAACCATTCGGCCACTCACCTGCTGCACGAGGCCCTGCGTGAAGCACTTGGCGACCATGTGGCCCAGCGCGGCTCGCTTAATGCCGCCGACCGGCTGCGTTTTGATTTCAGCCATGCCAAGGCGCTTTCAGGCGATGAGTTGCAAGGGGTCGAGCGGGAGGTGAACGACTACATCCGCCAGAATGCACCGGTGGAGACACGGATCATGACGCCCGACGATGCGCGCGAGTTGGGCGCTCAGGCGCTCTTCGGCGAAAAGTACGGCGATGAGGTGCGTGTGGTGTCGATGGGCCGTCAGGAAGGCTCCGGCAAGGGGACGGACGGGCAGACCTATTCGCTTGAGCTTTGCGGCGGCACCCATGTGCGCCAGACCGGTGACATCGGCACCTTCGTGATCCTGGGCGACAGCGCCTCCAGCGCCGGTGTGCGCCGGATCGAGGCGCTGACGGGGTCCGAGGCAATGACCTGGCTGCGCGACCAGCAGGCGGCTCTTGCGGGTGTGGCGGAGGCGCTGAAGACCAATGCAGGCGAAGTGCCCGACCGGGTGCGCGCGCTGCTGGATGAGCGCAAGGCGCTCTCCAATGAGGTCGCGCAATTGCGCCGCGAATTGGCAATGGCCGGGGGTGGCGGGGCCAAAGGGCCAGAGGTGCGCGAGGTGAATGGCGTCAAGTTCATTGCGCAAGCCCTGACGGGCGTGATGGGGAAGGACCTGCCCGCACTCATTGATGAGCACAAGGCAAGCCTCGGCTCTGGCGCGGTGCTTCTGATCGCGGAAACGGGCGGCAAGGCTGCCGTTGCCGCAGGTGTCACGAAGGATCTGACCGACAACCTGTCCGCCGTCGATCTGGTGCGCGCGGCGGTTGCCGAACTGGGCGGCAAGGGCGGCGGGGGCCGACCCGACATGGCCCAGGGCGGCGGCGTCAGTGCCGACAATGCGGATGGGGCCATTGCCGCAGCCGAAGCGATTTTGAAAGGATAGAACCATGGGCGCACTCTGGATTGCACATGTGACCGTTACGGACGAAGAGGCCTATGGCAACTATGCCAAGTTGGCCGGTCCGGCGATTGCCAAGCACGGCGGCAGCTTTCTGGCGCGCGGTGGCCGGTTCGTCCAGCTGGAGGGGAAGGAACGGCCGCGGAATGTCGTGGCGAAGTTCCCGTCGGTTGAGGCGGCGGTCGATTGCTACAATTCGCCCGAATATCAGGAAGCGTTGAGCCACGCGAAGGGCGCGTCGGAGCGTGAACTAATGGTGGTTGAAACAACCGAATAGGCGCTGGACGGGGCCGGGCCGCCGCCTAGCTCTCTCTTCATGAAACATCTGTTGCTCGCCTTCATCGCGTCGCTCTTGCCTTTTGGGTTGGCGGCGCAGGACTACGGTGCACTCAAAGAGGCGGACGCCGTCGGCCTGATGCGTCACGCGCTGGCCCCCGGCACCGGCGATCCGTCGGGTTTTGATCTCAGGGATTGCGCGACCCAGCGGACACTGGATGACAGGGGCAGGGATCAGGCGCGACGTACCGGAGAGGCGATGCGCGCTGCAGGTCTGACCTTTGATGCGGTCTGGACCAGCCAGTGGTGCCGTGCCAGGAATACCGCGACCCTGCTTGATGTCGGTCCGGTGATCGAGGTGCCCGCGCTCAATTCACATTTCGCGGGGCAGGGGGACCGTGCGGGCCAGACGCGCGAAATGCGGAAAAGACTGGCGGCCTTGCCCGTCGGCAAACGTGTTCTGCTGGTAAGCCATCAGGTCAACATCCGCGCTCTCGCGGGCAGCTCCACGGCATCGGGTGAAGTGATTGCCGCCCGCCGGGATGCGGACGGGCAGCTTGAGATTATCGACCGTTACCTGATCGCGCCCTGATCAGCTGGCCTTGGCCATCCGCTTGCGCTCGTGCGGGTCGAGGAAGCGTTTGCGCAGGCGCACTGCGTTGGGCGTGACCTCCACCAGTTCATCGTCGTCGATATAGGCAATCGCTTCTTCAAGGCTCAACTGGATCGGCGTGGTCAGGCGCACTGCCTCGTCCGTGCCGGAGGCGCGTACGTTGGTCAGCTTCTTGCCCTTCAGGGGGTTCACTTCCAGATCGTTCTCACGGCTGTGTTCGCCGATGATCATGCCCGTATAGACGTCCGCCTGGGCGCCGATCATCATCCGGCCCCTTTCTTCCAGATTCCAGAGGGCGTAGGCGACCGACGTGCCGTTCTCCATTGAGATCAAAACCCCCGCGCGGCGGCCCGGGATCGGGCCCTTGTGCGGCGCCCAGCCATGGAACACGCGATTCAATACGCCGGTGCCGCGTGTATCGGTCAGGAATTCGCCATGGTAGCCGATCAGCCCGCGGGAAGGCACGTGGGCCACGATCCGGGTCTTGCCGGCACCTGCCGGTTTCATCTCCACCAACTCGCCCTTGCGCACGCCGGTGAGCTTTTCGATGACCGCGCCGGAGTATTCGTCGTCCACATCGATGGTGGCCTCCTCGATGGGTTCGTGGCGCACGCCGTCGATGTCACGAAACAGGACCTGAGGGCGGGAGATGGAAAGCTCGAACCCCTCGCGGCGCATGTTTTCGATCAGCACGCCCATCTGCAATTCGCCCCGGCCTGCGACCTCAAAAGCTTCGCCACCGGGCGTGTCGCTGACCTTTATCGCGACGTTACTTTCCGCCTCTTTCATCAGCCTTTCCCGGATGACCCGGCTTTGCACCTTCTTGCCGTCGCGGCCCGCGAGCGGGCTGTCGTTGATGCCGAAGGTAACGGTGATGGTGGGCGGATCGATGGGCTGGGCGGGCAGGGCCTCGGTCACTTGCGGGGCGACAATGCTGTCGGCCACGGTGGCCTTGCTCATCCCCGCCAGCGTGACGATGTCACCGGCCTCGGCCAAATCGATGGGCTGCTGACCCAGACCGCGGAAAGCGAGGATCTTGGTGCAGCGGAAGCTCTCGATCAGCTCCCCGTCGCGCGACAAGGCCTTGACCGTCTCACCGGCCTTGAGCGTGCCGGATTCGACGCGGCCCGTCAGGATGCGTCCGATGAAGGGGTCAGAGCCGAGTGTCGTGGCCAGCATCCGGAAGGGTTCATCGCGGGCAGCAAGCTGCGCCGGCGGCGGGACATGCTCCACAATGAGATCGAAGAGGGCTGACAGGTCCTTGCGCGGGCCATCCAGTTCCATATCGGCCCAGCCGGAACGGCCCGAAGCATACATGGCAGGAAAGTCGAGCTGATCGTCATCTGCACCGAGGTTAGCGAAGAGGTCAAAACACTCGTCCAGCGCCCGGTCCGGCTCTGCATCCTGCTTGTCGACTTTGTTCAGCACAACGATAGGCCGCAGGCCCAGGGCCAGGGCCTTGGAGGTGACGAACTTGGTCTGGGGCATGGGCCCTTCGGCGGCATCGACCAGCAGGACAACGCCATCGACCATGGACAGGATACGCTCCACCTCACCGCCAAAATCGGCGTGGCCGGGGGTGTCAACGATGTTGATGCGGGTGCCCTTCCATTCGACGGATGTCGCCTTGGCCAGAATGGTGATGCCGCGCTCGCGTTCCAGATCGTTGCTGTCCATGGCCCGTTCGGTCGTGGCCTGACCTTCCCGGTAGGTGCCCGATTGCTTGAGCAATTCGTCTACCAGCGTGGTCTTGCCGTGGTCCACGTGTGCGATGATTGCGATGTTGCGCAGGTCCATGAGATCAGCCTTTGTCAGGGAATTGCGCGCGCCATACTATGCAGCCGCAGCGAAAGCCAGCCTAAAAGGATCAGGCTGCTGCTTTGGAGGACTATGCCGCTGCGTTCTGTGGCGATCCATCTCCCTTCTCCAAGCGCTCGATCTTGAGCGTCTCGGGGAAGGTCATGGTGCGGTAGGGGAAGGGGATCTCGATGTCCGCTTCGTCCAGCGCACGCTTGATGGCGGCGACCACCTTGTCCCGGCTCGACCGGATGTCGATGGGCTTTGAGCCGGTCCACCAGGTCACTTCGAAATTGATCGAGCTGTCGCCGAACTCCTGCGCGAAGATCTCGACGTCACGGACGTCATCGCGGACAGCGTCAACGTTCTTCACCGCTTTTGTGATAACCTCGCGCGCTTTATCCACGTCTTCGCCGTAGCCGACGCCGCAGATGATGGTCGTGCGGCGCACGTCGCGGGCGGTGCGGATGGTAACGGGATTCTTGAAGAACATGGCGTTAGGGGCCACGACCAACTGACCGTCTGTCTGACGCACGTGGGTGTCGCGGATTGTGATTTCCTCCACCTGGCCGTCGATATCTTCGCAATCTATGAAATCGTCGATGGAAAAAGGTTCGCGGATGAGGAGCAGAACACCGGCCAGGAAGTTCTCAAAGACATCCTTGAAAGCAAAACCGATGGCGACGCCACCCACTCCCAGGGCGGTAAGTGTCCGTCCCGGTGTGATTGTCGGGAAAGCGATGGTGACGGCGATCAGGATGCCGAACAGCCACAGGCTCACGGTTGCGAGCATGATCACCACATCGACGAGGGCCCGCCGCACATGGGCCCCCTTGAGAAAGCGCGGCAGGATCCACTGGACCAACTTCACCACGCCCCAAACAAAAAAGATAAAGACCAAGGACATGACAAGCTGCGGGAGAACCTCCCAGAAGCCGGTGGCATAGCCTTCAAGTTGACCGCGGAGGGGGGCGGGGAGGTTCCCCCACAAAGTGCCAAGTATCTGTTCCATGCGGTCAGAACGCTGCACCCCCGCCATGGTTCCCGATTAATGAACGTTTGTTTTGGAGAAGAGGTGGATGATCAGGATGCCGCCAATGATCAATGCCAGCCCAAGCAGAGCCGCGAAGTCAAGTCTCTGGCCGAAAAGCACAAAACCGATGAGGGCAATCAGCACGATGCCAAGCCCCGACCAGATTGCATAGACGATCCCTACTGGCATGGCCTTGAGCGCGAAGGACATGAAGTAAAAGGAACAGCCATAGAAGATCACAACCGCGACGGAGGGCCAGAAGCGGCTGAATTGCTGCGAGGCCTGCAACGCGGTCGTGCCCAGCGTTTCGGTCAGGATGGCGAAGAAAAGCCAGATGTAATGGGCGGGCATGTCAGGTCCAATCTCAGAGCGGAAGGGCGGTGGTTTCCTTGATCTCCTCCATTACGAAACTGGCGGAGACATCGGACAGGGGTACCTTGCGAATGAGCCGCTGGTAAAGACTGTCATAGCCCGCCATGTCCGGCACGCGCGCGCGGATGAGATAATCCAGATCCCCGGACATCCGGTAAACGCCCAGGATCTCCGGCATGGCCCTGGTGGCGGCCGAGAATTTATCGAGCCAGTCCGGCGCGTGGGCATTGGTCCGGACTTGCATGAAGACGGTCAGAGCCAACCCCAGCTTGGCCGGATCCAGAAGGGTGACCCGCCCCCTGATGACGCCCGCTTCTTCGAGCGCACGAATGCGCCGCCAGCAGGCGTTGCGCGACAGGCCCACGCGGGTGCCAAGCGTATCGAGCGATTGGTCGGCGTCCTTTTGCAGTTCCGTCAGGATGCGGCGGTTTATGTCGTCCATTTGTCTCATGGTTTCGACTATTGTGGGATAGTGTCACAGAAACAAGCCGTTTTGCGAGTTTTTTGGGACAATTTCTCACCCGTGCAGAGGTAGCCTGGTCGAAAGCAACAGGAGAACGCCATGATCGCCCGCATCTTTCTCGACCATCCCGCCAAGGTGGATGAAACCTTCCTTCAGCATTTCTTCTTCGCGCTGAAATTCTCTGGCTTGCTCTTTGCTGCCGCCGGAGCCGCGCTGATTCACGCACTGATCCCGTGCCTGTTCGAGAAGACGGCGAGCGGGATCATCGGGCGGCTTTACGAGCGGACACACAACCGGGGCTGAGGCCCGGACCCCAAGGGGTTACCTTTCAGCCTGCAAGTTCAGCGTTCAGGTTCTCATCCACTTTCTCGAGAAAGCCCATTGTGGTGAGCCAGCTTTGATCCGGGCCCACCAGAAGGGCCAGATC
>JABDKA010000041.1 GCA_013002405.1 Sulfitobacter sp. | reverse complement strand
GTTTGGGAGGATGGATCATGTCAGCACCTTTGCCAGATGCGCTTCGGGCGCGGTTTCAGAAGTTGATTGAGGAAGGGTTAAGCGGGCGCGCGGCGGCGTTGCGTTTGAAGCTCTCGCCCGCCACCGGAGCGCGTTGGGGCCTTGCGATCCGGCGTACGGGACAGGCAAGGCCCGCGCCTCAGGGCCGCCCACGTGGCAAGGGCAAGCTTGATCCGCATCGCGCCTTTCTGATCGAACTGATTGATCAGGACGGCGATATGACCATGCCCGAACTGGCCGGTGCGCTGGCAGATGCAACCGGCGTTCAGGCGCACCCCGATGCGATTGGCCGGTTCCTGCGCAAGCTCGGATTTACGTTTAAAAAAAGACGCTGGTCGCGACCGAGCGACGTCGCACAAGAGTGAGAAAGCAACGCGACGACTGGATCAAGCGCCGTCTGCCAGCCGTCTCGGCCAGACCGGACCACGTTGTCTTTATTGACGAAACCTCTGTCAAAACCAACCTGACCCGCCAGCGCGGCTGGTCTCAGCGGGGCGAGCGACTGGTGATGGATGCGCCCTTTGGATCATGGGGGACGCAGACCTTCATCGCGGGTCTGAGCGCGGGGGCCCTGATCGCTCCGTGGGTCATCAAAGGGGCAATGGATGGTGAAGCCTTCGCCGCTTATGTCGAGCAGGTGCTTGCACCAGAACTGGAACCCGGCACCGTCGTCATCCTGGACAACCTCGCCACGCACAAGAATGTTGCCGCCGCGAAAGCCATGCGCAAAGCCGGGTGCTGGTTCTTGTTCCTGCCGCCGTACAGCCCGGACCTGAACCCGATCGAGATGGCGTTTTCCAAGCTCAAAGCGCACCTGCGCAGGATCGGCGCTCGCACCTTCACCGATATGTTCCATGCTCTCACAGAAATCTGTGAACTCTTCTCGCAGGAAGAGTGCTGGAACTACTTCAAGGCTGCCGGATATGCCTCAAGTTAAACGTCGGATGCTCTAGATAGTCTTGGTCGGCAGCGTCTCGAAACATTCGCCAAACGGCGCTTCTGGAGTAAACTGACTTGGCTGGTTTGACTTCATCACTCAAACATCCAACTCCTCCATATCGGCGAACTTCGCATTCTCCTGGATATACTGAAACCGCAGTTCCGGCTTCTTGCCCATCAGACGCTCCACCAGATCGCCTGTCTCCCCCGGCATATCCTCATCCACCGTCACCCGGATCAGTTTGCGCGTCGCGGGGTCCATCGTGGTCTCTTTGAGATCCTTCGCGTCCATCTCGCCCAGACCCTTGAAGCGCTGCATCTCGATCTTGCCCTTGCCGCCCAGGCCCTTCTCCATCCAGTAATTTTTCTCCGCGTCGTCCGCCACGTAAAGCCGCTTGGCCCCCTGGGTCAGCCGGTAAAGCGGCGGACAGGCGAGGTAGAGGTGCCCGTGGTCGATCAGGGGCCGCATCTGGGTGAAGAAGAAGGTCATCAGCAGGGAGGCGATGTGCGCCCCGTCCACGTCCGCGTCCGTCATGATGATGATCTTGTCATAGCGCAGATCGTCAAGGTTGAACTTGGTCCCCATACCGACCCCCAGCGCCTCGCACAGGTCCGAGATCTCCGCATTGGTGGTCAGCTTGCTTGAGGCCGCCCCCAGGACGTTGAGGATCTTGCCCTTCAGCGGCAAAAGCGCCTGTGTCTCGCGGTTGCGCGCCCCCTTGCCGGAGCCGCCGGCCGAGTCGCCCTCGACGATGAAAAGCTCCGTCCCCTCCCGGTCCTTCGAGGTGCAGTCCGTCAGCTTGCCCGGCAGGCGCAGCTTCTTGGTCGCGGACTTGCGTGCCGTTTCCTTTTCCTGCCGCCGCCGCAGCCGTTCCTCGGCCCGCAGCACCAGGAAATCGAGGATCGCGCCCGCAGACTTGGTGTCCGCCGCCAGCCAGTTGTCGAAGTGGTCCCGCACCGCCCCTTCGGTCATCTTCTGCGCGGCCTCGGTGCTCAGCCGGTCTTTCGTCTGACCCACGAAGGCCGGGTCCGAGATGAAACAGGAGACCAGCGCGCAGCCGCCCGATATCAGGTCTTCGTGGGTGATCTGCGCGGCCTTCTTGTTGTTGGACAGCTCTCCGTAGGCCTTGATCCCCTTCAGGATCGCCGCCCAGAAACCCGCCACGTGCGTGCCCCCTTCGGGCGTGGGGACGGTGTTGCAATAGGACTGGATGAAGCCATCTCGGGACGGGGTCCAGTTGATCGCCCACTCTACCTTGCCCGTCTGGCCGAATTTTTCCTGAAAATCGACCGTGCCAGCAAAGGCGCTGTCGGCGTAGGTGGTGGCTGTGCCCAGCGTCTCTGTCAGATAGTCCGAGAGCCCGCCGGGGAAGTGAAAGGTGGCCTCCTGCGGCGTTTCCCCGTCGGAAATAGCGGATTTCCAGCGGATCTCAACGCCGGAAAAGAGGTAAGCCTTCGACCGGATCGACTTGAAAAGCCGCGCGGGTTTGAAGCGGTGGGAGCCGAAGATCTGCTCATCCGCGTGGAAGGTCACGGTGGTCCCGCGGCGGTTCGGGGCGGCCCCCACCTGTTCTACCGGTCCCAGCGGCACGCCCCTAGAAAAGCGCTGTTCATAGAGCGCACGGTTCCGGGCGACCTGGACGACCATGCTGTCGCTTAACGCATTGACGACTGACGCGCCCACCCCGTGCAGACCACCCGAGGTCTGATAGGCCTTGCCCGAAAACTTGCCCCCCGCGTGCAGGGTGCACAAAATCACCTCAAGCGCGCTCTTGTCGGGGAACTTGGGGTGCGGGTCGATCGGGATACCGCGTCCGTTGTCGCGGATGGTGACGGCATAGTCCTCGTGCAGTTCAACCTCGATGCGGGTCGCGTGGCCCGCCACGGCCTCGTCCATGGAATTGTCCAGCACCTCAGCCACCAGATGATGGAGCGCCCGCTCATCAGTGCCGCCGATGTACATGCCAGGGCGTTTGCGGACGGGTTCCAGCCCCTCCAACACCTCGATGGACGAGGCATCATAGTCGGTCGCTTCGTGGCCGGAAAGAAGGTCTGTCATGGGGCTGCTCAAGCTCTGTTTTGATTGCCGATTACTATGGCAGAGCGGCGCTTGCGGGGGAAGGGTGCATGAACTTCGCGCGATGGCTTTCCTTTTGGCGCGCAGGCCATATTCTTCCCTTCAGCCCAGCACGAAAGCACGCCCCATGCCCGACACTCAAAGCGCTTCCGAAGACCCGAGCCACTACAAGGATGAAGACCTGCCCACGCTTCAGGACCAACCTGACTGGCGCTATTTGTTGCAGGAGTTCGAGGAGCTTTATCGTTATCTCCCCGCGGGGGGCAGTCACCGTATCGCGGGCCATCAGCGTAAGGTGCGCGAGGCGATCGCGCGCCTGATGCGCAGCAATGCCCACGTCCGGCCCCAGCCCAGGGCGGAAAAACCCGTCACCGCGCATCTGCGACGTGCGCTGGACGAAGGGCGGCAGGGTGTTCTGGCCCCCACCGTGCGCGCCCTCGATGCCGTGTCAGAGTTTCTCAGCTGGCAATGGGGCTACGAAAAGGTGCCCAAGGGGCTGAAGAACAGCTACGGCTACGCCGAACTTGCGGGCACCAGTGGTCCGATCCTGAGCGATGAAATCATCCTGGGCGTCGTCCTTTTCGCGCCCAATTGCACCTATCCTGCCCACGCGCACAAGGGCATCACGGAAAGCTATGTCTGCCTCTCGGGGGCCGTATCCGAGAACCACCAAGGCACCTACGTGCCCGGCTCCATGATCTTCAACCCGCCCGATCACCTGCACCGCATCACAGTTGGCGCGCGCGCACCGGCTCTGCTGGCCTATGCCTGGATCGGGGCGAAGGAAGATCTGCACAATCAAAAGATGGTCTTCTCGCGCAGTCGGAAATGAAGGGCGCTTACCGCCCTCTGAAGGCCCGCCAGATCTGACCCAGATCAATGGCAATGACGGCAACGCCCAGGGGGATCATCCAGAACCCCAGGATCGGCATGAATCCAAAGATCCCGCCTGCGACCAACAGGGTACCCAGCAGGGTCCTTACCCCGAAGGGCACCCGCGTGCGGATCTGGGCGAGCGTCCTTTTCCCCTTTTTCTTGAGGCTCTGCCGCCAGTTTTTTTCTTCCTGCTGTTGCACGGTTTCTCATCCTCATGACCGATGATGTTCATTCTAACCTGAAAGCCCTCACGCTGACCACGCGTGCCTCACTGCAATGCCTCTGCTAAAGATCACGCAAACTTAGTCACCGAAAGCCCTCGCATGCCCTGGATCAAGACCATCCCCTTTGCGGACGCCACCGGCAAGCTGCGCCAGCTCTACGCACGCGTCACCGGCCCCGGCAACAACGTCGACAACATCATGATGATGCACTCTCTGCGCCCCCATTCGATGGAGGGGCACATGGCGATCTACAAGAGCGTGCTGCACCACAAGGACAACCGGATCCCCAAGTGGTTCCTGGAGGTGCTCGGCGTCTGGGTCTCTTCGCTCAATCACTGTGCTTACTGTGTTGAGCATCATTTCGCAGGCCTGACGCGCCTGTTGCGTGACGATCCCCGGGCCGATGCCTTGCGCGCTGCAATCGAAGCGCGTGACATCCCCGCAACTCCGCTCGACGCGCGCCAGCAGGCTGCGATGCGCTATGCCGAAAGGCTCACGCTCTCACCGGCAGAGATGGCGGAGATGGATGTGAAGGCCCTGCGCATGGCAGGCTGGGACGACGGAGAGATCCTGGAGATCAACCAGGTCACCGCCTATTTTGCCTACGCCAACCGCACAGTTCTGGGGCTGGGCTGCTCCACCGAAGGGGACATCATCGGGCTCAGCCCCGGCAACAGCGACGACCCCGACGACTGGGGTCACAAATAGCACCGGGTCAAAAGCCAAGGCCTCACGCTCCCCCTTATCTTGCCAGATAAAGCCAATCCCACAGGCACCATCCACGCTTACAGCCGATTGCGGCAGCCTCAGGCCTCGCACCCTAGCCCCTGATCCAGCTCAGGATCGCTTTTGCCACCGCGTCGGGATTCTGATGATGCAGCCAGTGATCCACCCCCTCGATCTCCACCCTTGTCAGATCGGCAGCGAAGTCCTCCAGTCCCACCGTCGCTTCGGGCAGCAGCGAGGTGTCCTCCATTCCCCAGATCAGCAGGTGCGGACAACGCACCTGCAAACGTGCCACGGGCCATTCCGGCAAGTCCGCGATCGGCTGCCCCGGCTTGGCCACCTGCAAGGGCGAGGCACGATACCAATGGATCATGGTCTTCAACCTGCCCGGGCGGCTCCATTCCCGCAGATATTCGGCGCGCAGTTCCGGTGTGAGCCAATTCAGATCCATTTTGGCCGAGAAGAGCGCCATCAGCTTGGCATGATTATCCGCCGCCAGCTTCTCCTCCGACCCCTCAGCGCGCAGGAAGTGGATATATTGCGAAGCCTCTGTCTGGGCCCCGCCTGCGGCCATCGCCCGTTGGAAGGGCACCGGATGAACCCCGTTCAGGATGATGAGTCGCGAGACGAGGTCAGGGCGGAACATGGCCAGCCCGTAAGCCACAGCCGCACCCCAGTCGTGCCCCAGCACCGCGATCGGCCCTTCGTCAATCAGCGCGGCCATGTCCGCTACCAGGGCTGAGGTTGCGTAGGCTGAGACATCGTCCGGCGCCCAGCTTTGGCCAAACCCCCGCTGATCCGGTGCGATACAGTGAAACCGGTGCGAGAGACGCTCTGCGAGCGGGCCAAAGGCCCCGCCGTATTCCGGAAATCCGTGCAACATCAAGAGCCTCGGCAGGCTCTCGTCGCCCCAGTGTCGGACATGGAAGGGCTCTCCGCCCAGGCTCACCTTTTCTTCGCGCATCTTTCACTCCCTTTGCCCATAGAGAAGCACAGTGAGCGGTCCGCGCCAACCCGAGCGCGCCGTCACATCCAGGTGGGCAGGGCGGTCCTGAGGGCATCGAAGACGTGCCTGATGCGCTTGAGCCGCGCCTGATCTTCGTGGACCACCAGCCAGGCGGGCATGGTGTAGGAAAGGTCCGGCAGGACACGCTTCAGACCCAGCCGGTGGGCCAGTCTGACCTGACAGACACCAACGCCAAGACCCGCCTGAAGGTGGGCAATCTGCGCCATGGGATCGTCACAGCGCAGGACCACATTGCTCAGGCGCGGCAGGCCTGCCGCTTCGAGCTGCGGCAGAATCAAACCCTCCCGGTCATCCGCGATGAAGGGGACGTCCGCCAGTCCCTCAAGCGTTCTGGGCGTGGGGCCATCGGGTGCCGTGAAGAGACCCACCTCCACATCCGGCAGCCGCTGCGCGCGGAGCGCGAACTGCTTGGGCTCGGTAAAGCGGATGGCGATGTCGGCGGCCCGCCGGGCCAGGTTTTCGGGCCTGTCTGTGGCCGCCAGTTCAAACCGCAGATCCGGTGCGCCCCGCCGGATCTCGGCCAGGACCGGGGGCAACACGTGGGTTGCCACCACCCGGCTTGCCGTCAGACGCACAACGCCCTCCAACCGGTCCTTCGCTCCTTGCGCCATCCGGCCCAGTGCGGCGGCCTCCTCCAACACCGAAAGGGCCATCGGAAAAAGCGCTTCCGCCATCTCCGTCGGGGTCAGCCCATTGGCCGCGCGGGTGAATAGCTGTGTCTCCAACTCCGCCTCAAGGGCTTCCACGTGCCGCCGCACGGTAGGTTGCGCCAGTCCGAGCGTCCGCGCCGCGGCGCTGAGGCTGCCTTGGGTCATTACCGCGTGAAAGGCCGGGATGTGTTCAAGGGAGGGGATCAAGCTCATCAAGAAGTGATAGCTGACTGAAGGTTTTTGAACAATTCCTTTCAGGCGGGTGTTTGGTCAGAGTGCCTGTCAGCCAGGAAAGGAAAACCATTGGCACAGACAATCGCCACAACCCCAACGCTCAGCCCCATATCCGCTGCGCTGCGGCTGGAAGGGCTTGCCATCGCCGCTTTCGCCCTCACGCTCTATGTCCAAAGCGATAGGGGCTGGGGTCTCTTTCTGCTGCTCATACTGGCGCCCGATCTGGCCATGGCAGGCTACGTCCTTGGCCCCCGGATCGGGGCCTTGAGCTACAATATGGTCCACAGTTATGTCGCACCGGCTTTCTTGGCGGCGACTGGCTGGCTCTCGGGTTCCGAGGCGCTCTTTCCGGTGGCCCTTGTCTGGGTTGTCCACCTCGGCCTAGACCGGACCCTTGGCTACGGCCTGAAGTACGCCAGCGGCTTTCAGGACACCCATCTGAACCGGGTCTGAGAGGGGGCCTTTCCCTTTCGTGGGCCCGAGCGTAAGGCTGGGCCATGGGGCAAGAGATGACATATGCCGGTCACAGCCGGGCGATCCTGGTGCTGGGGCTGCCGCTGATCGGTGGGCACCTGGCCCAGATCGCGATCGGTGTGACGGATACGGTCATGCTGGGCTGGTATTCGGTTGATGCGCTGGCGGCGGTCACCCTTGCCAGCACCTTTTTCTTTGTTCTCTTCATCTTCGGTTCGGGCTTTGCCTGGGCGGTCATGCCAATGGTCGCCTCATTCGCAGCCGAAGGGGACGAAACGGGCATCCGCCGGGCGACGCGGATGGGCCTTTGGCTGTCTTTGGCCTTTGGTCTGCTGGCCCTGCCGCCCCTTGTCTGGTCGGAACCGATCCTGCGGCTTCTGGGGCAGGGGGAGGCGCTGTCCCAGGATGCAGCCCGGTATCTGCGCGTGGCGGGATGGGGGATCCTGCCCGCCCTTCTGGTGATGGTGCTGAAATCCTACCTTGCCGCACTTGAGCGAACGCAGGTCGTTCTCTGGATCACGGTGTTGGCGGCCCTCGCCAATGCGACGGCCAACTACGCCTTCATCTTCGGGAACTGGGGTGCGCCGGAGTTGGGGATCGTCGGCGCGGCCGTGGCCTCTGTTATCACCCAGACGATCTCCCTCATCGGAGTTCTGTTCTACATCCTGCGGGTCGTGCCGGAGCACCAGCTTTTCCTGCGGCTCTGGAAGGGTGACACACAGATGCTGGCCCGAGTCTTCAGACTGGGCTGGCCCATTGGCCTGACAGCCCTTTCAGAGGTCGGTCTTTTCGCGGCTTCCGCCCTGATGATGGGCTGGCTCGGGACCGTGCCTCTGGCGGCGCACGGCATTGCGGTGCAGCTGGCTTCGATCACCTTCATGATCCATCTGGGCCTCTCCAACGTGGCCACGATCCGGGCGGGCAATGCCTACGGTCGCAGGGACGTGGGCCACATGACGCGCGGGGCGGTCGTTGTGACTGGCATGTCCGTGGCCTTCGCCGCTGTCACAATCATCTTTTTCGTCGGCTGGCCCGAGCCGCTTATCAATCTCTTCATTCAGGAGGGAGAAGCCGCACGGGAGGAGATCATGGTGATCGGCGTGGGACTTCTGGCCATGGCGGCCCTGTTCCAGTTTGTCGACGGGGCGCAGGCCATTGCCCTGGGCCTTTTGCGTGGGGTGCAGGACACCGCCATCCCGATGTGGATGGCGGCCTTCAGCTATTGGCTGGTGGGCATACCCTGTTCCTACCTTCTGGGCTTCATGCTCGGATGGGACGGGGTTGGCGTCTGGGCTGGCCTGGTCATCGGGCTCGGCACTGCGTCGGTTCTGCTGAACAGCCGCTTTTGGGGGCCCTCCCTGAGGGGGATGCGACAGGCGGCCGCCCATTCGCCCTGACGGACCTCTTCGCGATGTCCCGGCACAACTGCGTGTCTCATCGTCCCGCCGGGAAGGGAGAGGAGATGGGTGCCCGGTATCGAAGGTTAGTTCTTGGAGAGCCTGTCGGCCTTTTTCCGGACCAGGGTCGCGCGCAGATCGTGCATGGCGAGAAGCAGGCGGTCCGTTACCTCTTCAAGCTCCGCGTCGCTCGCCTTGGACTGGGCCCACTGGGTCGTCAGGTTCATGTGATCGACCGTGCGATGGATGTCATCGATATCGCGCCGGGCCAGCAGCGCGCGTCGCTCCTCGAGCCAGTCTTCTATCGCCTTCACTTCGCTTTCCGTCAGCACATGCTGACCCTGCGGCTTGATCTCACCGTTGCGGATGTTCACGACTGCGATCTGGTCCAATTCCATCCGCCGCTGCCGGTTCTCCGTGTCCACGCGGAAAACTGCCGCGCCGTTCTCGCGGATGCGAAAGTAGAATTCCGGCAGGTCTCTTGACATCGAAAGACCTCCTTCACGTCAAGGCAGCACAGAAATCCTGAATGCGGCCGCAGGCCTCTTTCAGGGCCGCATCGGAAGTGGCATAGCTGACACGAAAGTTCGGGCTGAGCCCGAAGGCCGCGCCGAAGACGACGGCAACGCCGGTTTCTTCCAGCAGGGCCGTGGCAAAGGCTTCGTCATCGGTGATCTTCCTGCCTCCGGCAGAGGTCTTGCCGATGCAGCCTGAGATGGATGGATAGACATAGAAGGCCCCGTCCGGTACCGGGCATCGCACCCCTTCGGCAGCATTTAGCATCTCTACAACCAGGTCCCGTCTGCGGGCGAACATCTTGTTATTGGGCGCGATGAAGTCCTGGGTGCCGTTCAGGGCCTCCACCGCCGCCCACTGGCTGATGGTGCAGGGGTTGGAGGTGGACTGGGACTGGACCTTGCGCATGGCGCCGATCAGCTTCTCGGGGCCCGCCGCATAGCCGATGCGCCATCCGGTCATGGCATAGGCCTTGCTGACGCCGTTCACCGTGAGGGTACGGTCGTAGAGGGCTGGCTCCACCTGGGCCGGTGTGCAGAATTCGAAGTCGTCATAGACAAGGTGTTCGTACATATCGTCCGACATGACCCAGACATGGGGATGCCGCATCAGGACGTCGGTGAGGGACTTGAGCTCATCCCGTGTGTAGCCTGCCCCGGTCGGGTTGGAGGGGGAGTTGAAGATAAGCCACTTGGTACGATCGGTGATCGCCTCCTCCAGCTGTTCGGCGGTCAGCTTGAAACCGGTTTGAAGCGAGGCTTCGGCGATGACAGGCGTGCCGCCGGCCAAGAGGACCATATCGGGATAGCTGACCCAGTAGGGGGCCGGAATAACAACCTCGTCGCCCTCGTTCAGGGTGGCCATCAGCGCGTTGTAAAGGATTTGTTTACCTCCCGTGCCCACGCTGACCTGCGAAGGTTGGTAGGAAAGCCCGTTGTCGCGCTGGAATTTTTCGCAGATCGCCTGCTTAAGCTCTGGAATTCCGTCCACAGCAGTGTATTTGGTCTTCCCAGAGGCGATGGCGGCGACGGCCGCGTCCTTGATGTTTTGCGGGGTGTCGAAATCAGGCTCCCCAGCACCGAGGCCGATGATATCGCGACCAGCGGCTTTGAGTTCCGCCGCCTTTGTGGTCACGGCGATGGTCGGGGACGGTTTGACGCGGGAAAGTGTCGCAGAAAGCAGTTCCATTGGGGCCTCGAAATGGCAAGGGTATGGGCACCCTCATAGGGGTGCGCCGCGCACCGATCAAGCGCGTTGATTACGGGTTGAGTAAAGGGATTAGGCTGATGAACGCTGACACGAACTGGTATGGACCGGATGCTGCCACCTTCGGAGACAGGCTGGCCGCGGCGAGGGAGAGCGCGGGCATGAGCCAAGGGGTACTGGCCAAACGTCTGGGCGTGCGGCTGGCGACACTTCGTGGCTGGGAGGATGATCTTTCCGAACCCCGGGCCAATCGTCTGTCCATGCTCGCAGGCCTTTTGAACGTCTCCATGATGTGGCTCATGACCGGTGAGGGGGAAGGCATCGAGGCGCCGACCGAGGAAACGGCTGATACCGGCGATCTGGCCAGCCTGCTGGCGGATATCCGCAAGTTGCGCACCGAAATGCACCAGAAGGCCGAGGAAATGGGCCGTCTGGAAAAGCGCATGCGCCGCCTGATGGATGCGCCCGCCCTTGTCTGAGGCACGTGAAACCACCGTCAAACGGCTTGCCATGCGGTCCATGCGCCGCGGGATCAAGGAGATGGACCTCATCCTGTCGGCCTACGCCGATGCGCGTCTTCCGGGGATGGATGAGGCAGGTCTTGCGCTTTATGACCGGATACTGAACGAGAACGATCACGACCTCTATCAGTGGGTGACCGGCCAGGGTGCGCCGCCCGCCCCCTATGCTGACATGATAGGTGACATCCAGACCCTTCTTGCGCAGCAAAACGCGGGTCAATCCGGCTGAACCCACCGGCCTGCGCCCAGCCCCTTGGGGTTTAACGAAATATTCTGCTTTTTTGATCAGTTTCCCCCTCAACCAATCGAGTCGGAGACTTCAATGAGCATACAGGAATCCATCGCGCCGACCCTGCCGCACAAGGGCTTCATGGTCGGCTATCTCGAAGCGCTGTCGCTGGTCGAAAGGCTGCACCGTCTTCTGCTGGACGTCATCAAGGACGAATTAGAACGCGTCGGCGTTCTGGAGATCAACGCCGTCCAGGCGCTCTTGCTGTTCAACATCGGCGACAATGAAGTGACGGCTGGGGAGCTGAAAAGCCGCGGCTACTACCAGGGCAGCAACGTCAGCTATAACCTCAAGAAGCTGGTCGAGATGGGCTACATGCACCACCAGAGGTGTGAGATTGACCGCCGCTCCGTCCGGGTGCGCCTGACGGAGAAGGGGCGCAACATCCGTGATGTGGTGGCCGATCTCTTTGCCCGTCACGCTGACGGCTTGCAGGACCGCGGCGTACTGGGCCAGGACGGGATTTCCCAGATTACCACGTCTTTGAAACGGGTTGAGCGGTATTGGACCGATCAGATTCGCTATATCTACTAAGCCCTGTCGCGGCGCTTTAATCGAGCCGTGACAGGACCAGCCCGTCCAACTCCCGCAAAAGCTTTTCTTCCATCGCCCGGGCGTAATCCGCGTAGCCGAGCGCGGTCTGCACAAAGGCCTCCGGCCCCACGATCACCTCAGCCCGGTAGTACGATGACAGCTCGGCGATCTCTGCCTGCCGAATGTCACCGATGTTGGGATCATCGACGCCAATCACCAGGCCGTTGATCGTGATCCCAAGCCCCTCCAGTTCCGGTTTCACATCCCTGGGACGGGGACCGAGGTTTGATTTTCCGTCCCCGGACAGATCCAGCGTCCGCTTCCAGCAGTCCGCTTGCGCTGCCAGATGCCCCGCGCCCTCGCGCATGGCAATACCCAGTGCCGTCCCCGGCGTTGCATCCCGCCGCACGGTCTGGCGCAGGGTTTCCACGAGAACATCCAGATCCGTCCCCGATGCAATTGTCGTCCAGGGCACCACCACGGCCTGATCGCCCGGACCGCTCCATTCATAGACCAGTAC
>JABDKA010000022.1 GCA_013002405.1 Sulfitobacter sp. | reverse complement strand
GTCTGAATTCACGCGCAAACTGCGGCGATCGATCGGACGCGGTCTAGTACTTCAAACTGCTGGCGGAAATTCGCTTCCAGAGAAAGGCGATCACGGATGGCGGGGCGAAAACGATATTTCAGCGCTTCCAATTTCGCGATGAAGTCGCGCTCGAACTTATTCTCTAGCACCACAATTTGCCCGCGAGAATGCTCAAAGCAGGGCATGCCCTACCATCTTCTTTCTTTGCTTCAACTACTTTGTAGCATTGCATGTGAAAACCACTGACAGCTAAACTGGCTTTTGAACTCCATTATCGCTCTATGATTTCAAGCAATCCAGTAACCGCAGGTTTCTGGTTCTGGGCTTTTGTCGTGCAGTGAGCGGCCATCGAAGTCGATTGCCCCCCCGGGGTCAAAAAAAAGCGCTTTAAAATCAGTGATAATGGTGCCCGGGGGCGGAATCGAACCACCGACACGAGGATTTTCAATCCACTGCTCTACCCCTGAGCTACCCGGGCACGGGAACGAATGACAGGCGTCATCGTCTGGGGTCGCTGCGTTCTAATGACAGGCCACCGGGCTGTCCAGAGCATTTACACTAAAAAATCAATGCAGTCGCTCGTCGCCCTCATCCCCACGCACAGGTGCGCGATCGTCTTCCTCAATCGCCTCTGCCGGAATAGCGTATTTGCCAAGCATCCAACGCCCCAGATCCACATCCGCACAGCGCTTAGAACAGAAAGGTCTATATTCTTTTTCAGTGGCCTCACCGCAAATCGGACAACTCAATTCAAACTCTCCTCAAGCGGCAAGCGCTCGCGTTTTCGCTGCAACTCAAGATGCCCGAGCGGTGTCCAGCCGACAAGAGATGTCTCAATCGGATCCGCCTTAAATGCCGCCCGTGCGACCTGTTCGACCTGACGGCGATCCCGCTTCGGCATCGGAGCGGCATCGACAACGATCTGTCCCCCGAGACCACGCAGCCGCAAAGCACGAGGCAAGGCGCGGATCGCCGAGATATTCGCCTTCAAACCCGCAGCCGGCGAGGTATCCCCACCGGTATTCACGTCAACCGCCACGAACGCTCGCGTCGGCTCAATGTACATATGCGCACCGCCACCAAGCGGTACATTTGCCCGGCCCAGTGCCTCAATTTCGTCCTCGATTGCGTGCCGCTCGAAAGCACCCGGATCCGCATCTACTTGGTCGGCCTCCGGCCACTCCCGCCATGCCAGACCCTGTGCATCCGGGCCATCCAGTAGCAATTCCTCTGCCCCCGCCGTTGGCTCCGACATCACCTGCCGTGCCAGCGAGAGCATCTCGAGCACATCGTCAATTACAGCTTCGTCGTTTGCTCCAGAGCAAACCGAGCGCAGCACCAGCCCAAGCCCATCGTCGCCCATCTCACCGTCGCAAAGCGCGCGCAATTCCACACGGCGCTCCTCATCACGGATGTCCCGCGAAATATTCAGCCCCGGAGCACCGGGCGTCACCAGACAATATCTGCTCTTGAAAACGACGCGGTCCGTTACCGGTGCCGCCTTGCCACCTTCAGCATACGTCGTCGCCTGCACGATCAAACGCTGCCCACTGGCAATCCCCTTCGCTTGCCTGAAAAACAACGGCCCCTGAGGGCTCGACAAGATCAATCCGCCCTGCCCCTTCATGGGCCGCGTTGCACGCGCGCGGAAAATCGCACCGGGGCGAATTCGTTCATCGGGCGCATCAATCAGCAAATCATCAAGCTGACCATCGCGCATCAACGCTGCGGCGCCGACACCGTTCAATTCGCCCAGAACCGCCAAAGTGCCCTTCAAGACCAGCCCCCCTCAACCGGATAACCCGCGTCACGCAAAAGCACCGCGGTTTCCGCCAAAGGCAGTCCCATAATCGCCGAATACGAGCCACTGATCCACGGAATGAACGTCCCCGCCGGTCCCTGAATGGCATAGCCACCCGCCTTGCCGTGCCAGTCACCGCTGGCCAGATAGCCGTTCACTTCCACGTCGCCGAGACGCTTCATCCGCACCTGACTTTCCACCACCCGATGCCGCAACCCCTTGTCCGAGGCCACCGCAACACAGGTAATCACCAGGTGGCGCCGCCCTGAAAGAGCCAGCAAAAACGCCGCCGCCTCCTTCTCATTCTCAGGCTTGCCAAGAATGCGCCGCCCCATAGCAACGGTGGTGTCTGCAACCAAAACAACCTCGCCAGCGCGACGCGCCGTCGCGGCAGCTTTGGCCAATGTCACCCGCGCGCAATAGGGTCGCGCCAATTCAGCTTTCAAAGGGGTCTCATCAATATCAGCCGGGCGAATCTCGTCCGGCACTACACCGATTTGCGCAAGTAACTCGCGTCGCCGCGGGCTTGCCGAGCCCAGAATCAACCGTGGGCGCAAATCCTCGCGCCCAGCGTCCTCGTCACCGTCAGCGGTCACTTGAAGCGATAGTTGATCCGACCTTTTGTCAGGTCGTATGGTGTCATTTCGACCTGGACTTTGTCCCCGGCCAGAACTCGGATGCGGTTCTTGCGCATCTTGCCTGCCGTATGCGCGATAATCTCATGGCCGTTTTCAAGCTCGACCCGAAATGTCGCGTTAGGCAGGAGTTCCTTCACGACACCGGGGAATTCGAGCGTATCTTCCTTGGCCATGGTCTCTCCATATCAAAATCGCCCCCTTACTGGGGACACGCGCTTAAATGAGCGCTTTTGGCCGTTTTTTCAAGGGGTATTCAGCGCAACCTCATCGTGGGCGCCTTGCCGCTTCTGGGCTCCTGACGGGTCCAGTTGCGACGGTTGAGCACGACACCATCAAGGCGTACCTCGGCGATCTGCGCCAGATCGACATCGGCATAGGTCCAGCCCGGCTGGTTCAGTTCGCCCACGGCTATTACGCCCGTCTCCGGAAAGCCCCTGTCAGGCGGGCCAAAGACACCCCCCGCACCAAAGCTCATGCCCAGCGCCTCGGACCAGTCCGCGTCCCCCACGACACTTGACATGGCGGTCACGCATTGCTGTTCCAGCGCGCGGGCCATGGCCCCGATGCGAACCCGCCAATAGCCCGCGAGGGTCTCTGTCACGCTGGGCACGCAGATGATGTCGCAGTCCATCAGGGCCCGTCCCAGCAGGGGGAATTCGCAGTCATAGCATATGAGGATCCCGATCCGGCCAAGGTCCGTGTCAAAGATCTGCAGGGGACCACCGGGAACGACATCCCAGACCTCTTCCTCGAACCGGGTCATGATCTGCTTGTCCTGAACGCCGATCTGCCCGGTGGGTGCGATCAGACGCGCGCGATTGACCGGCCTTGTCGCGGTCGCGGCGGGGCCGGAGGCGGCAACGATATGAATGCCGTGATCGGCGGCAAGCCTGACCTGCAGGGAATCTGCCTCTGCCAGCCGGTCGGAGACGGCAAAAAGCGAGCGTTCGAGATCACCGGCGACCTCCGCGCTATCAAGCGTGGCAAGCTCCATCGCACCATATTCGGGAAAGACCAGAAGGTCCGCCCCCTGGCCCGCAGCCTCCGCCACCCAGTCTGCAATCTTGTCTTCGTACTGCGCCCATGAGGTCAGCTCATCCAGCGGATAGGCGGCGCTTGCGATCTTCATGGCGGTCTCCTTCGCTGCAGGAACCTGACCTGCCTGCAGCCTCTCTTCAAGTGCTATCCGCGGGCCGGGACTTTGGATGGCTCCTATTCAAATCAGGACCGATCCTACTTATATATCCGGAGAGGAAGAGTAGTTTCGGGGAGGAAACACGTGAACAAAATCGTGATCCTGACGGGCGCGGGAATTTCCGCGGAGAGCGGAATTGAGACATTTCGCGCGGAAGATGGCCTATGGGCGAAGCATCGGGTTGAAGATGTGGCAACACCCGAGGGGTTCCAGCGCGATCCCAAGCTGGTCGTTGATTTCTATAACGCCCGCCGCGCGCAAGCCGCGGAGGTAGAGCCAAACGCCGCGCACATAGCACTGGGTCGGCTTGAACAGGAGCACCGGGGTGAAGTCGTGGTCATCACGCAGAACGTGGATGATTTGCACGAAAGGGGCGGCACGACGCGCCTGCACCATATGCACGGAGAGTTGAAAAGCGCGCTCTGCGCGGCCTGTGATCACCGTTGGGCAGCCCCGCTGGTCATGGCCCCGCATGACCGCTGCCCCGCCTGTGCCGCAGCAGCGGCCCGGCCCGACATCGTCTGGTTCGGTGAAATGCCCTACGAGATGGACCTGTTGTTCCAGCATCTTTCCGAGGCTGATCTTTTTGCCTCCATCGGGACCTCCGGCAATGTCTACCCCGCTGCCGGTTTCGTTGCCGAGGCGCGGCGCGGCGGCGCGCACACGGTTGAGTTCAACCTCGAACGCTCCGCCATCGGCAACCAGTTTTCGGAACACCGTATCGGCCCCGCCTCCCAGACCGTGTCGGCCTGGGTGGAGGAAATCCTGGCCCGCTAGGGGGCTGACAAACCGTCAGCCGTCAGAGCCATGTTTCATGCTGCCGTGATCGGGCCTGCGTTCGTTGTCGACGGGGATCATCAGCACCACCTCCCCGGCTCTTTCAAAGGTCAGGATCACAGCGATCTCGGCCCCTTGCTCCAGCGGGCTGGAAAGACCCATGAACATGACGTGATCGCCACCGCGCTTGAGCAGGTGCATCTCGCCTGCGGGCACCGCGATCCCGCCTTCGATCTCCCGCATCATCATCACCCCATTGTCGTCTTCGATATGGGTGTGCAATTCCACACGCGGCGCGATGTCGGAAGAAGCGGCGATCAGCCGGTCATCTTCAGCACCGGTGTTCTTGAGCATCATGAAGGCCGCACCTGTCTTGGAGGTGGGGGTGGATGCGCGCACGTAGGCGTCTTCCACGACAATATCCGCAAGGGCGGGGGCCACGGATAACAGAAGGGCCGCAAAGGCGGCGGGGACAAAGCGTTTCATTTCATTTTCCTTTGGTTTTGGTCAGGTCCTGGGGATCAGACCGAAACCGGCGGCGCGCGGCTCGGAGGCCGCACGTCGGGCAGGAAAAAGGAGAGGGGAAGGGGTTCGGAAAGAGGGGTGATCGGCCAGATCATCTGCACCGACTGCAAGGGGCGGAAGGTCCTGGCTTCCGCTGGCAATTCAAGTGCGGCATCCGGGCAGATGTGCGGCGCAGATGTCGGCTGACCTTCGGCGTCAACATAGACGGCCTGTGGACCCGTCCCCGTGCAGATCACCATCTGGCCTGCCGCCGCGGAAGCACCGCGGGCGACCGCCATGCTCTGACTGGTCAGGGCAAGCGTCAGGGCGATCAGCAAAGACAGCAGAGGTCTCAAGGTCATCTGTCTATTTTACCGGCAATGGATGGCAGGAGCGAGTGACAAAACGACACAACCCCGCGCGGTGCCGCACGGGGTTGCAGATCTCATCCTAAGGGACTTGGGCTTAGCTCAGCGCGTCGGCTTCCATGCCGGACTTCTTGATCGCCTTCTTGATCTTCAGCGCGTTGGCGGACAGATCGCTGTCCTTCGCCTTGGCGAGGAACTTGTCCAGTCCACCGCGGTGATCGACCGACCGCAGCGCGTGGGCGGAGATCCGCAGCTTGAAAGAACGACCCAGCGCTTCGGACTGAAGCGTGGTGTCATTCAGGTTGGGCAGGAAACGGCGACGCGTCTTGTTGTTCGCGTGGCTCACGTTGTTGCCCGTCATCGGGCCTTTTCCGGTCAGTTCGCAAACGCGCGACATGGGTTCATCCTTTGCTTTAGTGGTGTGGCAGCAGAGGCCTGCGGCGACACATAAAAGGGGCCGCGCGATGCGACCCTAAAACTTGTCCGCTGGCTTTAGTGGGAATCGTATAGGTCGTCAACCCGGCGATAGGCCGGAATGTGATCTGCTTGGCAGGCAGAGGCGGCCCTGCACCCCCTCACGCATGCTCAGCCAGAAAGGCCAGCGCGTCCCTTTCCATCCGGGGCCATTCGGGATCGTTGTCGGGCATCCCGTGATTGTTGCTTTCGTAAGCGATGAAGGTAGCGTCGGCCAGCCCTTTGGCCAGCATCCGTCCCTGCTCGACCGGCTGCATCCGGTCGCCTGTTGCGTGGCAGACCAGACAGGGGGCCTTCACCCGGGGCAGCAGATCGCGCACGTCGATATCGTCAAGCACTTCACGGTATCGGCCCAGGTTGCGGGGCGAGATCATGTGACGCATGTCCTCGCCGTACTGGCGGCGCACTTCCTGGCTTGCGCCAGGTGCCAGCACCTCTGCCATCAGATCCCGCAGGGAGGGATACTCATCGTCCCAGCCCGCGCTCATCATCTCGCGCAGGGCGCGGGCGCGCTCCACGTCCTTGGGGGAGGTTCGCTTGGCCCGGCCAAGGGCGAAGCCCCCGATCATCAAGATGGCTGAAACCCTTTCAGGACATCGCGCGGCAAAGGCGGCCGCCACCGCAGAGCCCTGTGATATCGCCAGGATTGCTGCCCGTTCAATTCCCGCCGCGTCGAAGACGGTTTCCAAATCGTCCACAAAACACTCGAAGGTCACGGTCTCTGCCTCCCAGTCCGAGAGGCCGTTCAGGCGGGCGTCGAAACGGATCAAACGGTGTTTCTGAGCAATCGAGGTACAGATGGGCGCATGGATTGGATTGCGCCAGTCCAACTCCAGATGACTGATCCAGTTGGGCGCCTTGACTACGGGACTGCCCTCGCCCACCGCATTCCAGGCCAGGTTTACACCATCATTTGCACGACAATAGCGGATCTGCTGCGTCTCAACGAAGACCGCGCGGGACTTTGACGCGTGGGCATCAGTGAAATCTACCGAAAGCACCTCAATCGGCTGCGCGATCCCCTTGAAGGTGTGCAGCCCTTCACCGCGCAACAGGGTCGCATGGTCCGCTCCTGCAAGATCGCTCAACATACGCGAGACCAGTACACCACCCGGCTCCGCCGCGCTCTGCAGTCGCGCGGCAATGTTCACTCCGTCACCAAAGATGTCTTCCCCTTCGGACGTCACGTCGCCGGCATGCACGCCCGCCCGCAGCTGGATCCGCTCCGGAAACTGGAATGGGTGATCCGGTGCGCGTAGGCGTTTTTGTACAGCGACAGCCGTTTCGAGCGCGCTTGCCGCTGAGGCGAACTCGATCAGCGCTCCGTCACCCATGAGCTTGACCACCCGGCCGTGGTGCGCCTCTACCAGGGGGGTTACGAGATCGCGGTAGAGGGCGTTGAGTGTCTTCAGCAGTGACGCTGAGCCATTCTGCATCATCCGGCTGTAGCCGACGACATCCAGTGAAAGGATGGCGGCAAGGCGACGTTGGCTCATGCGCGGCTCCGAATTCTGTATATGAACAGGATAGCGGCTCTGGGGTGAAAAAGAACCAACAAAGCAGAAGCTCACGCATCCTGCGTCCGCTCTCATTGATGTGTGGCGGTCTGTCGGAGAGCAACTATTCCGAACACTTGCCCACTTTTCACGCCCTGAACCGAACCAATCATCAGCACGAAGATGATCCGGGTCGCAAAAACATCCCGGCGCAGCTATGGTTTTGAGGGGGATCCGAATGAAACGCCACCTGCGCGCCATCGTTGCTGCCGACATGGTCGGTTACAGTCGGCTGATTGAGGCGGACGAGGTTGGCGTGCTCGAACGCCAGAAGGCCCATCTGACCCAACTGATCCGCCCCCGGCTTGAGGCTCATCAGGGGCAGATTGTGAAGCTCATGGGCGACGGGGTTCTGGCCGCTTTCGACAGTGTCGTGGACGCGGTCAGCTTTTCGGTCGAAGTGCAACGTGCCATGACCGAGCGAGAGGCTGGCTTTCCCGAAGAGACGCAGATCCGCTACCGCATCGGGGTCAATCTGGGTGACGTGATCGAAGATGAGGGGGATCTTTTCGGCGATGGCGTGAACATCGCCTCCCGGCTCGAAGCCCTTGCAGAGCCTGGTGGAATCTGCATCTCCGGCACGGCCTACGACCACCTGAAAGCGCAGATTGATGTGGGCTATGCGCCCCTGGGCGAAGTCGCGGTCAAGAACATCGAACAGCCTGTGCGGGTCTACCGTGTGCTGCTTGACCCCCGATCCGACGCGCCCGAACCGCAGAAAAGGGTCCGACCGCGGCTTGTCTTGCCGGGCCTGGTGGTTGCCGCAGTGGCCCTTGCTGCAATTGCATGGATCAGCGCGGGGAGCCTGAACTTCTTCAATGATACGTCGGCCCCATTCCAGCTGGAGGCCGAGAACAGAAGCGATGGGCGCCCCTCCATCGCCGTGCTGCCCTTCAACAACCTCAGCGGGGAGCCCGATCAGGATTATTTCTCCGACGGTATGACGGAGGACCTGATCACCGATCTCAGCCAGGTTTCCGGGCTCTTCGTTCTGGCCCGCAACACCACCTTCGCCTACAAGGACCGCGCGGTGAACGTGCGCGATGTGGGGCGAGATCTGGGCGTGAAATACGTGCTCGAAGGAAGCGTGCGCAAGGCGGGTGAACGTGTCCGCATCAATGCCCAGCTGATCGACGCGGAAAGCGGCGGTCACGTATGGGCCGCCCGCTATGACGGGGAACTGACCAACGTCTTTTCCCTGCAGGATCAGGTAACCCAACAGATCGTGGCGGCCCTTTCCGTCGAACTGAACGCGGACGAGGAAAAAAGGCTCTCCCGCACCGCACAGGTCGACCCTCAAGCCTATGACCTGGTCCTGCGCGGGCTTGAACGGATGCGCCGTTTCTCCCCGGCGACAAACACGGAGGCCAGACAATTCTTTGAGGCGGCGTTGGAGGTTGATCCGGACTACGCCCGCGCCCTTGCCGATCTGGCGCTGACCTACGCGATGGAGGCAGAGCAGCATTGGACGGCCTCACCCGAGGAGGACGCACGAAGAGGCATCGAGCTGGCCGAGAAGGCGCGGGAGCTGGACCCGAGCGTGGCACAAACCCACTTTGTCCTCACCGTCGCCTACCGCGCCGCGGGCGACATCGCGAGTTCGATTGAGGCCGCCCAGGCAGCCCTCAAGCTGGATCCGAACTATGCCGATGCCTACGCCACGCTCGCCAGCAGCCTCAATTTCGCTGGCCGCCCGGATGAGGCCCTGCAAGCCATTCAGCAGGCGATTGAGCTGAACCCCATCACCGCCTTCTTCTATACCTGGATCGAAGGGTCCGCCTACTATCTCAAGGGCGATCTGGCGCGTGCCGCCGAGCTTTTTGAGCGGGTGATCGAGAGCAATCCGGCCTTTACCGCCGGGCACCGGATGTTGGCGGCCACCTACGTGGAGCTGGGACAGCTTGAAGATGCGGAATGGGCCGCACACGAGGTGATGGCCACCGCCCCCGATTTCACCGTGGAGAGCGATCCGGCCTACGAAGGCTTCAGAGATCCCGAGGTCCGGGCGCGTTACGCTTCAAGCCTTCGCGCAGCGGGATTGCCCTGAGGCCCCCGCACCGCTGGCAAGGACACGGAATGTCTGCCGCCATTTGGGATGGCTGCCCTGCCCTTTCCCCCTTTCCTCTGCCCTTTCAATTTGCGACACCTCCCTCATGTCGATCCAGTTTCGTGCCCTCCTTGTTCATCTTTTCACAGCCACGGGCGCGGTTTTCGCGATGCTGGCCATGCTGGCCGCCGTCGAGGAAAAATGGGATCTGATGTTTCTCTGGCTGGTCGTGGCCTTCTTCGTCGATGGGATCGACGGGCCGCTGGCCCGGAGATACCACGTGAAGGTCAATGCGCCCGAATTCGACGGCGTGCTGCTTGACCTGATCATCGACTATCTGACCTACGTCTTCATTCCTGCCTTCGCGCTTTTCAAATCGGGGCTGATGGACGGGTGGAGCGGCTGGGTCATGATCATTATCATCACCTTCGCCTCTGCCATGTATTTCGCCGATACCCGCATGAAAACGAAGGACAATTCCTTTGCCGGTTTTCCAGGTTGCTGGAACATGCTGGTCCTGGTCCTCTTTGCCCTGGCCCCTTCCTGGTGGATCTGTCTGATCATCGTCACCCTTCTGGCTATCGCGATGTTCCTGCCGATCAAGTTCGTCCACCCCGTCCGGACAGAGCGCTGGCGATCCCTCACCCTGCCCATGGCACTGGCCTGGACCTTTTTTGCCGGATGGGCTGCCTGGGTAGGTTTTCACCCGGATAGCTGGGCCCATTGGGGCCTTGTGGTCAGCTCCATCTACCTCACCGCAGCAGGTGCAGTTCAGCAACTGCTTTACGGTGCAGACGGCTGACAAAACCTCTTGACCTCAACCTAGGTTGAGGGCCCATCACGGTGGGGCAAGCGCAAGAGGATCCCTATGACCGATTTGTCCCAGGATACCGTTGAAGACTACGTTCCCTGGCCCGCCTTCCTGCGTGAAACCCGGATCGGGGCCCTCTTGCTGATCTGCCTTGCAGTCTGGTTGCATGCCGCCGACAGCCTGATCGTGGCCACCATGCTGCCCTCCATCGTGGACGAGATCGGTGGTGCTGCACTGGTCAGCTGGACCGTATCGATCTACGAAATCGGCTCTATCGTCGCGGGGGCCGCGACGGCTCTCCTGACCATGCGGTATGGATTGCGCGCGCCCATGTGCGCTGCAGCCCTGCTTTTCGGGCTGGGCTGCGGGCTGAGTGCAGTGAGCCCCAACATGCCCCTGGTGCTGTTGGGCAGGGCGCTGCAGGGATTTGGCGGCGGCGGGCTTGTTGCGATGGCCTTTGTCGCGCTCACCGTCTTCTTTCCGCGTCGGCACGTGGCGCGGGTGCTGGCGGTGGTCTCGGCCTTCTGGGGGCTTTCGGCCTTCCTTGGGCCGCTTCTGGGCGGGCTTTTCGTTGAATATGCCAACTGGCGGTTCGGTTTCGGGTTCTTCGGGGCCCAAGCCCTGGCACTTGCACTCTGGATCGCTGTGCGGCGCGGTGAGGAGGTCCCACCGCAGCAGCAGGAGGTGGGCCATTTTCCCCTCACCCGGCTGGCACTGCTCTGCCTCGCGGTGGTGCTGATCTCTTACGGCGGCATCCGTGTCGGACAGCTCAGCACCCCGCTCCTGATTGGCGCGGGCGTTCTCAGCCTTGCCTTCTTCTTCTGGCGCGACGGGCGTGCGGGGAGGGACCGGCTTCTGCCCCATGCTCCGCTCGATCCCCGCCATGCCGCCGGGGCGACACTCTTGATGCTGATGTGCCTTTCGATGGGTACCATTGGCATCCTGGCCTATGGGCCAATCCTGATGACCCAGATCCACGGGATCTCTGCCCTGACGGCCGGCTATGTCGTGGCCGCTTCCTCTATTGGCTGGACCCTGACCGCCATCGCAGTAAGCGGTGCACCCGAAAGACAGGACCGGATGTGGATCGGCCTTGGAATGGGGCTGACCTGCCTCTCCATCGCGGGCTTCGTCTGGTCGGTGCCCGCGGGACCGGTCTGGCTCATCGGTCTTTTCGCGATGCTCGAAGGGGGTGGCTTTGGCCTCGCCTGGACCTTCATCCTGCGCCGCGTCACAGCTGTGACACCGGCGGCCGAGGTCCAGCGCGTTTCCGCCGCCATCCCCACGGTGCAGCGCATGGGCTACGCCCTTGGCGCGGCCTACGTGGGCGTGGTGGCCAATGCGGCCGGATTTCTTGATATGTCAAACGCGGCAGAGGCCGCAGAGGTGGCACGCATCCTCTTTCTGGCCAGCCTGCCACTGGGCCTGATCGGTCTTGCCGCCATGGTTGGGCTCCTGCGCAGACACCCTTACGATGACCGTTTTGTGAGGGGCTGAGCGCGCTCAGATCAGCAGGCCCGCCGCCCCCTCATGGCGCAGCAGCGCCACCTTGGTTTCCACGCCACCTGCCCCGGAAAAACCGGTCAGGCCCCTGGCCCCCATGACCCTGTGGCAAGGGATGATGATGGGAATGGGATTGCCGCCGCAGGCCTGCCCCACCGCCTGGGCAGGCACGCCAAGTTCTCTCGCGATCTCCCCGTAGGTCCGGGTGTCGCCAAATGGGATGGCCGCAATCGCGTCACAGACATCCCGCTGCAGCTGGCTCCCTTGCACCCGCAGCGGCAGATCGAAGATCTCCCGCCGTCCTTCAACGTATTCCGCCAACTGCGCCACCCCTTCATCGAGCAGGGCAGAAGTATCCTGCCGCCTCGCCTGTCGCCAGTCGAGCGCGACAATCGCGCCCTCCTCCTCGATCAGGGTCAGGGTGCCGAAGGGGGTATCAATGCTGCGTTCCTTCATGGGTGCTATGGTGCTCCTTCAAGGTGCCGCTCACAATCCGAAACCTGCGCAACCTGCCTCAGGGCAGTCCCAGGCGGATCGGCCCCCGCGCCGTCAGGGCATCCACGCTCTGCCCCCCTTGGGTGATCCGAAGGGCGCCGCGCGCCGCCAGTTCAGCCGCGACAGCACGCACCTCCGGCATCAGATCACGCCAATCGTCGCCCAAAGCCCGCGCCACGTCGGAGGGGCAGATGGTCTTGCCCCTCCCACGGGCCGTCACCTGACGAAGGATCTCCGCCTCAAGCGAGGTCCGAGACGGCTTCATCGCAGCGCTTGCAGATGCCCGGATGGCTGTGCGTTCCCACGTCCGAAAGTACCTTCCAGCAGCGCTCGCACTTGGCGCCCTCGGCCTTGGCAAAGACCACCGCCACGCCCTCCACTTCCGGCAGACGGAAGGCCTCCTGCGGGGCCGCGTCGCCGGAAATGCGGATCTGGGAGGTGATACTGATATCATCGAAGGAGACTGATTCCAGTGCCGCGCGCTGTTCGTCGTTCGCAACGTAGACAATCGGTGCCGCCTCTAGCGAGGCTCCGATCACTTTCTCGACCCGCTGCACCTCAAGCGCGGCTGTCACCACGCGCCGGGCGGCACGCACCTTAGCCCACTTCGCCGCAAGATCGGCGTCTCGCCAGCTCTCGGGCGTCTCCGGCATATCCACCAGATGAACGGAGGACGCGTCCCCCGGGAACCGCTCCAGCCAGACCTCCTC
>JABDKA010000234.1 GCA_013002405.1 Sulfitobacter sp. | reverse complement strand
TGCCCGGCACGATCCACGGGATCATCGGGGAAAACGGCGCGGGCAAGTCGACCCTCATGTCGATCCTCTACGGCTTTTACAAGGCGGACGCGGGCGAGATTTTCATTGGCGGCCAGAAGACCAGCATCACCGACAGCCAGGCGGCCATCGCCGCAGGGATTGGCATGGTGTTCCAGCATTTCAAGCTGGTCGAGAATTTCACGGTTCTGGAGAACATCATCCTCGGGGCCGAGGATGGCTGGAAGCTGACCACTTCGCTGGCCAAGGCGCGCGCGACCCTTGTCGAGCTGGCGGAAGACTATGGCTTGAACGTGGATCCGGACGCGGTCGTGCAGGATATCGGCGTGGGGATGCAGCAGCGCGTCGAAATCCTCAAGGCGCTCTACCGCCAGGCCGATATCCTTATTCTGGACGAGCCCACGGGCGTGCTTACCCCTGCGGAGGCGGATCAGCTTTTTCGCATCCTTGGCCGCCTGCGGTCTGAAGGTAAGACCATCATCCTGATCACCCACAAGCTGCGTGAGATCATGGAGATCACCGACACCGTCAGCGTCATGCGGCGAGGCGAGATGACGGCAACGGTCAAGACCGCCGAGACCTCACCGTCCGAATTGGCCGAACTGATGGTCGGCCGCAAGGTGCTGCTGAGGGTGGATAAGAAACCGGCGACCCCCGGCAAGGTCGTGCTTGATATCAAGGGCCTCAAGGTGGTCGACGACAAGGGCGTGGAACGGCTGCGCGGCATTGATCTTCAGGTGCGCGCGGGTGAGGTTCTGGGCATCGCGGGGGTCGCGGGCAATGGTCAGTCGGAACTGCTTGAAGTGCTCGGGGGCTACCTCGATGCCACTGGACAAATCACGCTGAACGGTGCGCCGCTGGAACTGACCGGCAAGCAGTCGGACGGCCAGTCGCGCCGCGCGCGGGGCATTGCCCATGTCCCCGAGGACCGCCAGCGCGAGGGGCTGATCATGGATTTCCATGCCTGGGAGAATACCGCCTTCGGCTATCACCACGCGCCCGATTACCAGAAAAACGCGGTGCTGATGGACAATGCCGCGATCAAGGCGGACACGGCGGAAAAGATGGCCCGTTTCGACGTGCGCCCGCCCGATCCGAACCTTGCGGCCAAGAATTTCTCGGGCGGCAACCAGCAGAAGATCGTGCTGGCGCGGGAGATCGAACGTAATCCGGAGCTTTTGCTTGTCGGTCAGCCGACGCGCGGGGTGGACATTGGCGCCATCGAATTCATCCACCAGCAGATTGTTGCCCTGCGCGATCAGGGCAAGGCGATCCTGCTCGTCTCGGTCGAGCTGGAAGAGATCCTGGCCCTGTCGGACCGCATCGCAGTGATGTTCGATGGTCAGATAATGGGAGAACGCATGCCAGCGGAAACGGATGAGAAAGAACTGGGCCTGCTGATGGCTGGCATCACCGATACCGCATCCGAGCACAGCCTGGCAGAGATCGAAGCCAACCTCGCCCACCCCCACGGCGATCCGCACAAGGAGGTGTGAGCCGCGATGATCCCCTTTCCTGCTTCATCTTGCGAATACCACTCCACGGGGGGTTGGACATTGGGCACACGCGGGGCAAGCCCAAAGGAAGAGGGGTGTGAAAGCCCCCGTCGTCCTGTCACCCTTTACCTGACCAAAGGCAAATGCGACAAGTCTGCGGAGGTCTCGCTATGGACGTGATGCCCAAATGGGCCGAGGTTGTCCTCGTCCCGCTCATCTCCCTCATCCTTGCCGCGATCATTTCGGCTCTCGTCATCCTTGCCATCGGGGAGGACCCGATTGCCGCCGTGAACCTGATGATCACGGGCGCGCTCGGGTCCACCTATGGCTGGGGATACACGCTCTATTACGCGACCAACTTCATGTTCACCGGCCTTGCCGTGGCCATCGCTTTTCACGCCCGGATGTTCAACATCGGCGGGGAAGGCCAGGCGATGCTGGGCGGGCTGGGCGTGGCGCTGGCCTGTCTCTACATCCCCTGGCCGCACTGGTCGATTGCGCTGGTTGGCGCGGCCCTGATGGCGGGGCTTTTCGGGGCCATCTGGGCGGCCATTCCGGCCTGGCTGCAGGCCAAGCGAGGCAGCCATATCGTAATCACCACGATCATGTTCAACTTCATCGCCGCGGCTCTGCTGAACTATCTGCTGGTCAATCAGTTGCGCCCCAAGGGGTCCATGGATCCGGCCACCGCCCGCTTCCCCGAGACCGTGGCTCTGCCCACGCTGCACGATATTCTGGCCCCCCTCGGCATCGCCTTTTCCAAGGCGGCCCCGGCAAATGTCTCGTTCCTAGTCGCCATCGCCGCCTGTTTCGCCCTCTGGCTGCTGATCTGGCGGACCCGGCTCGGCTATGAAATCCGCTCCTACGGAAAGTCGGAGAGCGGGGCCAAGTATGCAGGCATTTCTCCAACCAAGATCATCATGGTGGCCATGATCATCTCCGGCGCGCTTGCCGGCATGATGGCCATCAACAACGTCATGGGCGAGGCTGAGCGTCTGGTCCTGAACTCCACCGAAGGGGCCGGTTTCATCGGGATCGCCGTGGCCCTGATGGGACGTTCGCACCCGGTGGGCGTTTTCATTTCCGCCATCCTCTTCGGCTTTCTCTACCAGGGGGGCGCGGAGCTGGCGCTTTGGACCTCCATTCCGCGTGAGCTGATTGTGGTGATCCAGGCGCTTGTGATCCTCTTTACCGGCGCGCTCGACAATATGGTGCGAATGCCGCTTGAGCGGATCTTTCTTGCCGCCCGTGTTGCCCGCACGCCCAAGCCCGAGCGCAAGCCGACGGAGCCCGCCGCGTAATGGACTATCTTACCTTCATTCAACTGCTCGACAGCACCGTGCGCCTTGCAACGCCCCTGCTGCTGGCCTGCCTCGCGGGCCTTTTCAGCGAGCGCGCGGGCATTTTCGACATCGGGCTTGAGGGCAAGATGCTGGCCGCGGCCTTCTTTTCGGCGGCCGTTGCAGCCGTGTCCGGCTCCGTATGGGTGGGGCTGCTGGCGGGCATCGGGGCCTCCCTGGCGCTGAGCGCGCTGCATGGCGTGGCCTCCATCACTTTCCGCGGGAACCAACTCATCTCAGGCGTGGCGATCAACTTCCTCGCCGCTGGCATGACGGTCCTGATCGCGCAGGATTGGTTCAGCCAGGGGGGACGCACGCCATCGCTGATGGGCGGAGCCCGCTTCGAGGGGATCACCCTGCCGGGCGCGGAGGCGCTCGCGGAGGTGCCGATCCTCGGGCCACTTTACGCGGAACTCATCTCGGGCCATTCGATCCTGGTCTATATCGCCTTTGCCGCCGTCCCCTTCACCTGGTGGCTGCTGTTCCGCACCCGTTTCGGGCTGCGTCTGCGCGCCGTGGGCGAGAACCCCGCGGCGGTGGATACGGCAGGCGTGTCCGTTGTGGGCCTGCGCTTTGCCGCTGTGGGCATCTGCGGCATTCTCTGCGGGATCGCGGGGGCCTATCTCTCCACAGCCCTGCAGGCGGGCTTTGTCAAAGATATGTCTGCAGGCCGGGGCTTTATTGCGCTGGCGGCTCTGATCTTTGCCAAATGGCGGCCCTGGCACGCGCTATACGCGACCCTCCTTTTCGGTCTTTTCGGGGCGCTTGAGACAAGGCCGGACGTGATCGAGGGCGTGATCGGCATCAAAGTTCAGTCCCAGCTTCTGGGGGCCCTGCCCTACGTCATGACCGTGATCATCCTGGCCGGTTTCGTGGGCAAGGCGATCCCGCCGCGGGCGGGCGGGGAGCCCTACGTGAAGGAGCGGTAGGGTTCCACATCATTGATCCCGGTCAAAGGGACCTCTTCCTTACCGGCCTAAGTATGAGTCCAGTTGCGCCGACCCTATCGGTCCTCCTTGCGGCAGCGCAGCAAGAACCGTTGATTTAGAACAACCAGCGCGCTAAAGGATGCCATGCTGATCTACCTGCCTATTGCCGAAGTGTCGGTCAATGCCTTCCTCCTGCTGGGGCTGGGCGGGCTTGTAGGCGTGCTTTCGGGCATGTTCGGGGTGGGCGGCGGCTTCCTGATGACACCGCTCCTGTTCTTTATTGGTATCCCCCCTGCCGTCGCAGTGGCGACAGAGGCGAACCAGATCGTCGCCTCCTCCTTCTCAGGGGTTCTGGCCCACCTCAAACGCAAGACGGTGGACCTGAAGATGGGCACCGTGCTGCTGGTTGGCGGTCTTATCGGGGCGGCCCTGGGGGTCATGGTCTTTAACTACCTCAAGGCGCAGGGCCAGGTGGATCTGCTGGTCAAGCTTTGCTATGTGGTCTTCCTTGGCGTCATCGGCGGGCTGATGTTCCTTGAATCGCTGCGCGCGATCCGGAACGTGAAGAAGGGCAAGGCCCCTGCCCGCAAGAAGCACAACTGGATCCACGGCCTGCCCTTCAAGATGCGGTTCCGTGTCTCGGGGCTCTATATCTCGGTCATTCCTCCCTTGCTGGTCGGCGTCAGCGTGGGCATCCTGGCCGCGATCATGG
>JABDKA010000224.1 GCA_013002405.1 Sulfitobacter sp. | reverse complement strand
GAATAGGGGCAGATCAATGCGTGGACGCCCGACACGAGAGCACGATTTCCGGAAGTTCTAATTCGACAAGGTCGCCACCGGGGAGGGCTGTGGCTGCGCCGAGCGGATCATCGACACTCATGAATTCGACCGGCTGGCGGGCAAAAGCCGCATGGTGCGGGGCTTATGGCCAAAGCCGACGGTATGAGGACGTTTTTTGTGCAAGGCCGGGATCTTCAGCCGCGATTAGCGGGCCCTTGCGGCCAGGTGCACCGGCGCGCCGTGAGGCGTGTTGAGATAGGCATCGGTCCAGGCTTCCTTGAGGGCCTTCAAATCCGCCGCTGCGGCCAGGTCCAGTTCCGTCAGGAACCCTTCGAGCGTTTCCAGCCAGGCGTCGAAGTAATCCTCCCCGCCGTCCAACTGCTTTTCCAGTCCGTGCTCTTTCAGGGTGGCCCCGAAACGGGTGGCCCAGTCGGCCCAGGCGAAATGCCCTGCCTCGTTCAGATGGACCGTCAGCGCAAAAAGCTGTGCGTGCCAAGGGGCCTCGAAGACCGGCTCGGGGGCGCTCATGGTCCCGGCCGCAGGTAGGATTGCCAAAGGTCCAGCACCACCTCGTCCTTCGGGTGCTCGGGATGGGCCCAAAGCTCGGAGGATGGGAAGGCCACGGCGTAAAGCGGCTCGGCTGCCTCGCCCAGGCCGTGGGCGGAGCTGTCCGGCAAGACATGGGTGCCGTGCAGGCGCAGGACACGCCCCCTGGCCCCGGCGGCGTAATTCGGCAAACGGGTATGGCCACCCGAAATTTGCGCGTTCTCCGCCGGGCGGCGGGTCACAACGCTGTCCCCTGGGGCAAAGCGGGGAGCGACGTTGCTGGGCCTGTCGGCAGGGCCGCCTTTGGCCAGAACACCCGCTACGGCTTGGGCCTTCAAGGCCCGGTCGGCCAACGGGCTTTCAACCGGTTCGGCCGCGCCGGTCAATTCATCGCGGGTCACGATCCCCTTCTCCACAAGCATGTTGGCGAGTGCGGAAATCCATTTCTCATAATAGGAAAAGCGTGCGTAATCAGTGGGTTTCAACCTCTCTCTCGCGTGGCGGGAGGTGTCGATGTTCCACTGCCCCAGCGACCCGCAGGCTACCGTCACGGCCAGCGCGCGCTTGTGCCAGTCGGCGTGAAAAATCTCGTCCTCCGGCTCCGGCACCACCGAGCCATCGCCAAAGCGACCGCCCATATCGTGCACCCGGCTCATGGATGACGCTCCGACAGGAGCGGCGCGGCCGAGGCTGTGCATGGCATGCATGCGCGTTCGGCCCACGTCTGAAAGGCGCGCACCATCATTGGGCCTCTGGCACTGCGGTGCCAATCATGCTGTCCCGACTCACCAGCGTCATGAGCGTCTCTTCGTCCATGCCCTCGGTGCCATCGGGGCGCTGGGGGATGACCAGATAACGGACCTCAGCGGTCGAATCCCAGACCCGCACGGCGATCTCTTCCGGCAAGCTTACGCCGAAGTCGGCGAGCACCTTGCGCGGTTCGCGCACCGCGCGGGCGCGGTAGGCGTCGGACTTGTACCAGGTGGGCGGAATGCCCAGAAGCGGCCAAGGGTAGCAGGAGCAGAGGGTGCAGACGACCATGTTGTGCACCTGAGGCGTATTCTCTACCGCGACCATGTGTTCGCCCTGCCGTCCGTAGAAGCCCAGCTCAGCCACCACGGCTGTCGCGTCTTCCATCAGGGCGGCGCGAAAGGCCGGATCGGTCCAGGCCTTGGCCACCACGCGCGCCCCGTTACGGGGGCCGACCCGGTGGGCGTATGTGTCGATGATCTCATCCAGCGCGGCGGGATCGATCAGCCCCTTGCGGGTCAGCAGCGTTTCGAGTGCTTTGACCCTGAGCGCGGGATCGGAAGGCAAAAGGGCGTGCGGGTCGTCGTGCGAATGATCGTGTGGCATCGGTAAAGACTGCACGAGGCACCACCGCTTGTCCACTGGCCCGCAAGGCTAAGCCGCTATAGAAATGCGATTCTTTTCGGGCGCAGAATCGGGCAAATGGTGCTATGGTGATCTTACAAAGCGAGTCTGATCCACCTCAATTCCAGGATTGCCCTCTTACACGGCGTGGTAGAGAACCGCTTCCAAGAACCGCCGCCCAAAACGGCGGTTCTTGTGTGTGCGGTCCCCGCCCCCTTTGATGCCATTCGTCCCTTGCCCCGCAGGCCAAAGGCGCATAGATACCCGCAAACAAAATTCGAAAGCAGCGCGCCCCATGGAAAACGTCATTCTCATCGTGCACCTCTTGCTGGCCCTTGGCCTGATCGCCGTCGTCCTGATGCAGCGGTCCGAAGGCGGCGGTTTGGGCATGGGCGGTGGCGGCGGTGCGGTTTCTGGCCGGGCTGCGGCAACGGCGCTGTCCAAGTTGACCTGGCTGCTGGGCGCGGCCTTTATCGTCACTTCGATCACTCTCACGGTGATCGTCGCCCAGCAATCGGCGGGCGCCTCTGTGATCGATCGGCTTGGCGCAACACCGCCCCCGGCCACGCAAACAGCACCCGTGGCACCTGCCGGTGACAGCCTGCTGCCCCCGACGGCTGATGATAATGCACCGCTGGTGCCTGCCGCCGACTAACCACAATACCTTGATGTAGGGCCAAATAGCGCAACTGCATGTTGCGGAGCGGCCTTGCTTACACTGACCGAATCCTGATACCATTAAACCCCGTGGTGCTGCGGTTTTGCGCAGTGCGATCGGTTGGTTTGCAGCATAGACGACCGCAGACAGACAGGCACACGGGGGTCCTACGACACATGGCGCGATACATCTTCATCACCGGCGGTGTGGTCTCAAGCCTGGGCAAGGGCCTTGCCTCTGCCGCGCTGGGTGCGCTTTTGCAGGCGCGCGGCTATTCGGTGCGGTTGCGCAAGTTAGATCCCTATCTGAACGTCGATCCCGGTACGATGAGCCCCTTTGAACACGGTGAGGTCTTTGTCACAGACGACGGGGCGGAGACGGATCTGGACCTGGGCCACTACGAACGCTTTACCGGCGTACCCGCGCGCAAGACCGACAGCGTCTCATCGGGCCGCATCTACTCCAACGTCCTTGAGAAGGAACGGCGCGGCGATTACCTGGGCAAAACAATCCAGGTGGTTCCCCATGTCACCAACGAAATCAAGGAGTTCATCGCCATCGGTGACGACGAGGTCGATTTCATGCTCTGCGAGATCGGTGGCACTGTCGGCGACATTGAGGGCCTGCCTTTTTTTGAGGCCATCCGCCAGTTCAGCCACGACCGCCCGCGCGGACAGTGCATCTTCATGCACCTAACGCTGCTGCCCTATCTCGCCGCCTCGGGTGAGTTGAAGACCAAGCCGACCCAGCATTCCGTCAAGGAACTGCAATCCATCGGGATCGCACCCGATATCCTCGTCTGCCGCTCCGAACATCCCATCCCGGAAAAGGAGCGTGAGAAGATCGCGCTTTTCTGTAATGTTCGCAAAGAGGCCGTCGTGGCCGCCTACGATCTCAAGTCGATCTACGAGGCACCTTTGGCCTACCACGCGCAGGGCCTCGATCAGGCGGTGTTGGATGCCTTCGCGATTTCCCCCGCACCGCGGCCGGATCTGACCGTCTGGCACGACGTCTATGACCGAATCCACAATCCCGAAGGTGAGGTACGCGTGGCCATCGTGGGCAAGTACACGCAACTTGAGGATGCCTACAAGAGCATCGCAGAGGCCCTGACCCACGGCGGCATGGCAAACCGTGTGCGGGTCAAGGTGGAATGGGTCGATGCGGAGATTTTCGATCAAGGTCAGGCTGTTGCGCCGCACCTTGAAGGTTTCCATGCGATCCTCGTCCCCGGTGGTTTCGGAGAGCGTGGAACGGAAGGCAAGATCAAGGCGGCCCAGTACGCGCGCGAGCACAAGGTGCCCTATCTGGGCATCTGTCTGGGGATGCAGATGGCGGTCATCGAGGCGGCGCGCAACGTCGCGGGCCTCTCTGCCGCCGGGTCGGAAGAATTCGACCACGAGGCCGGGAAGAAACGGTTCGAACCGGTTGTCTATCACCTCAAGGAATGGGTGCAGGGCAATTACAAGGTCCAGCGCAAGGTCGGAGACGACAAGGGCGGCACGATGCGCCTGGGCGCCTACGATGCGGTGCTCAAGGAAGGTTCGAAGGTGGCCAAGATCTATGGCACCACCGCCATCGACGAACGCCATCGCCACCGCTATGAGGTGGACATCGCTTACCGTGACAAGCTGGAGGAGGCAGGCCTCTGTTTCTCCGGCATGTCCCCCGACGGAAAGCTGCCCGAGATCGTGGAGTGGTCCGACCATCCCTGGTTCATCGGTGTGCAGTTCCATCCAGAGCTGAAGTCCAAACCCTTCAAGCCCCATCCCCTCTTTGCGGATTTCGTGCGCGCGGCCAAGGAGATGTCGCGCCTCGTCTGATCCGCGGCTCACGCGCCTTGCGAGAAGGCTGACCCAGGGTTAGCCTGTCAGTGCAGGACACGGACCGGGGGGCCCAGATGCAGATGTTTCAGACCGGAAAAGACCGGTACCCGTCGCAGCAGGATGAGGCATACGCCACCATTAATCAGCGGACCCTGGCCTTTATCGTGGGTCTCGTGGCCCTCGGGCTGCCCACGGTCCTTCTGATCGGCGCCTTTAATCCCGTTATCGATACCTGTTTCAGGGATTCCATCAGCCACTTTTATTACGCCCCCTTCTGGGGTGGGCCCTTTATCGGGGCACTCGTCTTCATCGGGACCTACATGTTCGTCTACCAGGGCGAGGACAAGCACGGATCTGAGGCACGGCTCTCCAACTTTGCGGGCGCTTTCGCCTTCGGGGTGGCCCTCTTTCCGACCGCCGGGCACGGCTGCGACGCGCTCAGCTTCCGGTCCCGCGCGCTGGCCGAATTTGCGCCGGACCCCGATCTGCTGGACCTGATCAAGACGGCCCCGACGGACGACCGGCCCGATCTGACCTTTTATTTCGAGCTGACCTCCTGGTCCGCAACGGTCCATTACCTGAGTGCGACCCTGCTTTTCTGCTTTCTGGCCTGGTTCGCGCTGGTCGTCTTTACGGCCGTCGAGGAGCATCAGCGCAATCCCGACGGATCGCTCAAGTACACCAAGATTGTCCGCAATCGCTTTTATCGGATCTGCGGCGCGGTGATGATCCTGTGCATTCTCTGCATGATGACTTACGCGCTACTCGCCCACCTCACCGACCTTGATCTAAGCTGGTGGGCCGCCAACAACATGCCCTTCTGGTTTGAGGCCACGGCGCTCTGGGCCTTTGGCATCTCCTGGATCGTGAAGGGCCGGTTTTTCCACCGCTATCTGCGGGATGAAGCCGAGCAGCGCACCTGAGCCCCTTGCCCCTTCTCCGCAATCGGATAGACCGGGGCGATGCTGAGCTATCAACACATCTACCACTCGGGCAATCTGGCGGACGTACACAAACACGGGCTGCTGGCCTGGATGCTGGACTACCTGACGCGCAAGGAAAAGCCGCTCAGTTATATCGAGACGCACGCGGGCCGCGCGCTTTATGATTTGACGGACGATGCGGCGCTCAAGACAGGGGAGGCGGCACATGGAATTGCCCGCGTCGCCGGTTGGTTCGAGGAGGACCAGGCCTACGCCAGAGCGCTTGCGGCAGTGCGCGCCACATACGGGGACACCGCCTATCCCGGATCGCCCCTGATCGCCGCGACCCTGCTGCGGGAGAGTGACCAGATCCACCTCGCCGAACTACACCCGGGTGAACATGCGGCGCTTGATCTGGCCATGTCGCCCTATCCCGCAACCTGCCATCGCCGCGACGGGTTTGAGATGGCCTTTGCCCTCTGCCCGCCCACGCCGCGACGGGGTCTGATGCTGATCGACCCCAGCTATGAGGTGAAGGCAGACTATGCCGCCCTGCCCCGCCAGATTGGAAAGCTGGCCCGTGCCTGGAACGTCGGCATCATCGCCCTTTGGTATCCGATCCTGACCAGCAAGGCCCACCTGCCCATGCTCAAGGCGCTTGAAGAAGCCCATCCGGAGGCGCTGCGGCACGAGGTGCGCTTCCCCCCGGCCCGCCCCGGCCATGGCATGGTGGGCTCCGGCATGTTCATCATTAACCCGCCCTGGGGCCTCACGGAAGAGGCCCGAAGGCTCACCAACAAGTTCAACACATTGAAATAAGGAGGTTCCATGCCCAAAGGATACTGGATTGCGCGGATGGATGTGAAAGACGCTGAAACCTACGACAAGTACCGCGCGGCCAACGCAGAACCTTTCGCCGACTTCGGCGCGAAGTTCCTGGTTCGCGGCGGTGCCCAAACGCCCAAGGAAGGCGACAGCCGCAGCCGCACCGTGGTGCTTGAGTTCCCCAGCTACGCTGATGCCCTGGCCTGTTACGAAAGCGAAGCCTACCAGCGGGCCAAGGAGATCCGCGTCGGCGCTTCCGAAGGCGACATGGTGATCGTTGAGGGGTACGAGGGCTGAAATTTGTGGTGAAGTCGAAACCATGAAACGGTTTCTTGCTTTGCTTTGCCTCGCCCTGCCCAGCGGCGCACTGGCCTGTGGTGCGCCGGTCTGCCTGGTCGATCCTGACAGCCTGAACCTGCCCCAGGTCATTACTTTTGACGATGTGCGCAGCGGCGCGGGGCCCGGACATCTTTTTGACGATGTCCTACCCTTGCAGGGGGCGACCTTCGGTGAGCGATTCGCCGGTCAGCGGATCACTGGTCCCGGACCCCACGATGAGGTGACGGGAGAGGCTTACGGCCCCCTCACGATGCTGCCCGGAGCGGAGGGAGAGAACCTGTCGGTCGTGCATTTCAGTGGCAACTCCGTGCTGAACGGCTACGGGGTTGTGGGATATCCGAGGCGCGACGCGCAGGGCGAAGGGGCCATTGCGGTCCTGTTTGACGAGGACCAGTCCGCCCTCGCCTTCGATCTGCGCGGGGGAGAGGCAGGGGTGGCCTACGTCACTTTCCACCGCCGGGACGGTAGTCTCATCGGGCAAGTCCCGGTGGAGCCGACGGGCGAATTCAGCGTGGGCTTCCTGCGTTCGGGTGGTGCGGCGGACATCGCGGGCTTCGTTCTGACCAACAAGGATCCCCAAGGCATGGCCATCGACACATTACGCTTTGGCAAAACCCCTGAACTGAGTTAACGCTTTTTCATGTTCGAACGTCTCTTTCCCCGTCGCAAGCCGCAACCGAAGCCCCTGCCGCAGCCCAATGCCCAGCTTGCCCTTGGCGCCTTGCTGGTTCGGGTCGCCTTTGCCGACCGCGAATACAAGGCCGCTGAAATCAGCCAGATCGACCGCATCCTGTCCCGTACCTTCGACATCGGCCCCATCGAGGCGGCCAAACTGCGCGCCACCTGCGAGGCGCTGGAACGCGATGCCCCCGGCACGCCCGAGTTCGCCCGTATCCTGCGCGAAGAGGTCGACTATGCGGACCGCAAGGCGCTGGGAGAGGCCATGTGGTCCGTCGCCACGGCAGATGGCCATTCAGGTGAGTCGGAGGAAATCCAGCTTGTCGCCATTGAAGTGGCTTTGGGGCTGACGGACGTGGACATTGCCGAAGGCCGCGAGCGGGCCCTGCGCGGGCGTTGACTGGCATTCCCTGAAGCCGCGCCTATATCGAGCCCATGTTTGGTGATTTTATCAGAAGGCTAACCCAGCCTGACCCCGCCCCCTTGCCTGACGGCGACGCCCGCCTGGCCTTGACCGCGCTCATGGTCCGCGTGGCCCGCACCGACCATGATTACGCCGCCTCTGAGCGCACTCTTATCGAAGAGATCGTCCGCACCCGCTACGGCCTGAACGATGAAGAGGCGACTGCCCTGCGCAAGGATGGCGAGGCGCTGGAAGCCGAGGCGCCGGACACGGTTCGCTTTACCCGCGCCATCAAAGACGCGGTCCGCTACGAAGACCGCCTTGCCGTGATCGAAGCGCTCTGGAAGATCGTCCTGGCCGACGGCATCCGAACGGATGAAGAAGACGCCCTGCTGCGGTTGGTAGCCAACCTGCTTGGCGTTACCGATACCGACAGCGCGATGGCCCGGCAGAGGATGGATAGAGCCACCTGACCTAAGGTAAGCGCTGCTTCCTGCCCTCACGACTGCGTTGCAATCGCTGCCGTTTTGTCGCTTTATTGCGCATTGAAACGACAGAAGCGAACGCAGCCCCCGTGTCCGACGCCACTCCCGTCATCGAGATCCATGATCTTCACAAGGCCTACGGCGCCCTCGAAGTGCTGAAGGGCGTCAGCCTGACCGCTCCCAAGGGACACGTGCTTTCGCTTATCGGGTCCTCTGGATCAGGCAAGTCGACACTGCTGCGTTGCTGCAATCTACTGGAAGACAGCCAGCAGGGTGAGATCCTCTTCAAAGGGGAGCCTGTGCGCTGGAAAGGCACAGGACACGACAGGCGGCCCGCGGACCCCAAGCAGGTCCTGCGCATCCGCACGAACCTGTCGATGGTCTTCCAGCAGTTCAACCTCTGGGCCCACATGACCATCCTGCAGAACGTCATGGAAGCACCACTTACAGTGCTGGGCCGGGATCGGGCCGAAGTGGATAAGGCCGCGCGCGGCTATCTGGACAAGGTGGGTATCGGCGACAAGTGCGATGCCTATCCCGCCCAGCTGTCCGGCGGACAGCAACAGCGTGCCGCCATTGCGCGCGGTCTCTGCATGGAGCCCGAGGCGCTTTTGTTTGATGAACCCACTTCCGCGCTCGATCCCGAGTTGGAACAGGAGGTGGTCAAGGTGATCAAGGATCTCGCCCGCGAAGGGCGCACCATGATAATCGTCACCCATGACATGAAATTGGCCGCCGATGTGTCAGACCACGTGGTCTTTCTGCATCAAGGCCTGATCGAGGAAGAAGGCCCGCCGGAGACGCTCTTTGGCGCGCCCAAGTCAGAACGCCTGCAAGGGTTCCTGTCGGCTACCCACGCGACGTAAATCAAAACCAAAAAACGGGAGTACACCATGAAGAAGATCCTACTGACAACGGTCGCACTGGCCATGACCGCGGGCATCGCGATGGCAGATAGCCACGCCAAGACAATCCGGCTGGGGACTGAGGGCGCCTATCCTCCCTACAACTTCCTCAATGACGACGGTGAAGTGGCCGGTTTCGAGCGGGACCTGGGTGATGAGCTTTGCGCGCGGGCTGAACTGACCTGCGAGTGGGTCACGAACGAGTGGGACAGCATCATCCCCAACCTCGTTTCCGGCAACTACGACGTGATCATCGCGGGCATGTCCATCACAGATGAGCGGGATGAGGTCATCGACTTCTCCGATGCCTACACCCTGCCTGATCCTTCCGCTTACCTCGCAGCGGGCGAGATTGATCCCGCCACCTCGATACTGGCTGCCCAGAGCGGCACCATCCAGGCCGCTCACATCGCCTCGATGGAGGGCGCGACGCTGGTTGAGTTCGCAACTCCCGAAGAGACCGTTGCCGCAGTCAAGAACGGTGAAGCGGATGCGGTGCTGGCGGACAAGTCCTTTCTTGCACCGATCGCTGAAGCGGATGCGGACCTGCAGCTGCTGGCACAGCAAGAGCTGATCGGCGGCGGTATCGGCCTGGGCGTGCGTGAAAGCGACGGTGAGTTGCGCGAGAAGTTCAACATGGCGATCCAGTCCATGAAGGACGACGGCTCGCTGAACGAGCTTATCAAGAAGTGGCTGCCCGAAGCCGAACTCTTCTGATCCGTATCTCGGGGGCGGGCCGCGCGGCCTGCCCCTATCCTTCGAAACGGCCCGGCCTGTAGCGCGCCAAGAGCGCCGCCGAGCGATTTGATACCCCTTCAAGCATTTCCTGCGCCACCAGTTCCCCCGCAAGGGCACCTAGGGTAATGCCCGAGTGCATGCAGGCCACGTGAAGCCCTTCGCGCACCGCACCGATCACCGGGAGCCCATCCTGCGGGACGGGGCGAAAAGCCAAAGTGAGGTCTTGCCAATCAAGCTCTTTTGCCCCCAACAGCCTGCGCAGCCGGGTAAGTACGTTTTCCGCCGTCGCCTCCAGTGTCTCAGTCAGCGCCTCGGCACTGTCACCCTGATGGCTGACGGCTGCGGGCATGAGCAGGCTGCCATCTTCCAGTTGGCGCAGCTCTCCCAGCTCGGAGACGAGGATGTGGGCCAGCATCGGCGGCATGGGGCGCGTCCGCAGGACCAGTGCCGGTCTACGCAGCATGGGCAAAGGCGCGCCGGCCTGCCTCATCAGGGCCTCACTTCCCGTTCCGGCGGCGATCAGCACCGCATCGGCCCTCGTGACCCCCGCGTCGGTACGGATACCAACGATGTGTCCGCTCTGCTCCACCACTTCCGACACCCTGAGACCCCGCAGGCGTCGTGCCCCGGCACGGGTGGCCCCTTCAAGCAGGGCCGACGCGACTCTTGCGCTGTCGACAGCAGCTTCATCTTGAAAAAGCAGCGTTCGGTCGGGGGGCTCCGCCACCCGGGGCTCGAGGCGGCTGAATTCGTCCTGACCGATCTCTCTCACCGCATAACCGAGTGACAGAAGCTGATCCCGTTGGACGTCGAAAGCCTCGCCGCTTTCTTCCCAGCAGAGCGTTCCTTGCCACGTTACCGGCAGGGAAAGTGCGGAGGAAAGACGATGCCAAGCCGCCATGCCCTCTTCGCGCAGGCGGAAGTGGGCTTCGTCATGGTGAAAGCTGGCATTGATCCAACCAAATGAAGCGTCCGTCGCCCTATCGCCGCCGTCGTCCACGATCGTCACACGGGCGCCTGCGCGCTGCAATGCGTAGGCGGCCGAGGCGCCTATGATCCCAGCACCGATGACAATGATGGTGGGTCCCCGCTCGCCCATGAAAGCCCTTTCAATATCTGACCTTCGATGACATTGCCTGCCGTCCGGCCCCACAACAAGTGGTTGACAAGGATGGCCCGCTGCTAAAACTGGCGTAAGGCAAGAAGAGCACCTCATGTTTCCATTCTGCGCAGATCCCGAACAGCTCGACAGTCTGCGCTGGACACTCTGCTATCTGACAACCGGCAAGCACATGAACCTCTACTGGTCAGTGCTGACGGTGCTTGTCCTGCTTGGCATCACCGCCCCCGTCGCCCTTTCTTTCGGCTTTGCCGGGGCCTCCGCCGCCCGGTCGGCCTTCGCGCCGCTGCGCTGGTTCGGCAAGACCTATATCGCACTTGTGCGCGGCGTGCCCGACATCGCCTTTTTCCTCTTCTTCGTGATCGCGCTGGATCAGGCGATTGAATATGTGCGCCACCGGGTGCTGTGCCCCGACTGGAGCGAACCGGTGCGCCAGGGCAATGACTTTGTCGTCTGTCAGGCCGCCAAGATGCCCCTGGGCGAAGCGCCCCAGTGGGTGCACGAGACCTATGGTTTCTTTATTGCGGTCCTGACCTTCGCCATCGTCTTCGGCGCCTTTGCCGCCAACGTCCTTTTCGGCGCCATGCGCGCGGTGCCTCACGCGCAGCTTGAAACCGCCGCCGCCTACGGTATGTCCACGCGCCAGACCTTTTGGCGCGTTCTGGTCCCGCAGATGTGGGTCTATGCGCTGCCGGGGCTGTCGAACCTCTGGATGGTGCTGATCAAGGCCACCCCGCTCCTGTTCCTCCTGGGGGTAGAAGACATCGTTTACTGGGCGCGTGAACTGGGCGGCTCCAAGACCCCGCGCTTTACCGACTATCCCCACGGCGACTGGCGCATGTGGTATTTCCTGGGACTGCTGGTTTTCTACCTCGCCTTTACGCGGGTCTCCGAGATTGCGCTGGACCGACTGATGAAACGGCTGACCCACGGACAAGCCACCGCCGGTGGCGAAGCCCAGAGGAAGGCGGCAGCATGAGCTGCCTTCAGACCATCCAGGACTACGGCCTCCGCGCCGTGGGCATCGGGGAGCGGTTGCTGCCGCGCGATGACTTCACCCTCTGCCAGCAGTTCACCCTGATTGGCTCGGGCATGATCTGGAACATCTACTTCGGTGTCCTCGCCCTTATTGCGGGCTTCTTCTTTGCCACGGCCCTGGGCGTCGGAAAATCCAGCACGAACCCCTGGTTCCGCAAGCCCGCCGAATGGTTAATCTTCATCTTCCGGGGCTCCCCGCTCTTCATCCAGTTCTTCTTTGGCTACTTCCTCTTTCTGACGCTCAAGTCGCAATACGCCTTCTTCGACCCCTTCACCGCCGCCTGGCTGGGTGCGTTGATCGTACTTTTTCTCAATACGGCTGCCTATTCGGGTGAAATCTTCTACGGTGCGCTCCTGTCTATCCCAAAGGGCGATGTGGAGGCGGCGGATGCCTACGGTCTGACCGGCTGGAACAGGTTTCGCCGGGTGATCTGGCCCACCATGTTGCGGCTCGCCTGGCCCGCCTATACGAACGAGGCGATCTTTCTCTTTCACGCCACGACGCTGGTCTTCTTTTCCGGTTTCCCGGCCTGGCAGCAGCGGGGCGACGCGCTCTACTACGCAAGCTACTTCGCCGACAAGACCTTCAACCCCTTCGTGCCCTACCCCATCCTTGCTGGCTATTTCATCCTGCTGACCATTATCGTCATCTCGATCTTCGGGCTGATCAACGGGCGGCTCAACCGCCATTTGCCGCAAACGCAGCGGAGCAAAATGCGCTTGCGTCCCAATCTGATCCGGTAGTATCCAACATTTGATCAAATTTTCCGGCGCGTGGGCGGCGGAAGCCTTTGGCGGGTTCCGATCACGCTGCGCCAAACCGCATGGCCCACCGCCCGCTCAGGTTCGATATGCAAAACTGGCTTCGTAAACATCCCCAGGTCCGCACGATCCGTGTGGCCGCTGCTGACCTGAACGGCCAGCCGCGTGGCAAGCGGATCCCAAGCCGTTTCGCCGACAGGGTCTTTACCGACGGCACGCGCTTTCCCTTCTCCGCGCTGAACCTCGATATCTGGGGGGAGGACATCGACGACAGCCCGCTGGTGCTGGAAAGCGGCGATCGGGACGGTGTTCTCAAACCCACGGAGCGGGGCTTCATGCCCATGCCCTGGCTTGATGCGCCCACGGCGCTGCTGCCAATCTGGATGTTCCACGATGACGGTCGTCCCTTCGCGGGTGATCCGCGTCACGCCCTCCGCGCGGTGGTCGAGCGCTACAAAGCCCGTGGGCTCAACCCGGTCTGCGCGGTGGAGCTGGAGTTTTTCCTGATCGACGATTCTGGCCGCAAACTGCAGGTGCCCCCTTCGCCCCGCTCCGGCAAGCGCCGCGTGGCGGGCGAGATCCTGTCGATGCGTGCCCTTGACCAGTTCGATAACTTCTTCACCGACCTTTACGACGCTTGCGAAGAGATGGACATACCCGCCGACACGGCCATCTCCGAATCCGGGCTGGGCCAGTTCGAGATCAACCTGATGCATTGCGACGATGCCCTGCGCACTGCGGACGATGCCTGGCTCTTCAAGATGCTGGTCAAGGGGCTGGCCCGCAAGTACGGTTTTGCGGCCAGTTTCATGGCAAAGCCCTATGAAGACTACGCAGGCTCTGGCTTGCACACGCACTTCTCGGTCCTTGATGAGGAAGGCAACAATATCTTCGACAATGGCGGGGATGAGGGCACCGAAGTGATGCGTCACGCGGTGGCAGGCTGCCTCAAGGCCATGCCGGGCTCGGGTCTGATCTTTGCGCCCCATGCCAACAGCTATGACCGGCTGGTGCCGGGCAACCATGCGCCCACTGGCATCAGTTGGGCCTACGAAAACCGTACGGCGGCCATTCGCATTCCCTCGGGCAATCACAAGGCCCGTCGGATTGAACACCGGGTGTCGGGCGGGGATGTGAACCCCTACCTGATGCTGGCCGTGGTGCTGGGCGCGGCGATGAACGGCATCGAAGATGCGCAGGATCCGCCCACGCCCATCACAGGCAATGCCTATGCCGCCGATCTGCCCCAGATCCCAACCGATTGGGCCTCTGCCATCGACCTTTTTGAGAATGATCCGGAGGTGGCGCGCATCTTTGATGCGGAACTGATCCGTAACTATGTACTGACCAAGCGGCAGGAACTGCGGGATATGGCAGAGCTGTCGCCGCAGGAGCAGGTGGAGATTTATCTCGAAAGCGTGTGAGGACCTTATGAAGATCGGCATTCTGATCACCGGACATCCGCCCGACGAATTGATGCACATGGGCCGCTATGACAGCTACTTTGCGCGGCTCTTGGGGAACGACGGATTTTCCTACGACAGCTGGGCCGTCTTGGACGGCGAAATGCCTCGCCACGTGCGGGAGGCCGACGGCTGGCTCATCACCGGCTCAAAACACGGTGCCTATGAGCCGCACCCCTGGATCCCGCCGCTGGAGCAGTTCATCCGCGACAGCTATGCCGAAAACGTGCCGATGATCGGGGTCTGTTTTGGCCATCAGATCATCGCGCAGGCGCTGGGCGGCAAGGTCGAGAAATTCGAGGGCGGCTGGTCCGTCGGCCACGTGATTTACGATCTTGAAGGGGAGCCGCTGGCAATCAATGCCTGGCACCAGGATCAGGTTGTGGAAAAGCCTGAGGAGGCGGAGGTGATTGGCGCGACCGATGTCTGCGCCTATGCGGCCCTTGCCTATGGCGACAAGATCTGGACGATCCAGCCCCACCCAGAATATGACCACGATTTCATCGAAGGTCTCATTACCCATCGCGGCAAGGGCGTGGTGCCCGACGCGCAGCTGGAAGCGGCCAGGACCCGGCTGGACGCCCCGCTGGACCGCGAGCGCGTCGCCCAGAAGATGCGCGACTTTTTCAGGAAAGAGAGGGCCTGATGGCCGATTGGATTCAGAGTTTGCCAATACCGGCGCAAGACTATCTGGAAGGCAAGCGCCTGGATGAAGTGGAATGCATCATCTCTGACCTGCCCGGCATCGCGCGGGGCAAAGCCGTCCCCGCCTCCAAGTTCGCCCGGCAGCAATACTTCCACCTGCCTGACAGCATTTTCTACCAGACCATCACTGGCGACTGGGGAGAGGCAGCGGGCGATGAGGGCTTTATCGAAAAGGACATGATCCTGCGCCCCGACATGTCCACCGCAACTGCGGCGCCCTGGACGGCGGACTGGACGCTTCAGGTCATTCATGACGCCTACGACCGCGACGATTTGCCGGTCCCCTTTTCACCGCGCAATGTTCTCAAGCGTGTCGTCGACCTCTACCGTGCGAAGGGTTGGCAACCTGTTGTGGCACCGGAAATGGAATTCTTTCTGGTCGCCCGCAACCTCGACCCCGCGCAAGAAATTCAGCCGATGATCGGTCGTTCGGGTCGACCCGCTGCCGCGCGGCAGGCCTATTCCATGACGGCGGTGGACGAATTCGGCCCCGTGATTGACGACATCTACGATTTTGCCGAAGCCCAGGGCTTTGAGATCGACGGGATCACGCAGGAAGGCGGTGCCGGGCAGTTGGAGATCAACCTCATCCACGGCGATCCGGTCAAGCTGGCGGATGAAGTCTTTTTCTTCAAACGCCTGATCCGGGAGGCCGCGATGCGGCACGACTGCTACGCCACCTTCATGGCCAAGCCGATTGAGGATGAGCCGGGCTCCGCCATGCACATCCACCACTCGGTGCTTGACGGCCAGACAGGAGCGAACATCTTCTCCAACGAAGACGGCACCGAAACGGACGCCTTCCAGCACTATATCGCCGGTATGCAGAACCACATGCCCGACGCGCTGGCAGTCATTGCGCCTTACGTGAACAGCTATCGCCGTTACGTGAAGGATCATGCGGCGCCCATCAACCTCGAATGGGGCCGGGACAACCGAACGACGGGCATCCGAATCCCCCTCTCCAGCCCCAAGGCGCGGCGGGTGGAAAATCGTCTGGCAGGGATGGACTGCAACCCTTACCTCGGCATCGCGGCATCGCTGGCTTGCGGCTACCTTGGCCTGCTGGACGGCAAGGCCCCCAAAGCGGAGTTCAAGGGCGATGCCTACGACGGTGACGGGGACATCCCGCGCGTCCTGGGCGAGGCACTGGACCTCTTTGACGAAGCGGAAGCGTTGCACGGGGTCCTGGGGGCCGAATTCGCACGGGTGTACAGCATCGTCAAACGGGCGGAATATGATGAATTCCTGCAGGTCATCTCGCCCTGGGAACGAGAGCATCTTTTGATGAACGTCTGATGAACCTGCTCTACGCCAATGATAGGGCGGGTCAGTATCCTGAAAGCTGGTACGCCGCCACCGCTACCCCGCTTGACCGCTTTCCTACCCTGAAGGGCGCGCAAAGGGCGGATGTCTGTGTGGTCGGCGGCGGCTACACCGGCCTGTCAGCGGCGCTGCATCTGGCAGAGGCCGGGCGCGATGTTGTGCTGATCGAGGCGCAACGCGTGGGCTTCGGCGCTTCCGGTCGGAATGGTGGGCAGCTGGGCAGCGGTCAACGGGTCGAACAGGACGCGCTGGAGCAGATGGTGGGGCTCGATCACGCGCAAAAACTCTGGCAGTTGGGGGAAGAGGCCAAAGCGCTGGTCTGCGACCTGATCGCGCGTCACGACATGCCGGGTGTGCATCTGAAGCCCGGCATCGCCTGGACCGCCTCGGACCGGGGCGATGTGGATCACCTGCATCACTACGCCGACCATCTGCTAAAGGTCTACGGTTACGACAAGATCGAGAAATTGGATTACGCAGCGCTGCAGGGCGTCTGCCGCTCGCCGGACTACAAGGGTGGCGTGCTGGATATGGGTTCCTACCATATGCATCCGCTCAACCTCGCGCTCGGGCTGGCGCGGGCCTGCCTCAAGGCGGGGGTTCGCATCTTCGAGACAAGCGCTGCGCACCAGATCGAGGAAGGTCTCAAGGTGAAGGTGCAGACGGATGGAGGCCACGTGATGGCCGATCATCTGGTACTTGCCTGCAATGGCTATCTTGGTACCCTCAACCGCCGCGTGGCCGCGCGGGTCATGCCCATTAACAATTTCATCGCGGCGACCGAACCCCTGGGCGATGGCGTGAAGGACGTCCTGCCGCGCGATGTGGCGGTCGCCGACAGTCGCTTCGTGGTCAACTACTTCCGTCTCTCCCACGATGGCCGTCTGCTCTTCGGGGGTGGCGAGAGCTATGGCTATAAGTTCCCGAAGGACATCGCCGCCAAGGTACGCAAGCCGATGTCGATCATCTTTCCGCACCTGAAGGATGCGAAGATCGATTATGCTTGGGGCGGTACGCTCGGCATCACGATGAAGCGGATGCCCTACCTTGCGCGGCTCTCTTCCAACATCCTCTCCGCCTCCGGTTATTCCGGTCACGGAGTGGGGAATGCAACGCAGGCGGGCCTGCTGATTGCACGCGCGATTGAGGGGGATGGCGATGGTTTCGACACCATGGCGCAGATCCCGGCAACACCCTTTCCGGGCGGTGCTGCGCTGCGCAGTCCGCTGCTGGTTCTGGCGATGAGCTGGTATTCGATGCGCGACCGGCTGGGGATCTGATCCTCCGCCGGGCCCGCCCTATTTCATCTTGGACAGCTTTTCCTGAAGCTCGGCCAGCTGTTGCTTGATCGCATCCAGATCTTCGCCCTGCTCCGGCTCGGCCCCGGACGCTTCATCGGCGTTCTCCGGTCCGGTTGCACCCTTTGCGCCCCAACCGCGTGTCATGGCGCGCATGAATGCTTCTTGCTGCGCCTGCATCACCTCCATGCCGGGCATTTTGGCCATGGGGTTCATAGAGGTCATGTTTTCCATCATCTTGGCCTGTCCGTCGCGCAGCATATCGAAGGAGACCTTGAGGAACTGCGGCACCACGCTGACATTGCCGGACATGTAGCTGCGGACCAGATCGTTCAGCACCTCAACGGGCAGCACCGACTCGCCACGGCTTTCGTGTTCGGCAATGATTTGAAGCAGATACTGACGGGTCAGGTCATCACCTGACTTGAGATCGACGATCTGAACCTCACGCCCATCGCGGATAAATCCGGCGATATCCTCAAGCGTGACGTAATCGCTGGTCTCGGTGTTGTAGAGCCGCCGTGACGCATAGCGTTTGATCAGCAAGGGCTTCTTCTCTTCGGTCACGTCTTCCTCCCGTTGCGCGCTGCATTGCAGCTTAGGCCCTTAAGCGGGAAAAAGAAAGGGCGGGTTCAACCGAACCCGCCCTGCTCTGTCTTGTGCCTTGCGGGCCCCGGGCCCGAAAAGCGCCGCTTACTTCGCGGTTGCTTTCTTGGCAGCGGTCTGTGCGCTGTCGGTCGCCTTCTTGACGGCCGATGCGGCGTCTTCCTGCATGTCTTTACCGGCAGCCATCAGCAGCTCAACGGTATCCGTCTGAACCTTCTTGGCGATCTCGGCAAAAGCAGCCATGTGCTCGGCTGCGGATTCGGCGGAAGCGGAGGCGAATTCGGTCATTGCCTTGGCATAGTCGGCAGGCTCTGCCTTTGCCTTGGACAGCTCGGACATCTTGGCGATGGTGTCTTTGGTCCATTTGGTGGAAATGTCGGTCGACTTTTCGACGGCTTCCAGGGCAACACCGGACAGCTTTTCGTTCAGCGTGGCGGTGGTCTTGAAGGCGTTGTTCATGGCCGAAGTATCGACGGGGAATGCACCCATCATGTCTTTCAGCATGGTCTGCATGTCTTGTGCGTTGTTCATTTCTAATTCCTTTCTTGCGTTACGCGGTCTGTCCCGCGTTTCTGCGTCTGCGAAAGGATATACATGCTGCAGCGCGGCAAATCAAGAAGAATTCTGCGCTGCAGCACGAAAAATTGACGTAGGGTAAAAGGCTCGGAAAATCAGCGATTTGCCTTTTGGGCCACGTATCTGCCTGGGGCATCGCCCAGCACTTCGTGACCATCATCACCCGGATTGCGCGCCGCAATCATCGTGCCAGACCGCTTGGCCAGCCACTTCTCCCAGCGCGGCCACCAGGAGCCTTCGCTGAAGTCAGCCCCCTTTAGCCATTCGGTGTGATCGAGGCTCATATCCGGGTTCGTGTAATGGCCGTACTTCCCCTTGGAGGGCGGATTTACGATGCCCGCGATGTGGCCCGACTGGGTCATGATGAAGGTCTTGTCCTTCGACCCCATCAACTGGATCCCGCGGTAGCTGTCCTTCCATGGGGCGATGTGATCCGTCTCGCAGGCCACAGCACAAAGCGGAATGTCCACATCCTTGAGCTCCAGATGGTGGCCGAGAATGTCAAAACCGCCTTCGGCCAATTCATTGCCCTGACAAAGACCACGCAGGTACTGCATCGCCATCTTCGCGGGCAGGTTCGACCCGTCGCCGTTCCAATAGAGCAGATCGAAGGCGGGAGGCGTTTCCCCCATCATGTAACTTTTGACGGCAGGGCCGTAGACCAGATCGTTGGAGCGCAGAAAGGAAAAGGTCCGGGCCATGATGTTCGACTGCAGGATACCCTTGTCCTTGGTCTCCGCCTCGATCCCATCGATGAAGTCATCGGTCAGGAAAGGCTGGAATTCCCCTTGGTCCGAAAAATCGGTCAGGGCAGTAAAGAAGGTAGCCGATTTGACCGACTTGTCACCCCGCTGCTTGAGCAGGGAAAGGGTGAGCGATAGGGTCGTGCCGGCAATGCAATAGCCCACGGCGTTGATCTGCTTTTCGCCGGTGATCGCCTTCACCTCGTTGATGGCGGCAAGGTACCCTTCGTTAACGTAGTCATCCATCGCCACGTCGGCATAGCTGGCATCTGGGTTGACCCAGGACACCATGAAGAGCGTATAGCCCTGATCGACCACCCACTTCACCAGGGAGTTCTGCGCCTTCAGATCCAGGATGTAGAATTTGTTGATCCAGGGCGGGAAGACCAGCAGGGGCGTCTTGTGTACCTTTTCGGTGGTGGGCGTGTACTGAATCAGTTCGAACATGCGGTTGCGGAAAACCACCTTGCCGGGGCTCGTCGCAATGTTGACGCCAAGCTCGAAGGCCTTTTCATCCGCCAGCCGCACGATCAGTTCGCCATCATTCGCCTCCAGATCCGCGATCAGATTTTCAATACCCTTGATTAGGCTCTCCCCTTCCGTCTGCATCGCGCGTTCAAGCGCGTCTGGGTTGGTGGCCAGGAAATTCGTGGGACTCATCATGTCGATGATCTGCTGACTGAAGTAGGACAGGCGCTGCTTTTCACGCGGCTCCATCTCGCTGACCTCATCGACGGCTTTCTTGAGGGCCTCCGCGTTGATCAGGTACTGCTGCTTGACGAAATTGAAGTAGGGGTTGGTGTCCCAGAGCGGGTTTGAAAAACGCTTGTCCGACGGGACCCTGTCGGGCGGAGCTGCCAGCGGGCCCTTGGCCAGCGCCTGCTGCGCGTCGACAAAGTGTGTCAACGTCTTCGCCCAGTAGGCCATCTGATGTTCCATCAGCTTGGCCGGATTGTTGACGGCCTCGTTCAGATAGGAATGCGCGGCCTTGGTGAATAATTGTTGATTCGGTCCATCAAGTGATGCGTGATGGGTTTTCCGGTTCGCCATCACGTTTGTGAAACGCTCCGTCAGCTCCTCTATTTTCTTAAGATTTTCAGCCAGCCGCGACATTGACGCCGTGGTTGTCGCGCCGTCATTCGTGGTATCAGTTGTCATCTTAATCTTTTGCTCCTATCTTCGCACTTGCAGCATTTTGCCGCCCCGTTCGGGGGAGGGACCGGCGGTGTACCCAAATTTCGGGCCCAGTAAAGGAGACCCTCAGTGCGCTATATGGCAACTTACGACCTTATGGAAACCGTAAGGAACACAAATCAGTGGCTCGGTGCATCCGCCCTTGCCATGGCATCCTATCCGGCTTTTGCCATGTTTCCAAACCCTGCGCTAAGCTGGATGGCCGCTTGGGGCGAAGTTACCGAGCGGACATTCGCGCGAATGGTCGTCAAGCCTGACTGGAACATCCCCCCCTTCGTCGGCTCCAACGGTCAGGACCGCATCGTTGTCGAAGAGGTTGTCCTGCAAAAAGCCTTTGGCGATCTGCTGCATTTTCGTGTGCAGGGCCGCAAGGTGCCCAAGCGCAAGGTGCTGCTGGTCGCCCCCATGTCGGGACACTATGCGACGCTGCTCCGCTCTACCGTGATCAGCCTGCTGCCCGACTGCGACGTTTACCTAACCGACTGGCACAATGCCCGCGATATCCCTGTCAGCGCGGGCAAGTTCGATATCGAAGACTACACACTCTACCTTGTTGATTTCATGCGCGAACTTGGTTCGGACCTGCATGTGATCGCGGTCTGTCAACCTGCACCGCTTGCCCTTGCCGCAACGGCGCTGCTGGCCGAGGAAGATCCCGACGCGCAGCCCAGGACGCTGACCCTGATCGGTGGACCGATCGACCCGGATGCGGCTGCAACGGACGTGACCGATTTTGGCCGCCGCGTGACCATGGGCCAGCTCGAAGAACTGATGATCCAACGCGTCGGGTTCAAATATGCCGGAGTGGGCCGCATGGTCTATCCCGGGCTGCTACAGTTGGCCTCCTTCATCTCGATGAATAACGAAACGCACGCCAAGGCCTTTCAGGATCAGATTGCCCGGGTCGCCACTGGCAAGGCTCACGAGCACGACAAGCACAACAAATTCTACGATGAATACCTCGCCGTTATGGACATGACGGCCGAATTCTACCTGTCGACCGTGGAACGGATCTTCAAGGAAGGCGAGATTGCGAAGAATCGTTTCACCGTTAAGGGTAAGCCGGTGGACATCGGCAAGATCACCACGGTCGCCGTAAAGACCGTCGAAGGGTCGAACGATGATATTTCGGCCCCAGGCCAGTGTGTTGCGGCTTTGGGCCTGCTGACAGGCCTGCCGGACGAGAAGAAGGCCAGCCATCTTGAGGAAGGTGCAGGCCACTACGGGATCTTTGCGGGCAAAAGCTGGCGCAACAACATCCGGCCTCTGGTGCTTGATTTCATTGACGATCATGAACAGGGCACCCCTCACGGCCACCGCCAGCGCGGCAAGTCCGAGAAAGACCCCGCCAATATGAACGTCGCAGTCTGAACCCGGCAAGGATGCCACGTTCCGTTGCGGATGCGGAACGGTGGCGGTCATCCTGCAGGGTGCGGACCCCGCCCTCGCGAATCGCTGCATGTGTTTTTTGTGACTATTGCCGCGCCGGGGTGATCTAGGGCGGGGTCCCGGCGCCAGATGGCACCGATCTGGTCATGTCGACTGCCGACCGGATTGAGATTACCCACGGGGCAGACCTTATCGCGCCGTTCGCCTCTGGCCCCAAGAATATGCTGCGTTGGCGGGCAACCTGTTGTGGTAAGATGCTTAGCGCGACCCAGCGCAGCGCCAGATTCCCCCTGACATCGGTCCTGACACAGCGCCTGGATATTCCTGAGATCGCGGGCCCCGTGGTTTCCCGCGCCCTCGTGCCGCAGCCAACCGGCGAAAGAAAGCACTTCGGCATCGGCGCTTTCCTCACATCGCTGGCCCGCGCGATCTTATCCCGTGTGACGGGGCGCTGGCGGCAGACACCATTCTATGATCCCGAGACCGGCACGCCTTGCTTGGAAAGAACGCCGCCCCCTAGCGCAGGATCATCGGCTTGCCCATCCAAGCCCGCAGGGCGGCAGATGTTTCGTCTGGCTGTTCCAGCGTCGGCAGATGACCCGCATCCTTGAGCACCTTCAACTCCGCATTCGGGATCAGTTCGGCCATGAATTCGTGCCGTTTGACCGGGCAAAGCAGGTCGTGCGCGCCACACAGGACAAGTGCAGGCACCCGGCATTTGCGCAGCACCGCCTGCTGGTCGCGCCGCCGCTGCAGTGCGCGTGATTGCCTGACAAATATCTCAGCGCCCAATGAGGTTGCCATGTCCAGCACCAGGTCCAAAACCTCGGTGCGATAGGGACCTGGCGCCAGATAATTCGGTTTCATTTCATCACGCATCACCTCGACCAACTTGCCAGAGCGGACCTTGACGATCTGAGGCTCACGATTGGCCGCGACGGTCGGTGTCTCCGCCAGGGGGTTGGTGTCCATGAGCGCGATGCGCGTCACCCTGTCCGGAGCCCGGCGCAGGATCTCCATCGCGACGATGCCCCCCATGCTGAGCCCGGCGAGAGCGAAGCGCGCGGGCAACTGGTCCAGCAGGCCCGAGGCGATCTCTTCAATCCGTTCCCCCTGTGTGATCGGGGCGACCATGACGGCGATATCCGCAGAGAGCTCAGCAATCTGCGGCCCAAACAACCGCGCGTCACACATCATACCGGGCAAAAGAACGAGAGGCTCAGCCATTCGTCTCTACCTTGTTGAATTGATTGAATTTCATTTCCGTCCCCGTCCCCGTCAGGTCTTCTATATCACGGCATCACAGGGCTTCAACCGGCGCGGGCGCGGTGGGCAAGTCCAGCCCCCGGAATGGCGGGAAATCGGCATAGCGCCGTTGCCGGGTGGCCGGACTTTCAGCTGGCATCGCTCCCTTCCGCAGGAGGGTGCCACGCGGGGCGATGTAGCTTGAAATCGTGCGCCATGGGGCCGGGCGCCAAACAAGGTTGAGTGCCGCGAGCTTTGGGAAAAACCACATTTCCGAATAGGGCAGATGGTCATGCAGCCACCAGGCCAGATCACGCCAGTCGCGGCCCCGGTCGTACTGATCGGCAAACCAGGGCACCACAATGGAGGCCCCGGCAATGGCCGCCTCCCCCGCCCCGCGGTCCCAGATGTGGCATTCCAGCGGATGATCGTTACGCGCGCAATTCAGCCGGTTTTCGTTGCCGAAGCGGTTCAGATCGGGAGAGCGGTAGCCCGTGCGCACGGCGATCCGACCGAAGGTTTCTTCCAGCGGGTCCATCAGCGCGGAGCAGAAAGCGCGTCCGTTTTCCAGCACCAGATCGGGGTTCTCCGGCAGGTTCGGTTGCCCGTGATAGCCCGATATCTCCGAATACATGAAATCCCGCATGAAATAGTACTTCGACAACCGCTGTCGCCCGAAGGTCTCAAGGCTCCACATGCTGCCCGGTTTGCGCATCAGCCGCTCACAACCCGCGCGCCCAGGTGACGATTGCGGCCGTTGTCGCCTCGTTTTGGCTGGGGGACAGAATGTCGCCTGCAATGACGTGGGAGGAGGGATCATCGCCGGGGCCCATTGTCGGTTGCAGTGTTTCGGTGGGGCCGCCCCAGCGGTCAGCGACCTCCGCCGTTGCTGCGGGCACGACGACTTGGTCCTCATTGGTGTAGATGAAGAGCGCAGGAATATCGATCTGGGAAAGATCGCGGGATGTCACTTCTTTGACCAGAGCAGCCACGGTCAAGCCAGCGACGCTCGGATACCGTGTCGTCCAGTATTTCCCCTGCGCTTCGTTATGGGGCTCCCAAGACCGCTCCGCCCCAGCAAGTGGCGGCAGCCAGATGCGCGCGGCGGGCCAGGTCAGCAGCGGTGCGAGGGGGTTGTTGATGCCAAAGTTCGGCGACATGAGAACCATCCCAGCTACGTCTCGCGACAGCTCTTCATCCAGCGCAGCAGCCGCTGAAAGCGTGCCGCCGGTCGAAACCGAAAGCACCAGCACCCGATCCCCAATTTCTCGTCCAATCGCAAGCGCTTCCGCTGTGTCGCTCATCCAATCCGACAGGCTTGCCTCGGCCAGGGCGTCCCCACCCCGGCCGTGGCCTTTCAGGCGTGTGTAGACCAGGTTCGCACCCAGCGCCTCGGCCACCTGATCGGGAACGGGCCGGATCTCTTCTGAGGTGGCGGAAAAGCCGTGAAGGTAGACCACTGCCCATGGGGTTCGCGCCTCAGGCGCCCCTGCCCAGATCACCCGCTTCTGGACCCCTGGCGTGATGTCATCAAAGGCCGCCTCAACCGATTGCAGATAGCGGGCCACCCCATCATCCAGCAGGCCCTCATCAAATTGCGCGGTCAGATCGCTCTCTTCGTAGGGACCAAGAAGGTAGAGGCCCAAGGCAAGCAAGGTCAGAAAAGTGATCGTATACCCTATTGCTTTTAGAAGCATTCTCATTGGCTTACTCCGGACACCTCATCTATCGCGTCAAGTATCAATCCAAGACACCTTTCATCCGAAAACCGGTGATCGGCGTCCTTGACCAGACGCAGTTGAATGTCCGGCCCGGTCGCATGTTCCAGAAGGCGCACCGCAAGATCAACACGCACGGCCGTGTCCGCCGTCCCCTGCAGGAAACGCGTCGGAAAAGGCAGATGAAGCGGTGACCGCAGGACCAGTTGCCGACGCCCGTCCTCGATCATGCGCTTGGTGATGATGTAGGGCTCCATGTAGTCGGAGGGCTGCTCAACCTGCCCCTCCTCCTCCAATTGCCGCTTCTCTTTATCAGTAAACCCCGCCCAATAGCTGTCCTCGGTGAAATCCGGCGCCGCCGCGATGGTGACCAGCCCCGTTAGGCGCTCAGGCAGCGCCCGGGCGAGAAGCAGCGCCTGCCAACCGCCCATTGAGGACCCCACGGGCAAGATCGGGCCATCGGTCAACTCCGCGATAACCGCGGCGGTGTCCTCGGCCCAGTCGCCGATGCATCCATCGGTGAATTTCCCCGACGACTCACCGTGCCCGGAATAGTCGAACCGCAGGAACGCCCTACCGTTTTTCTGCGCCCAGTCTTCCAGAAATACCGCTTTGGTCCCCTCCATATCGGATTTCAGACCGCCCAGAAAAATGATCCAGGGGCCCGCCCCCTCTGTCCGGTGGTAGGCAAGCTTACGCCCTTGTTTTGTTGTCAGATATTGCGTTTCGCCCATGCGTGCCCCCAAGCATTTTCGCGATCATGCGCGGGGTTAAGGGCGGTGGCAAGTTGATGATTATTAGGTGACTCTATTGTCACGTGACTATTTAATCACCTATAAGTATCTCATGGACGGTATTTTCAAAGCCCTTGCCGACCCGGCCCGACGGACCCTGCTGGACGCCCTGCGCCAGAAGGACGGGCAAAACCTGCAGGAGTTGACCGAGTTGCTGGATATGACGCGGTTCGGTGTGATGAAGCATCTCGGCGTGCTGGAAGAGGCTGGACTGATCGTGACTCACAAGAAGGGTCGCTTCAAATACCACTATCTGAACGCCCTGCCCCTGCAACAAACGATAGACCGCTGGATCGAGCCGCTGCGCGCGAAACCGGTGGCCCGAGCGGTGCTTGACCTCAAAACAACCCTCGAAAGGAATTCTCAGATGACCAAACCCGATTTCGTGATGCAGACCTTTATCCGATGCACCCAAGATGCCCTTTGGGACGCGCTGAGCGATCCCGAAAGCATGGCTGCCTATCATTTCATGTGCGACACCGTCGAAGGAAGCCCGGAGGTTGGCGGCCAGCTGACCTGGATCCGACCTGACGGCGGCAAGATGCTGACCCAGCGCCCCACCAAGGTGGAGCCGAAGTCCCGCATCGAGGCCACGTTCGAGCCGCACTTCTTCGGCCCCGACGCCCCCGCCTCGCGCATGGCCTTCCTGATCGAACCTCAGGGTGACATGTGCAAGCTCACCATCGAGCACTACGACATTCCCGCGGGTCAGGAGGGGGTGGCCGAAGGTTGGGCGCGTCTCGCTTCCTCACTCAAATCATGGCTTGAGACGGGTACCGCGCTCAAGGCTGCAATGTGAGCGGATGAAGGAGAGTTTCAATGACCAATTTTCCAACCGAACTGGCAGTTCTGACCTGTCTTGCCCTTCTCGCAGCAACGCTTTGGGTGCCCTACATCGTGGGGGTCACCCGGCAACCCAGCGCCGATGGGTCAGCCGATACCTTCGTGCGACCCGGAGATCTGAGGGATCTGCCCGCCTGGGTCCACCGGGCCCATCGCGCACATCTCAACATGCTTGAACAGTTTCTGCCCTTCGCGGTTCTGGTGCTGCTGGTGGATCGGGTCGATGGTTACAGCAGTCTGACCTACTGGACCGTCATCGCCTTTTTCTGGATCCGCGTTGCCCATGCGGCTGGAATGATCAGCGGCATCGCGCGAATGCCACTGCGGCCCATCCTGTTCAATCTCGGATGGCTCTGCTGCTTGTTGATGGCCTATGCGGTATTCGCCGCCCGACTGGCCTAGCCGCTGATGTAGGTGCTGGTCTTGGGGCGGTAAAAGATCTTCTGATCGTGCAGCCGCCCCAGCAATTCCTCGCCAACGCGCTGGTCTTCTTCAATGACCCGGATGGATTCCATATCCGCAAGGTTTTCATCGCTCAAAGCGCGGCGCATCCGGCAAAGCTCGCGGCCCCGGGCGCGCAGGGCTTCTTCAATCAAATCGACGTCGCCAATGGAAAGCTTGAAGGTCCGGTTAAAGCTCGACATCTTTTTTTTCTCCTGCTCGTGAAAGGCCGCTGTGGCGCGCGCGCCTATATGTCGTAAATAAACACCGATGCGTCGCAGTCAACGTATATCTCGGTATACAGGGGAAGGATCTCAGGCGTCCTTTTCAACTTCGGGCAGACCAATGGCGACAAGGCTGGCCAGAACAGCCATCACGGCAAAGACCACAAGCGTCGCCTGCGCACCGATCAGGGCTGCGCCGCCGCCCACGACACCCGCGACCAACAGAAGCGTTCCGATCACCGTATTGCTGACCGCCGCATAGGCGGACCGCTGATCTTCGGGAGCAAGATCAACAAGGTAAGTTGACCGCGCCTGGCGCACCCCGTGATAGGCAATCATCAGAACAAATAGCGTGACGGGCATTGCCCAGACCGCGGTGGCCAGACCAAAGAACCACAGGGCGACGGCGGCGAGCATGGAGACCGCGCCGATTATTCCGGTCAGCATCAGGACAAGACGGCTCGACCGATCCGAAAGACGCCCCCAAATGTAGGAACTAAGGAAAGAGGCAAGCGATGAAGCGAGGACCAGGGCGCCCAACTGACCTAGAGTGTCCTGCCCGGCAGAACCTGCGAGGATCACGTAGTAGGGCGGAGCAAGTGCGGTAGAGACCAGGAGCCCGCGCACGATGATAAAGCGCTGCAGGGTCGGGTTGTTGGTCAGGACGGAAAAGTCAGCGCGTTGGCTGGCTGTCTGACTGCTCTCTTCCTCTTCCAGCGTGGAAAAAAGCGCCGCGGCAAGCCCCCAGAAACAAGCGGCAAGCCCGATGGCGGCGATGATCACGTTCTGACTTTGCGCCAGACCGGAGATCAATAGGATCGCGAAGGTGAAAACACCGACCGATGACACCGATCCGGCCAGGCCGGTGACGGATCCGCGCCGCGCCTTCGAAACGGTCTTGCCCAGGATATCCTTGTAGGAAACCGAACAGACCGCCCGCGACAGGGCAAGAAGGGCCAGTGCGCCGCAAACAGCGAGACCCGCCGCGCTGCCTTCGAGAGTCAGGGCAGCCAGGACGACCAAAACCGCAGAAATGCCCTGCCCCGCGCTACCAAGCACCCAAGCCCATTTGCGATGCGCCATGGACTGCACCACGCCCGCCAGCGGCATTTGCGGCAGAAGCGCACCTGCCTCCCGGATCGGCACCAGCGCACCGGCATAGACCGCCGGGGCCCCAAGTGCGGTCAAGAGCCAGGCCAGAACCAGCTTTGGGTTGATCAGCCCATCGGCGATCTTGGTCATCGAAAGAGAGGCAATGTGGCGTAGGCCATTGCGGGCCTCCGCCTTGTCCAAATCCTCGTTATTCTGTGCGCCGGATATCTTGGCGAATGCGTCTTTGGTGATGCTGTCGGTCATGGGGTCTCTGTCTGCGTTAGAACGCTGTCCAACGTGGCAGGCCCCCCATTCGTTCCCTAGGGCTGATCGCGGAAGGGTACGCCGCCGGTCTCATTTCCCCTCAGATCCTGCGCGGCCTCCCAGGTTTCGGGGTCTGAGATCAGATCGGCCAGGGCCTGTGCGCTGGCTTTCAAAAGCGCCTCCCCCTTCTCTACCGTGGCCGTGCCTGGCTTGCCCGAGACGCCGTTGCCGGTCACATGGGTGAAAGGACGCCAGCGGTACGATGCCTTGCCCGCCTTCAGGAACCGCGCTGCCGAGGCCGTGTCACTGTTCTGCCCGGCAAGGTCGCTTTGATCGACCAGCCTGCCTTCGCAGGCCATCATCATCGCCGTCTCCGCCTCGCATGCGTGCTGGACGCCCTCCTGTTCCTCCAGAAGTCTGCCGATCTCTTCGGCGGCCTCCATCGGATAGGTGGTCATGACCAGGGTCGCGTCCACCTGTGGTGCGAGCTCATCGCAGATCTGCTGAAGCGCGATGATATTGCCGCCGTGGGAGTTTGAAATAAGGATGTCCCGAAATCCCTGTCGCACCAGCGCCTCAACCAGATCACGGATGAGCGCGCGGAAGGTGTCGGGGCGGATGGTAAAGGTGCCGCCGAAGGGCATGTGATGCTCTGACAGGCCCGACCAGACGACGGGGGCGACAATCACCGCGCGGGTATCAGAAGCCAGCCGCGCCGCACGGATTGCCACCTCATGGCCCAGCCGCGTGTCCGTCATTGTCGGCAGATGTGGCCCGTGCTGTTCGATGGAGGCGACCGGCAGGATCGCTACCGCATTCCGCGCAGCAAAGCTGCGCACCTCCTGCGCCTTCATCCGCTGCCATTCCACTTCCACCATCTCGCCGCTCCTTTTTGTGCCTTTGGCCATGTCTTGCGGGTGCGATAAGACCTGCTAAGCCTTGCGCATGCAAACCGCTTCCCCCGATCCATTGCTCGTCCCGCTGTTATCCTTGGGGAATTTTGTGATCGGGATGGGTGCCTTCGTGATCGTGGGGCTGCTCGAACCTCTGGGGCAAGAGATGCATCGCGGTGCCGCCAGCGCCGGACAGCTTCTGACCGTCTATTCGGTGGCCTATGCGGTTCTGTCACCGCTGATGGTGGCCATGACCGGCCAGGTCGGTCGCAGACGGGTTCTGGCTGCGGCGCTCACGCTTTTTGGTCTGGCTGCCCTTCTTTCTGCCTTGGCACCCAATTTCCTTGTGCTCAACATCGGTCGTGTGATCGCCGCAGCGGGTGCGGGGATCTTCACGCCCGTAGCTGCAGCCGTCGCAGCTGCCCTCTACCCCGAAGCGCAGCGCGCGCGGGTGCTGGCCTCGGTCTTCTTCGGGCTGACACTGTCCCAGGTCCTGGGCGTACCTGTCGGAAGTTGGATCGCCTATACCTTCGGCTGGCGGTGGGCCTTCTGGCTGGTGCTGGCGCTTTGCCTGCCTTGCATCGGGCTGATCTGGATCCGGGTCCCCGCAGGGCTTCGATTTCAACCGGTTAGTCTTCAAGATCTTGGGCAAGTGATCCGCCAGGGGCGCACGATGCTGGCGGTGCTTTTCACTGGCTCCTTCCTGGGCTCCATCTATGTCCTTTATACCTACATCGCCCCGCTTCTAAGCCAGTCCATGGATTACGGCCGCGATGGGGTGACCTTTGTCCTTCTGATGTTCGGCCTGGGCGCCGTCTGCGGCAACATCATGGGCGGATACCTCGCCGACCGCTTCGGCTGGAAGATCACGCTGATCGGCCTCTGCCTGTCGCAGATTGTGCTTATGCCGTTCTTCTCTGCCCTGCCCTTGGCTGGCTGGCTGCTGGCGGCGCTTTCTTTCTTCTGGGCCATGACGGGCTGGGGCTTCATGGCCGGTCAGCAGATGCGGCTTATCGGCATCGCGGGGCCCCAGGCCCCCGTGGTACTGGCCCTGAATGCCGCTGCCATCTACATCGGGGCGGCCGCGGGCTCGGCCCTGGGCGGACTGGTGATCGCGGGCTTCGGCGTGAAGGCCACGGGCATCGCCGCCAGCCTTTGTGCCACGGCAGCCCTCGCACACCTGATGATCTCTGTCCGGCAGGCCCCCAGAACCCCTTGACCTTGTCCCGGCCTGCGGCGAAAAGGCCCCCACAT
>JABDKA010000222.1 GCA_013002405.1 Sulfitobacter sp. | reverse complement strand
GCTCGACGTGATCGTGAATAACGCAGGCGCGCTTCTCACCGACGCAGAAGACAAGGGGCTCAACCAGACGGTCAATGTCGCGGCACCCATGGCTCTGCTTGACGCCGCCCTGCCGCATCTCCAGCGCAGTGCCTCCGTCATCAACATCTCGTCGGTCAACGCACGGCTGCCCGCGATGGGAGCGCTCTCCTATTCTGCAAGCAAGGCGGCCCTTGAGATCTGGACCCGCGGTGCAGCCAAGACGCTGGGGCCGAAAGGCATCCGCGTGAATGCCATCGCCCCCGGCGCCATCGAACGACCCGAGAGCCCGCGCCCGCCGGACCTGGTCAAGGCCTTCGTCGAGATGACCGCATTGGGCCGCTCAGGCGTGCCGGAGGACATCGCCAAGGTGGTCCGCTTCCTCGCGTCAGATGCGGCGGGCTTCATCACGGGTGAGGTGATCACGGTATCGGGTGGCTACCGGCTTTGATTGTCACATTACGCAACCTCGAATGGCGAAGCGCACCGCTCCCCCTTCATCTTGCCACATAAATTCGAAAGACAACCTTAGCATCAGCCGCGTTTGATTAACGCCCTTGCGCTGCCTCCAGCGCGGGCACGAAACGCTGCTCGTAATCGCTGCCCACCAGCGGCCCGGCGTAGCGGAACAGCACCGTTCCATCGCCATCCAGGATGAAGGTTTCGGGCGGCGCGGTCACGCCCCAGTCAATGGCCTTGCGCCCCTGCGGGTCGAACCCCACCCCGATAAAGGGATTGTCATCCTCGGTCAGGTATTTGCGGGCGTTCCGGGCCTTGTCCTTGAAATTTATGCCGACGATTGGAATGCCCGCCGCCGCCATCTCCAGCAGCTTTGGATGCTCCGCCCGACAGGGCGGGCACCAGCTGGCCCAGAAGTTCACCAGCGTCACCTGCCCGGAGGCGAGCATCTCAGGAGTCGCGGGCGGGAAACCCTCCAAGGGGGCTTCGGGCAGGCCCGGCGCAGGCTTTCCCACAAAGGTCGAAGGCAGCCCCTCGGGATGGTCACGGAACATACCGAAAGCGGCCAGCGCCACGAAGGCGGCAAAAATCAGCGGCGGGGCCACCATCAGGGGACGGATCTTAGGCATCGCGCCGCGCCTCCGCTTCGGCCTCTTCCAGTGCTGCGCGTGCCGCACGGCCCCGGCGCAGGGTCAGCAGGATGAGAGCCGCCAGAAGCACCAGCGAGGCCGCATAGGCCGACAGGACCTCAACCGCGTATTTTCCCAGTTCAGGCATTCACAGCTCCCGTCCGACGCGGGCCCGCAGCGCGCGGGCGCGGCGCAGCCTGATTTCGGTCCCGGTCCGGTAAAACACAAGCGCCACGAAGAGAAGCCCAAAGCCAACCATACTGGTGAGAAGCGGGTACCAGAAGACATCCGCCACGGACCGTCCCCCCGTGACCACGGGCACGGAGGTGCCCTGGTGCAGACCCTGGTTCCAAAACTGCACCGCGTAACGCGACAGGATCGCAAAGACCGATCCGACAAGGCATAGAACCGATGTCAAGTCTGCCGCCGTATCAGGATCCTCGATCGCCTCCCACAGGGCGATGTAGCCCAGGTAGAAAAGGAAAAGGATCAGAAAAGAGGTGAGCCGCGGGTCCCAGGCCCACCAGGTGCCCCACATGGGCTGACCCCAGATCGCCCCGGTGACAAGCGCGATAAGGGTCATCACCACCCCCACGGGCGCGGCCGCCTTTGCAGCCAGCGCGCTCACATGGTGCCGACGGATCAGCCAGATCAGTGAGGTCACCAGCATCATGAACCAGGCGTTGATCGCCATGAGGGCCGAGGGCACGTGCAGATAGATGATCTTGACCGTAGATCCCTGGCGGAAATCGTCTGGTGTGCCGAAAAACCCCCAGACCAGACCGCCCACCACACAAATGCCTGAGATCAGCCAGAGTGTTGGCTGAACCTTGGCGCTCAGCGCCAGGAATTTCACCGGATTTGCGTATTGCCAGATCGACATGAGGGTTATTTAGTCGCTGGTCTCCGCAGGCTCAATGCACAAAGCGCATCGACTGCCGTGCGGGACATAATGCCTCCCTTACCGCAGACCCATTCGCAAAACGGCGGCTGAAGCGAAAGGCATGAGCGCGATGGTTGCAAAGGTGATCCCCGCGAGCATCAGCAGGGGTGTCTCAAGCGCCAGACCGGCCGCGCCGCGGCGTGCCACCTCGGCCCCGAAGATGAGCGTCGGGACGTAGAGCGGCAGGACCAGCAGCGACAGCAGCAGGCCACCCCTTTTCACCCCTACGGTGAGGGCCGCCCCGAAGGTGCCTATGACCGACAAGGCCGGTGTGCCGATTGCAAGGGAGCTGACAAGCCAGAGAAACCCCGGTCCCGGCAGGTTCAGCAAAATTCCTAGCAGTGGTGCTGCCAGCACCAACGGCAGGCCGGTGGTCAGCCAGTGGGCCAGCGCCTTGATGCTGACCACAGCCTCAAGCGGCAGGGGGGCCGTGAGCAACAGATCAAGCGTACCGTCCTCGTGATCCAACGCCAGAAGCCGGTCCAGCGACAGAAGGCAGGCCAAGAGCGCGCCCAGCCACAGGATACCGGCGGCGATTGTGCTGAGCAGTGTGGACTGGGGCCCGACACTGAAGGGTACAAGCACGGTCACGATCAGTAAAAAGGCGAGACCGAGGCCAAAACCCCCTCCCGCGCGGAAGGCAAGCCGCAGATCGCGGATCAGGAGGGCAATCACAGGAAGGCCTCATCGCTCGCCCCGGCGCGGACACTGGTCTTGGCGCGATAGGGCAAGATGTCGAGCACCCGCGCTCTGAGCCCCAGGTCGATGTGGGTCGCGATGAGGGCGGAACCGCCCCCTGCCAGATGGGCGCGGACGGCGGCGGCGAACATTTCGACCGCTTCGGTATCGAGCGAAACCGTTGGCTCATCCAGTGCCCAGAGAGGCCGTCCGGTGACCAGCAGCCGCGCCAGCCCAAGCCGGCGCTTCTGTCCCGCGGACAGCGTTCCCGCCATGCGGTGCGCCAGCGGGTGCAGGCGGTAGGCGTCAAGCGCGACGGTGATATCGGACTTGCCAAAAACCTCCGCCCAGAAGCGCAGGTTCTCCGTCACGGTCAGCATGGCCTTCAGCC
>JABDKA010000215.1 GCA_013002405.1 Sulfitobacter sp. | reverse complement strand
GATTTCCTGAGCCGTGCGCGGGCCAAGGGTTTCACGATGCCAGACCTCGCCTTTCGCCTTGCCATGGACAACCTCCGCAACCGGATCAGCTATGCCCCGGATTTCGACAAGGGAGGCGAAGATATCGCCTACGCGCTTCTCGTTCTGGCCCGCGAAGGGGCGGCGAGCATGGGCGATCTGCGCTACTACGCGGACACGAAGGCGGACGACTTCGGCACGCCACTTGCCCTTGCGCAACTGGGTGCGGCGCTGGCGGCCTACGGGGATCCGACACGGGCCGATGACCTCTTCCGCCGCGCGCAGCAGCGGCTCTCCGCAGCCACACCCCAGCGCGGCTGGCGCAGTGATTTCGGCACCTACCTGCGCGACACCGCAGCGGTCCTGAAGCTGAGCGCCGAGGCGGGCAGCGCTGCGATCAACCCGGTCACAATGGCGGCGCTTGTCAGCCGGGACCGGCAACGCCTTTCCACGCAGGAAGCGGCGCAGGTTGTGATGGCCGCCCACGCGCTGGCCGATCCGAACGCGGTGCCCGGGCTGCTTGTCGATGGCGCGGCAGCGGCGGGTCCGGTGGTGCGGCGGCTGACGGATCGGGAAACTGCAGCCACCACCATAGAGAACGTCAGCGGCGTGAGCATGGACGTCACCATGACCGCCTATGGCGTGCCATTGGTGCCGCCGGAGGCAGGCGGATACGGCTACGCGATCTCCCGCAGTTACTATGACATGGAAGGCAAACCGTTGAGCGGCGCCGTCCAGTCGGGCGAACGTCTGGTCGCGGTGATCGAGGTCACGCCTTTCGAGGAGGTGGGCGCAAGGCTGATCATCGACGATCCGCTGCCTGCAGGATACGAGATCGACAATCCAAACTTGATCCGCAGTGGACAGATCGGCCGTCTTGATTGGCTCAAGACCGTGGAAGTGGAGAGCGCGGAGTTCCGCAGTGACCGTTTCATTGCGGCGGTGAACTATAGGGGCAGTGACCCCTTCCGTCTGGCCTATGTCCTGCGGGCAGTCAGCCCCGGCAGTTTCCACCATCCGGCGGCAACGGTGGAAGACATGTACCGCCCCGAATACCGCGCCAACACGGCCTCGGTTCAGGTCAAAGTTCTGCCATGAGCCGTTATGCGGCCCTCCTCCTGCTGGCGGCGATCCTGTGGGTTGGCGCGGGGCTGCGTGATGCGGCGGATCGCTGGGTGGAGGCAACGGTCCTGCCGCCCATCCTGACCGAATCCTCGACCGAGGTCCGCGACCGTCACGGCGTGCTTCTGCGGGTCTTTCAGGTGGAGAATGGACGCACCCGGTTAAAGCTGGCGCTGGCGGACGTTGATCCCACCTTCATAGAGATGCTGATCGCGGTTGAGGACAAGCGGTTCCATCGTCACGCGGGTGTTGACCCTATCGCAGCACTGCGGGCGGCGGGACAGGCGCTGTGGCATGGACGGGTGGTTTCAGGCGGCTCGACTCTGACCATGCAGGTCGCCCGCCTGTTGGAAAATTCAGGCACTGGAACCTGGTCCGGCAAATTGAGGCAGGTCCGCCTTGCCCTGGCGCTGGAACGACGGTTGAGCAAGGCGCAAATCCTAGAGCTTTACCTGACCCATGCGCCTTACGGCGGACCGCTTGAGGGGCTGCGCGCGGGCGCGCTGGCCTGGTTCGGGAAAGAACCCCGACGCCTGACGTCGGAGGAGGCCGCGTTGCTGATCGCCCTTCCGCAAGCCCCCGAGGCGCGCCGCCCGGACCGGCATCCGGCAAACGCGCAGGCGGCACGTGACAGGATGCTGGCCCGCGTCGGGCTGCCGGGTAAGTGGCGCACCGCACCCGTACCGCGAAGGTTGAGAAATTTCGCCCGCCTTGCTCCCCATCTGGCGGATCGCCAGCGCGCCGATGATCCGCTGGCCGACCGGTTCGATGTGACGCTGGACGGTCGGCTGCAAGGACAGCTTGAAACCCTCGCCCGCCGTGCGGTGCAGGGACAGGCGCGGGGCCTCTCGGCCGCGATCTTGGTTGCTGAACTCCGCACTGGAGAGGTCCTCGCCAGCGTCGGGTCGCCCTACTATGACGCCCGAAACGGTGCCTCGGGATTCGTCGATATGACCCGCGCGGTGCGCTCGCCAGGCTCAACCCTGAAACCGCTCATCTACGGATTGGCCTTCGATCAGGGTCTGGTTCATCCCGAAACGATCATCAACGACGCGCCCGTGTCCTTCGGCCGCTATGCGCCGAGGAATTTTGACGGGCACTTTCGGGGGGAGTTGACGGTTCGGGAGGCGCTGCAGCTATCACTCAACATCCCGCCGGTTCTTCTAACGCAGGAACTGGGCCCCGCACGGCTGATGGCCAGCCTGCGGCAGGCGGGCGCGGACCCTCAGGTGCCGGGGGGCAAGCCGGGCCTTGCCATCGCACTTGGCGGTGTCGGGCTGACGCTGACCGACCTTGTGCAACTCTACGCCGCGATTGCCCGCGGGGGGGAGGCAATACCCCTCGTTTTCCGCGTCGATTCGGAGCCCGGGGCACCTCGCCGCATTATGAGCGCCGCAGCGGCCTGGCAGGTGGGCCATATCCTGGCCAGCATCCAGCCTCCGGCTGGCAGTGGTGCACGGACCGGCCAGATTGCCTACAAGACGGGGACCTCTTACGGGCACCGCGACGCCTGGGCGGTCGGCTTTGACGGCGCGCATGTGATCGGTGTCTGGCTGGGACGTCCCGACGGTACGCCCGTGCCGGGTGCCTTCGGTGGGGACCTGGCCGCCCCAATCCTTTTTGAGGCCTTCGGGCGCCTGAAGCCCGCGCCTGCGGCTCTTCCGCCACCGCCGCCCGAGACCCTGATGGTAGGCACCGCCCTCTTGCCGCAGCCCCTGCAGCGTTTCCGCAGCCGGGACGCGGTCTTCAGCCCGGCCGACGACGCGCCGAAAGTGCAGTTCCCCCCCGATGGTGCCGTCCTGCGGTCGGCCCCTGAAGGCCTGCCGCTGAAACTGGCGGCGGGTATTCTGCCGCTCACCGTCCTGATCAACGGCGCGCCCGTCCACACGGGTCTGCGCCGCCGTGATCTGATGCTGCCCATGCAGACGGCGGGCTATTCGACCATTTCCGTGATCGACGCGCGGGGCCGCGCGGACCGGGTCGAAATCCGGTTGTCTGAGTAAGAAACACCCCTCCACCTGCAATGCTACGCGCAACCCGTCCTGTTCCGGGCTGCCTTATCGTTCACAGCACTCCCGCACCGGCGGAACACTGCCAATGAGCAATTGTCCAAATCCCGTCGCTGCGCTATCAATCGACCCGATGAGAAAGACCCTCGCCTGCCTTTTTGGCCTGCTCTTCGCCGCGCCTCTTGGCGCCCATCCGCATGTCTTCATCGACACCGGGCTTGAACTGAGTTTTGATTCTGCCGGACAGCTGGAAAGCGTGCGGGTGACCTGGGTCTACGATGAGTTTTATTCCCTCCTGATTACCGAAGATATGGGCCTTGATCCCGATTACGACGGCATCCTGACAGAGGCGGAACAGGCGGAACTGACAGGTTTCGACATGCAATGGGTCGAGGGGTTCAACGGCGATCTGGAAATCTTCCAGAAGGGCGACCTGCTGGATCTGTCCGGCCCGCAAAAGATCTCGGCCAGTTACCAGGACGGGCGCATCACGACCGTGCACACCCGGCAGGTGATGTCACCAACCGTGGTCGGCCAGCCGCTGGAGTTGATGCCCTATGATCTGAGCTATTACACGGCCTACGACGTGACCCTGCCGGTGGTTCTGAAAGGGCAGGCCGCCTGTCGTCACCGATTGGAAGTGCCGGATCTGAATGAAGGACTGATCGAACTCCGCGCCAAGCTGCAAATGCTCGACGCGGAGATGACACCGGAGGAAGAGGGTCTTCCAAACATCGGTGCGGAACTGGCCACCAGGGTTATCGTCACATGCCCCGTGTCCTGAGCCTGATCGCGCTGCTGCTTATCCTGGCGCTGGCCTTCTTTTGGTGGGAGGGCGGTTTTGATCGTCTGGGCCATTGGGCGGCGGAACAGCAGCGCGCTTTTCAGAACACCATCGCCCGAGCCCTCCGGGCCGCGCGGGCGGGTGAGGGGGGCGCTGTTGCGGCCTTGCTGACGGCCTGTTTTGCCTATGGCCTCGCCCACGCCGCCGGACCGGGGCACGGCAAGGTGCTGATCGGCGGCTACGGAATGGCGCGGCGGGTGCCCATGCTGCGGCTGTCGGTCATCGCCTTGGCGGCCTCTCTCGGGCAGGCGGTCACGGCGGTGGCGCTGGTCTACACGGGTGTCCTGGTTCTGAACCTCTCCCGTGCCGCACTCATTGGCGTGACAGAGAACATCATGGCCCCCGCAAGCTACGCCGCCATCGCCCTGATCGGTCTCTGGCTGGCCCTGCGTGGATTGCGGAAACTGCGCAAACCAGGACAGGGCCACGCGCATGTGGGCGAGACTGCCGTCTGTTCAAGCTGCGGTCATGCACACGGCCCTACAATTGAGGAAATCGACAGAGCCAAAGGCCTGCGCGATGCGCTTTTGCTCATCGGCAGCATCGGGATACGCCCCTGCACCGGGGCGCTCTTTGTGCTGATTATTACCTGGCAGATGGGAATCGGCGGGCTGGGGATCGGCGGGGCCTTTGCCATGGCGCTGGGTACTGCCCTTGTGACCGTTCTTGTCGGACTGGCGGCTGGTGGTTTGCGGGGGGGACTGCTTGCCGGAATTGCGCAGACCCCGCGCCTTGCGCAGATCGCTGCGGGGGTGGAGTTTCTGGCGGGTGCGGCGGTCCTGTTTCTTGCGACTGGATTGCTGCTTCGGGCGCTTTGAAAGAGCCTAGGTCGGCTGGGCGTCCGGTCGCAGGATCATCCCGTCCTTCTCTCCACTCACAAAGCCCAGCTTCTCATAAAACCCTCGCGTTTGCCGCGCATGGTTGGTCAACACCATGATCTTGTAGGCTTTTTCAGCCCAGGCCTTGCGCGTGGCGGCCGCCATTACCGTCCGTCCAATGCCACGGCGCTGAAAGTCGGGGAGGGTCGCGACATTCTCAATCAGCGCATAGGGGCGCATCTGATAGGTCATGTTTGGAAGGACATGCAGGGTTGCAAAGCTGACGATCCGTCCGCCTCGTTCTGCACCGATGATCCAGGTTCCGTCGTGCCCGATCACACGCTCAAAACCGGCGCGTCCGATGTCAAATTCCGGCAAGGTCCGTCCCGCTGAGAGCGTTTCATATAGGGTCCGCGCGTCCACGTAGTCATCGGGTTTGAGCACCCGACAACCAGTGCTCACCGCCGCCCTTCCCGAAGCCAGGCGGCAAGGATGAAGAAGGAGGAGAGGATCAGCACGAGCCAGGCGGGCAACAGTGCGGTTGTGCGCACATCGCGCGTCTCATAGGCACCGCGTGGGGTCAGACCCAGCCAGCCGCGGCCCGCGGCCGGACGGCCCGCACGCACGTTGCGCAGCCTTGGGAGACCCTCCTCGAGGCGGGCAATTCCGCCGCGCATCCCGGTGATGATCGGATCCAGCGCCTCACCGCTTGCGATGGTCTCAACGAATTCCCGTGGTGCCGCGGGGCCAAGTCCGATGACACTGCTCTGATCGCCGTTCTTCAGACGGTAAAGACCGATTTCCGGACCCTCGAAGAGCCCTTCGTAAATCCCCGCAGCCTCTTCAGTCAGCGGAATTTCCACAAGGGTCCCATCGGGTGCGGTAATGCCGACAGGCGGCACGCTTTCACCCAGCGTGCGGCGGGTGATCCGCATGGTCTGCCCTTCGGCGGTTGCGGTCAGGGCCTCTTCCTCCAGCTCTGGCTCTTTCATCATCCAGTGGGCCAGACGGCGCAAAAGCTCCAGCTGCGGCCCGCCGCCCTCGTAGCCCCGGCTCCAAAGCCAGGCATGATCGGAGGCCAGCAGCGCCACGCGCCCTTCCTCAACCCGGTTCAGAACCAGCAGAGGTCGCTCATCAATTCCTTCCATGACCACGTGGCCATCGGGATCGGACACATCGATCTGTCTCAGCCAGCGGCCCCAATCGCCCGCTGAGGGCAGGTCGGTGGTAACAGGATGCCGCTCGCCCAGATTGGTCACTTTCGGCAAATAAGGCTCCTCCACCACCCGGGCCGTCGGTGTGGCGGGCAGAACGGTGCCAAGGGGCGAGCGGAAAAGACTGTCGGCGCTGGCAAAGTCGGGTCCGGCCGCGACCAGCACCGCACCCCCCTGCCGGATATAGTTGGCAACGTTGTCAAGGTAGAGCGCGGGCAAGATCCCCCGCCGCTGGTAGCGGTCAAAGATGATCAGATCGAAGTCGTTGATCTTCTCCATGAACAGCTCACGCGTCGGAAAGGCGATGAGGGACAATTCGTTCACCGGAACGCCGTCCTGCTTTTCCGGGGGCCGCAGGATGGTGAAATGCACCAGATCGACGGAGCTGTCGGATTTTAGCAGGTTTCGCCAGGTGCGTCCGCCGGGGTGGGGTTCCCCACTGACCAAAAGCACCCTCAGCCGGTCGCGGACGCCGTTCATCTGAATGAGCGCAGTATTGTTGCGATCGGTCAGTTCCCCTTCGGCTTCGGGCACCGTGAACTGGATTACATTGCGTCCGCCATGGGGCAGCGTGACCGGCAGTTCCAGATCCTGGCCCGAGGGTACGCGGAAGGTCTGCGGTGGCTCCCCGTCGATGGAGATGTCGAGGGGGACAAGGCCGTCGCTCTCGGGTGCCGCGCCCAGATCGTCGATGCGCAGGGTCAAGGTCACAGGCTCGCCGATGATGGCGAAGGCGGGCGCGTTGCGCACGGTCAGTCGGCGGTCCCAGTCTGCTTCCGTCCCGGTGAGCAGCAGATGCATCGGCGCGGGCAGATCCAGCGGCAGATCGGCATCGTGCACGCGCCCGTCGCTGATGGCCAGTACCCCTGCAATCCGGCCGCGCGGCTCTTCGGCCAAGGCATCGGTGATGGCGGTGATCAGTTCGGTTCCCGCGTCACCCGCGCCATCTGGCACCTCGATGCGCCGCAGCTCTGTATTGGGTCGCGCGATGATGGCGGCGGCAAGCGCCTCCGTTGCGTCCGCGCTCTGCGCCGCCCGGTCGGCAAGGCGCTGGCTCGCGCTCTGGTCTTCGACAAGCAGCACGATGTCGCTGAGCGGTGCGCGGTCCTCCTGTTGATAGGAGGGGTTCGCTAGTGCGCCGACTATGACCAGTGCCGCAAGGGCCCGCAGGCCCCAGCCATTCAGGCCGCGCAGACCTGCGATCACGATCGACAGGGCCGCAATGACCGCCACCACCATAAGCAGCGACAAGGGGATCAGCGGGTCATAAACGATGCTTGCGGTCATTGGCCCAACCGATCCAGCAGGGCAGGAACATGGACCTGGTCCGACTTATAATTGCCCGTGAGCACATGCATGATGAGGTTCACGCCAAAACGGTTCGCCAGTTCCCGCTGACGTTCTCCACTGAACCCGCGCCCAATGGGCAGCAAGGGCGCGCCGTCGCTGCGCACGGCCCAGGCAGCGCCCCAGTCGTTTCCACCGATGACGACCGGCGTTACCCCGTCATTTAGGTTGCGGAAGGGCATCCCTTCGATCTGTTCCGCATCTGGCGGGGCGGCCTCGACCCAGACATCGCGGGATGAATGACGGCCCGGGAAATCCTGCAGCAGATAGAAGGTTCGCGTCAACACGTGATCCGACGGCACCGGCTCAAGCGGGGGGATGTCCAGAGGTGCTGCAAGGTCCTGCAGTTTGCGGCCATTGGGGCTGGCCCCGCCGAACCGGGCGATATCGGCATCCCTTGTGTCGAACAGGATCAGACCGCCCGAACGCAGGTATTCGTTCAGCCTGGTGTAGGCCTCAGATGAAGGGCGCGGCTGATCGGGCGTGATGGGCCAGTAAAGGATCGGAAAGAAGGCAAGCTCATCCAGCTCAAGATCCACCGCTGTGGGCGGCGCAGGTTCGACCGAGGTGCGGAAGAAGAGCGTATCTGACAGACCGCGCAGACCGGCCGACGCAATCTCATCCACCCGGGCATTTCCGGTAATGACATGGGCAAGCGATACCTCTGACGTCGCAACAAGGGCGAAATCATCGTCTGAACTCTGAGCCTCGGCCGGAGGCGCCTGAACCAGCAGGAGAGCGGCCACGATGGCCACCGTCGCGTTGCTTCGCCCAATCAAGCGGCCCGACAGGGCAAGCGAAGCGACGACATCGGCCAGCAAGAGCAGGATGGCGAGGCTCAGCAGCCAACCGGCCAGTGGCTGCTCGAGCGCCACGGCAAAGCCGCGCACGGGCACATCCGCAGGCCAGCTTGCCGGTGTAAGGGTGTCATCGGGGCCAAGTACATTGCGCGCCAGCCGCCGGTCGCCGCTGGCGTAGATTCCGGGGCGCAGCTCGGGGCCCATGGCGGCCGAGACAAGCCTGGGCCCTGCCACGCCGGGCAGATTGCCCGCATCCCGCAGAACCCCGTAACCGTCCATCACGCGGAGGGGCCGCCAGGTCGTCCCCTCCAGATCACGTGCGTCAGGCGTCACGGAGGCCGATGAGATGGCCAGCCGTTCCATCATCTGCACGAACAATCCTGAAAGGGGCAGGGTCGACCATTCCGCCGTCGCGGTCACGTGGAACAGGACAATCTGGCCCTGCCCCACGGCCTTGCGGGTGACAAGCGGTGTGCCGTCGCTGAGCGAGGCAATCACGCGTTCGGCCAGTGTCGGGTCGGGCTGCGCGACGACCTGAGCCGAGACGACAACATCATCCGGTACCGGCAGCCCGAAAAAGGGTGAGGTTTCACTGAAGGGGGCAAGCGCCTTCGGTTCCCCCCAACTCATCGCGCCGCCAACACTGCGGCCGCCTGCGCGCAGGCGTACGGGCATCAGCGGGTCTTCGTCCGCGCGGCTGACGTCACTGGCGGCAATCCGGGGGCCCGCGAAACGCACCAGCATGCCGCCCTCATCGATCCATTCCATCAGGGGGGCCGCCTCCGCCTCTGCGAGGGTGGCCACATCCGCCAGAACGATCACATCCGGGTTTGCGGGCAGGACGTCCGCGATGGAGCCGTCGATCAGGTCCGCCGTCGGCACCAGAGCCTGCTCGATGTAGTGCAGCGGCGAGAGGAGCTGCAGGCCCTCCTGCGCGCTGCCCGCGCCGATCAGGGCCACCTCGCGGCGCCGCAGGGCATCGTCCACCAGCGTTGTCGCCCCGGCCGACCGCTGGCCCGCGATCACGAAACCGGTGATGCGCGCGCGCAACTCCGACGGCAGGGCCAATTCGGCCGTGGCCAAGGTGCCGTTCGCCTCAAAGGTCGCGTTCGCCGTTGCCAGGATGCGCGCATTGCCAGCCGGATCACGCCCCTCGGCCTGTATCACGATCTCCCGCGCCTGACCGGGTGAAGCCCGGTGGGCGCTGAGGTTCACAAGGCTGTCGGCGTAGGTGGCCGGTGCAATAGCAAAGACATTGGCGGCAGTCTGGTAGACCTCAACCGCCCCCTGGTCCTGCAGCGCATCCAGTACACGGTCGCGTCCGACATAATCCAGCGCATCGCTGAACCACAGGCTGTCGAACGGGCTCAATTCCCCGATGATCTCCGCCGCGCGGTCGATCTGGTCCTCGGAAGGCAGCCAGGGCGCGGGAGATAGGCCTGCCAACCTCGAACGCCAGGCGTCAGCAGCCTGAAAACTGGGTGCCTCAGGCCGTGTCAGCGTCAGGAACCCCACCGTCCGGCCCGCGCGGCTGGCGCGGGTCAGCTGCGCCTCGATCGCCTCGGTCTGTTGCGGCCAGCGGGTCGCCCCGGCCCAGCTGCCATCCAGCACGATCAGAAGGGGGCCATTGCCCTGCGCCTGATCCGTTTCCGGATTCAGAACCGGACCGGCAAGACCCAGGATGATGGCGGCCACTGCCAGTACCCGCAACAGCAAGAGCCACCAGGGCGTGCGGTCCGAAACGGTCTCGTCGTCCTTCAGCCCCAGCAGCAGGGCCACACCGGGAAAGCGGCGCCGGATCGGTGCGGGCGGCACAGCCCGCAGAATGAGCCACAGAATGGGCAGCGCCAACAGCGCGACCAGCAGCCAGGGGGCGGTAAATCCGATGCCGCCCAGTACCGTCATGCTGCCACCCCGCCGCGGGTATCAAGCGCGCCATAGAGCCAAAGCAGCGCAGACTGTGCCGAATGGTCCGTGTGGTGCAGCCCGTATTGCCACCCTGTCAGCGTGCAAAGGCGCTGCAACTCGGCCTTTCGGGCGGCCAGCCGATCCAGATAGCGGTCCTTCAGGTCGTTAGCCTTGAGCGTCTCGTGGCTTAGGGTGCCGCCGACGCTTTCGAAAATCGTACGGCCCGTGAAAGGGAAAACCTCTTCGGAAGGGTCAAGCAGGTGGTAAAGCACCCCACGCACGCCGCGGTCCGCAGCCTTCGTCAGGGCCAGTTCAACCTCTGCCAGGTCCCCCAGGAAATCGGAAATGAAGACTGCACGTGCGTGGGGGATCATCGCGCGGTGTTCCGGCGGGCTGTAATCCGCTTCGTCATCCTCGCTGAACATCTCGGCCAGCCGAAGCACCTGTGCGTTACCGCGCCGGGGCGGCAGGGCCGTGCCGGTCAGGCCCACACGCTCCCCCCCGCGAATCAGAAGGATGGCGAGCGCGAGACCCAGCAGGCGGGCGCGGTCGGCCTTTTCCGGCAGCAGCCTGTCCGAGGTGAACCGCATGGAGGCGCCCTGATCCACCCAGAGCATCACGGACTGGGCAATCTGCCATTCCCTTTCGCGGACGAATTCCTGATCGCCCATGGCCGACCGGCGGTGATCGATCAGGCGGCGGCTGTCGCCCAACTGAGCGGGACGGTATTGCCAGAAATCATCACCCAGCCCCGCGCGTCTGCGCCCGTGCGCACCCAGAAGGACGGCACCAGCCAGATGCTCCGCCCGGGCCAGAAGCGCGGGCAGGCGGGCCGATTCGGTTTCGGCCCGCGCGCGGAGGGTGATGGGCGTTTTCACGCTGCGGCTTTCGATCGGCTCAGATCGGCGGCTGTCTCATCGATCAGACCCTGCAGGCTGTCGCCCCGCGCCCGTGCGGCAAAGTTCAGCGCCATCCGGTGGCTCAGTACGGGGCGCGCCATGTCGATCACATCCTCAGCTGAAGGGGCAAGGCGACCCTGCAGCAGGGCCCGGGCCCGAACCGCCAGCATCAGCGCCTGCGCCGCGCGGGGGCCGGGGCCCCAGGCGACGGTTTCCTTCACCCTTGGGCTGGCGTCCTCTTCCTCGGGACGGAAGGCGCGGACCAGATCCAGGATCATCTCGACCACCGACTCTCCCACCGGCATGCGGCGCAGCAACCGCTGCGCTTCGATCAGCTCCTTGGCGGTGAAAACCTCGGTCGATTCCGCCTCCGTCTCACCCGTTGTGGCAATCAGGATATCCCGTTCGGTTTCGCGGTCCGGATAGGCCACGTCAATCTGAACCAGAAAGCGGTCCAGCTGCGCCTCGGGCAGGGGGTAGGTGCCCTCCTGCTCAATCGGGTTCTGGGTTGCCAGAACGTGGAAAGGCACGCCCAGCGAACGGCTCTGACCCGCCACGGTCACGGTCTTTTCCTGCATGGCTTGCAGCAGCGCGGACTGGGTGCGCGGGCTGGCGCGGTTGATCTCATCGGCCATCAGAAGCTGGCAGAAAATCGGTCCTTCGATGAACCGGAACGACCTTGTGCCGTCCTCCGCCGTTTCCAGGACTTCGGAGCCAAGGATATCGGCGGGCATCAGGTCGGGCGTGAACTGCACCCGGTTGCCCTGCAGCCCCATCACGGTGCTCAGCGTTTCTACCAGGCGCGTCTTGCCCAGTCCCGGCAGACCGATGAGCAGCCCGTGGCCGCCGCACAGGAGGGCCGTCAGGGTCAGCTCAACCACCCGGTCCTGGCCGATGAACCGCTTGGTGATCGATGTTCTGGCCTCGGCCAGCTTGTCGCCAAGTGCCTCGATCTCGGCCACCATGTCTTCGGCTTGCGTCATGACAAATGAAATCCTTGGATTATATGCTTCAACAGTAAGTGTATCTCTCGCAGAGGAAATGGCAAAAGCTATGAGCGGACAAAAAACCGTGACCCCTACCGCATCAAGCCTGGCGGAGACGGCAAAGGCCGCCAAGACGCGCGGATTACCGCCGCTGGAGAAGTGGAATCCGCCCTTCTGCGGCGATCTGGACATGCAGATTAAGCGTGACGGAACATGGTTTTACGAGGGAACACCGATTGCCAGGCCCGAAATGGTCAAGCTCTTCTCGACCATTCTGTGGCGTGAGGACGACAGCTATTTCCTGCTCACGCCTGTCGAAAAAGTAGGCATCCAGGTGGAGGATGCGCCATTTGTCGCTGTGGATTTCCACGCGATCGGGGAAGGTGCCGACCAGACGCTTGAATTCTACACCAACGTGGATGACAGGGCGCAGGCCGGACCGGACCACCCCATCAGGGTTGAGCGGGACCCCGAAACCGGGGAGCCATCGCCCTATATCCTGATCCGCCGCAACCTCGAGGCCCTGATTGACCGCAAGAGTTTCTACCGGCTGGTCGATCTCGGGACCCATCATAACGGCTGGTTTGGCATTTGGTCGCAAGGCATATTCTTCGACATCATCCCGTCCGAGGAGCTTCCCCAGGAAAGCTGAGCTATCGGATTTGCCGCCGACATCAGCCATCTCTGGGCTGAGCTGCCTTATCCGGACCGTTTCGCACCGATCCTTTTTTGGCTTTATCCTGTCGGGACTGATGTCCTTCCTGTTCTCCGGCATCTTAACCGCGCGGGCCGTGCCGATCGACGCGGAATTCACCCGGGACTGGGTGAGCGGCTGGCTGCCCAGCTGGGCCGTCGCCTTCCCGGCGGTCCTGATCCCCGCCCCCATCACCGCCGGATCGTGGCGCGCCTGATCAGAAGCGTATAGCCGACCGCCGAGAGGCCTCTCTTTATCACTGACAAAACTCTCGGGGGGGTGAGGGGCAGACAGCCCCCATCAGATGACCGCTTGTTTCGTCGCGACCTCGATGACTAGTGCGCGTCGGCCCAGTTGTCCCCGATTCCCGCATCGACCGTCAGCTTCACGTCCAGCTTCACCACCGGATCGTTGGCATTCTCCATCACCTCGCGCGCGGCCTCGATCAGCTTCTCCTCACTGCCCTCCTCCACCTCGAACAGAAGCTCGTCGTGGACCTGCAGCAGCATCGCGGCAGGCAGGTCGGCGATGGCCTCGGGCATGCGGATCATGGCGCGCCGGATGACGTCCGCCGCAGTGCCCTGTATGGGCGCGTTGATCGCCGCACGGGCAGCAAATCCGGCGCGGGGGCCCTTGGCACCGATCTCCGGCGTGTGAATTTTGCGGCCAAAGAGGGTTTGGACAAAGCCATTTTCCTTCGCGAAGGCCTTGGTGTCATCCATGTAGGTCCGAATGCCCGGAAAGCGTTCGAAGTAGCGGTCGATAAATCCCTGCGCCTCGGCCTTGGGGATCCGCAAATTGCGCGCCAGTCCAAAGCCGGAAATGCCGTAGATCACGCCAAAGTTGATGGCCTTGGCGCGGCGGCGGATCTCCGGGGTCATCTCCTCCATCGGAACATCGAACATTTCCGACGCGGTCATGCCGTGGATGTCGTCGCCCCGCGCAAAGGCCTCCTTCAGCGCTGGAATATCCGCGATGTGGGCCAGGATGCGCAGCTCGATCTGACTATAGTCCAGCGCCACCAGCTTCTTGCCCTGTTCAGCCACGAAAGCCTCACGGATACGACGCCCCTCTTCGGTCCGGATGGGAATGTTCTGAAGGTTCGGATCAGTCGAGGCGAGCCGACCTGTCGAGGCCCCGGCGATGGAGTAGGAGGTATGAACCCGGCCAGTATCCCTGTTGATGTGATCCTGCAGCGCATCCGTATAGGTCGATTTCAGTTTGGAAAGCTGCCGCCAGTCCAGCACGCGTGCGGGCAATTCATGCTCCGTCGCCAGATCCTCCAGCACGTCTGCACCCGTGGCATAGGCGCCGGTTTTGCCCTTTTTACCCCCCTCGATCCCCATCTCGTCAAAGAGGATCTCACCCAACTGCTTGGGGGAGCCAACGTTGAACCTGCGCCCGACAAGCGCGTAAATCTCATCCTCCAGCCCGGCCATCTTCTGGGCAAAGGCGTTCGACATCCGGCTAAGCGTATCGCGGTCCACCTTGATGCCCGACCGTTCCATCCGGGCCAGCACGGGCACCAGCGGCCGCTCCATCCTTTCATAGACCTGGGTGACCTGGACCCGGTGCAGTTGCGGCTTCAGAACCTGCCAGAGGCGCAGCGTGATATCGGCATCTTCGGCCGCGTACTTCACCGCATCATCCAACGGGACCTTGTCAAAGGTGATGGCCGATTTGCCGGATCCAAGCAGCGGTTTGATCGGGATCGGCGTGTGCCCCAGATACCGCTCAGAGAGCTGATCCATCCCATGTCCGTGCAGTCCGGCATGCTGCGCGTAGGACAGCAGCATCGTATCATCGAAAGGTGCCAGATCGATCCCGATCTGGGCAAGGATCTTGGCATCGTACTTCATGTTCTGGCCGATCTTGAGGATGCTGTCGTCTTCCAGCACGGGCTTGAGCATCTTCAATGCGGTCTCAAGAGGCATCTGCCCTTCGGCCAGATCGTCAGATCCGAACAGATCGTCGCCCCGCGCCGCCCTGTGCGTCAGGGGGATATAGCAGGCCTCGCCCGGCTCCACCGCAAGGGAAATGCCAACCAGATCGGCGGTCATCTCATTGAGGCCCGTCGTTTCTGTATCGACCGCGACATAGCCCCGCTCGTAGATCCGGTCGATCCAGACCTGCAGCGCCGCCGCATCGCCGACCTGTTCGTATTTTTCCGGATCAAAGGGAATGGCGTCGACCTGCGGCGCGTCGGGCAAGGCGGGCGTGTCTTCGATCACCGGCATCTCGGCGCCCATTTTTTCCGCCACGCGCTTGGTCAGGGTGCGGAACTCCATCTCCGCCAGAAAGCCCAGCAAGGCACCGGGATCGGGTTCCCGTACCTCCAGATCATCCAGGGTGAAATCAAGCGGTGTCTCCTGGTCCAGTTCCACCAGCTTGCGGGACAGACGGATCTGATCCGCGTGCTCGATCAGGGTCTCCCGCCGCTTGGGTTGTTTGATCTCTTCGGCCCGCTCCAGCAGGGTTTCCAGATCGCCGTACTCGTTGATCAGCAGCGCCGCGGTCTTGATACCGATCCCCGGCGCACCGGGGATGTTGTCAACCGAATCGCCCGCAAGGGCCTGTACGTCCGTCACGTGCTCCGGGTAGACCCCGAATTTCTCAAAGACGCCGTCGCGGTCGATGCGGGTGTTCTTCATGGCGTCCAGCATTTCGACCCCGTCGCCCACCAGCTGCATCAGGTCCTTGTCGGAACTGATGATGGTGCATCGGCCTCCGGCTTCGCGCGCCTGCACGGCCAGGGTGGCGATAATGTCGTCTGCCTCCCAGCCTTCCTTCTCCTTGCAGGCGATGTTGAAGGCCTCCGTCGCCAGGCGGGTCAGGGGGATCTGCGGCCGCAGCGGCTCGGGCATCTCTTCGCGGTTGGCCTTGTATTGATCGTACATGTCGTTGCGGAAGGTATGGCTGCCCTTGTCAAAAATGACCGCCACGTGGGTCGGGGCATCGGGGCCGTGATTGTCCTCGACCATCTTGAAGATCATGTTGCAAAAGCCCGACACTGCCCCGATGGGCAGGCCATCCGATTTGCGCGTCAAGGGCGGCAGGGCATGGTAGGCACGAAAGATGAAGGCGGAGCCGTCGATCAGATGCAGGTGATGGCCCTTGCCGAACTTCGTCTTTGTCATTGTCTCACCCGTTCCCGAACAATCGCTCGCCCCGTTATCCCGTATCCTGAATGCGGCTGCAATGATGCGGCTGCGGCCTCCCCCTCTCGGCATTGAAAAGAACGAACCGGCCTCCTCCAAAAAGAGGTCACCGCCAGCGTGGTCCGGCCAGACTGAGCGCACCGCCCCCATGATTCCAAATGGAAAAAAATCCCCGCCGGAGGCTGCACAACAAAGGCCACAGGGCAAAAGGCCTGTTTGGTGCGCAATTATTTCAACAGTCTGACAAGGACGAGTAAATCCCCGTCAGGGGATTGATGAGGAGGCCCTCAGACCTTCCCCTCGAAATCCGCGTGCACGAACTTGCAGTCGCAATAGCCGCATTCGACCCAGCCGGTGTCGCGCGGGATCTGCAGCCAGACGCGCGGATGACCCAGGGCACCTTCACCCCCGTCGCAGGCAATGCGGTAGGTATTCACGATCCGGGTCTCGGGCGCATCTTGGCTCATCTTTCGGGGTCCTTGCCTCGTGGATCACATGCAGGCCCGTTATGCCGAAAGGCTGGTGAAGGAACAAGGCTGATGTGGGCCCTTCGCCCGGCTCCTCTGCCTGAGTGGAAAAACGGTTCACCCCGGTGCAGAAGGGGCGTAAAAGGGCCCCAAAATAAGGATCGGGCGGAACAAAGATGAACGTGGCAAAGCCAGTGGTACTTTGCATCTTGGATGGATGGGGCCTGAGCGAGGTGCGCGAAGGCAACGCGCCGATCCTTGCCGAAACGCCCACCTTCGACCGGATCATGCAGACCTGCCCCAACGCGACCCTCATCACCCACGGGCCCGACGTGGGCCTGCCGCGCGGGCAGATGGGCAACTCCGAGGTGGGGCACACCAACATCGGCGCGGGCCGGGTGGTTGCCATGGACCTTGGTCAGATCGACCTCGCGATCGAGGAAGGAGCCTTTGCCACCAATCCACCCCTCGTTGAGTTCATCAACAGCCTGCAGAAGAGCGGCGGCACGGCGCACCTGATGGGCCTCGTGTCCGATGGCGGGGTTCACGGGCATCTCAACCACATGATCGAAGCCGCGCGCGTCATCGACGCGGCGGGCGTACCGGTCGTGATCCACGCACTCACCGATGGGCGCGACGTGGCACCCCGTTCTGCTCTGGCATTCCTTGAAACGCTGAAGGCCGCTTTGCCCGACACCGTGCGTATCGTCACCGTAATGGGCCGTTACTTTGCCATGGACCGGGACAACCGCTGGGACAGGGTCAAGAGGGCCTTTGACGCCCTCGTGCGCGGGCAGGGCGACGCGGCAGAGGATGCCGCCGCCGCCGTCAAGGCGGCCTACGCCCGGGATGAGAATGACGAGTTCATACAGCCCACCGTGATTGGGGGCTACGCCGGCGCCCGGGATGGCGACGGTGTCTTCTGCCTCAATTTCCGCGCCGACCGCGCGCGCGAAATCATGGCGGCGCTGGGCGCGCCCGGCTTCGATGACTTCGCCATTGAAGGCCGCCCCCGGTGGTCCGCCCGCATGGGCATGGCGCAATACTCCGACAGCCACGCCGCCTACATGACCACGATGTACCACAAGCCCGATCTGCCCAACACTCTCGGGGCCTGGGTCGCGCAGCACGGCTTGCGCCAGTTCCGGCTGGCGGAGACGGAGAAGTACCCACATGTCACCTTTTTCCTGAACGGTGGGGAAGAAGGCGTCTGCGAGGGCGAGGACCGCTACATGCCCAAGTCCCCCGATGTGGCGACCTACGACCTCCAGCCGGAAATGTCCGCAGCGGAGGTCACCGACCGTTTCGTTCAGGCGATCGAGGAAGGCTATGACCTGATCGTCGTGAACTACGCCAACCCCGACATGGTGGGCCACACGGGCGACATTCCCGCCGCCATTGCCGCTTGCGAGGCGGTCGACGCCGGTCTGGCCCGCGTGTTGAAGGCTCTTGAAAAGGCCGGTGGCGCGATGGTCCTGACGGCGGATCACGGCAATTGCGAAACCATGATCGACCCCGAAACCGGAGGTCCACACACCGCACATACGCTCAACCCGGTCCCGGTCGCCGTCATCGGCGCACCCGAAGGGACAAGGCTGGCGAATGGCCGCCTTGCCGATCTGGCCCCGACGCTGCTGCACCTGATGGGCCTGCCCAAGCCCGACGAAATGACCGGGACCTGCCTGATCTCATGAGACTGCCGATTGCCGCCTTCCTTCTCTGCTGGCCGCTTGCCCTTTCGGCGCAAAATGACGCGGCGGATCAGGCCCGCGCGGCAGCGGCGGCGCTGGAGGAGGCCTCGGCCCAGCTTGACCGGGCTGAAAGCGCGCGAGACCGGGTGAGGGCCCTGACGGAAACCATCCAGGCCTTTGAAGCCGGGCTTGCCGCGACCCGTGCGGGACTGCGGCAGGCGGCAATCAGCGAATCCCAGCTGACGCAAAAGCTCGCCTCCCGTGAGGGCGAAGTCGCGCAACTGATCGGTGTGCTTCAGACCCTTGGCACCGAAGGATCGCCGGTCCAACTGTTGCATCCCGCGGGGCCAACCGGCACCGCCCGCGCAGGCATGCTGCTGGCGGAACTGACCCCGGCGCTGAACCAGCGTGCCGATGCCCTGCGCACCGATCTGGAGGGCGTGAGGACCTTGCGCGCCCTGCAGGTGGACGCAGCGCAGCGCCTGCAGGATGGGCTCACCCAATTGCAGGCCGCGCGCACCGCGCTCAATCAGGCGATGGCGAACCGCACCGATCTGCCCACCCGCTTTACCGAAGACCCCGTGCGTACCGCCATCCTGATCGCGTCCTCCGAAACGCTCGATGGTTTTGCCAGCGGCCTGTCGGAGATCACTGCGGATGAGATTGAGCCCATCGCGGTGAACCTCGACGGACAGGTCGGTGCGCTGCCCCTGCCGGCCCAGGGTTTGATCCTGCGCCGCGCCGGTGAGGCGGATGCAGCGGGCGTCACCCGCCCTGGTATCATCCTGGCCACCCGGCCCCGCGCCATCGTGACCACGCCGACAGCCGCAACCGTACGGTACCAGGGACCCCTGCTGGATCTGGGTAATGTGGTGATTCTCGAACCCCAGGCAGATACGCTTTTCGTGCTCGCCGGGCTTGACGTGGTCTATCCAAAGACCGGTGAGGTTCTCGCCGCTGGAACCCCCCTGGGGCTTATGGGCGGTGAGACAGCACAAAACGGCGGTGGATTGTCACCCCTGCGTGAAGGCACTGGTACAGACCGGACAGAAACGCTCTATATAGAAGTCAGACAGAACAACACCCCTGAGGACCCCGAGGCGTGGTTCCTAACGGATGAGGATGGGTAAGAGATGAAGAAGTTTGTGATGGCCGCGTTGGGCGGCATCGTGGCTGGTACGATTGCGACCACGCAAATCGCTGCCCCGCTGCTGGCGCAGGAAGCGGCCAAGACCGAAGACGTCTACCAGCAGCTGGACCTCTTCGGCGATATTTTTGAGCGGATCCGCGCGCAGTACGTCGAAGAGGTGGATTCCGCAGACCTGATCGAGGCCGCCATCAATGGCATGCTCACCTCGCTCGACCCCCACTCAAGCTACCTGTCCCCCAAGGACGCCGCCAAGATGCGCGAGCAGACCCGGGGTGAGTTCGGTGGTCTGGGGATCGAGGTCACCCAGGAAGAGGGTTTCGTCAAGGTCGTCTCTCCCATCGACGGCACACCGGCGTCCGAAGCGGGCATCGAAGCGGGTGATTTCATCACCCACGTGAACGGCGAAAGCCTGCTGGGTCTCCTGCTCGACGACGCGGTTGAAATGATGCGCGGCCCCGTCGGATCCGAAATCGTCATTACCGTGGTGCGCGAAGGGGAGCAGGAACCCTTTGACGTCTCATTGATCCGTGACACCATTGAACTGACCGTCGTGCGGTCCCGGACGGAAGGCGACATAGTGGTGCTGCGCCTGTCGACCTTCAACGAACAGACCTACCCCAAGATGAAGGAAGCCATCGAAGAGGAGGTCGAAAAGCTGGGTGGCATGGATGCGGTCAGCGGATTCGTCATCGATCTGCGCAACAATCCCGGCGGTCTTCTGAACCAGGCCATCGCAGTGTCTGACGCCTTTCTCGACGAGGGTGAGATCGTCAGCACCCGTGGCCGCCGGAATGCAGACGGTGACCGTGTGAACGCCACGGAAGGGGACCTGACCGAAGGCAAGCCGATCGTGGTTCTGATCAACGGCGGTTCCGCTTCGGCATCTGAGATTGTCGCGGGTGCTCTGCAGGACCATCGCCGCGCAATCGTCATCGGCACCAAGAGTTTCGGCAAAGGTTCCGTCCAGACAGTCATGCCCCTGCGCGGCAATGGCGCGATGCGCCTGACCACCGCACGCTACTACACGCCATCGGGCCGCTCCATCCAGGCGCTCGGCGTGTCGCCTGACATCGTCGTGGCCCAGCCCCCGGCCTCTGCTAAGGTGGCCGAGGAGACGACACCGAACCGGCCCAACCGCTCCGAAGCGGACCTGCGCGGCAGCCTGGACAACGACAGCCTGACGGAGGACCAGGTCCAGCAGATCATGGAGGACCGTGAGAAGGCCGAAAAGGCGGCGGAACTGCGCGAAGAGGATTACCAACTGGCCTACGCCATCGACATCCTCAAGGGACTTGCCGCCCTGGCGCAGTCCGACTGATCGGCGCCTCCCGCTGAAACCAGAAAGCCCGCCAGACCGGCGGGCTTTTTCATTGCCATGCGGCGCTGTTAGGCCGTCTCGGCGCAGTGTCGCCGGAAGGCGCGTTTCAACAGGTCAAGCTCGGCCCGAAGCAGATCAATCTCTGCGCGAACGTCCTCGGACATGGCATCCCCTGCCAGTAGGGTGATGCTGCCGAGCTGGTGATCGTTGGCCGTGTCGTTCAGCAGGATGGTCTGGACCCCTTCCGAAATTGCCTCCGGCGGGATCGGCAGGGACACCAGCCAATAGTTCTCCGCCTCATTGCGCTGCAATTTGAGACCCTGAACCGGCCTGGTCTGATGGGTGGCCTCGATGCTGGGCTCTTCCTCTCCCGCGCCGGTCAAGATCCCTTCCCAGACACCTGCCCGTATCTTCGTTTCTGTCAGTTGCAGCATGGTTCAGCCTGGCCCTTTCGCTAGATCTGTGCGCGCGGACGCCGGGAAAAGGTCAGATCCCGTACCACTACCTGGTTCATCTGCGGCCCCTCGAAAATGACATCGACCCAGGCCCGCTCCACCCGTTTTTCGTTCAGGTTTGAATAGGCGAGATCGAACTCAACCCGGTGATGATCCTCATACACCGGCAGTTCCTTTACGATCTGTTCGGTGTTGGGGCCGTTCTTGATGTTAAGTCGGGCAAAGATCTCAATCGGCTTTTCCAGCTCAAGAATAGCGTCCATCCGAATGATATGAGTGCGCAGCAGATTGATGGTTCCTTCCGGCGGAAGATCGACGACAATGGAGAGAAAGGAGCCATCGAACTGAAAAACATCCATGCGCAGGCCGAAGGGGGCCAGGTCCTCTTCCCTCAGGTTGCGGATCTGGCGTAGGGTCAGTTCCGACCGGTCGCAATCGTGAAAAAGCGTGACCTCCTCGCCCAGCCGCGACTTGCTTTCCACGTTGGTCAGACCCGGCACCGGCAATCTGCCACGCCAGAGGTCGGGACGCCACGCCCAGTCGGCGTTGTGCGGCCTGGGTACCGCGCTCGACCCGATCTTGGGCAGGCCCAGCCGGTCATCAGCCACATGGATGAGCTTGTCCAGGTGGTACTTCAACGCCAGTGCATGTGTGCGTTGACGGCGCAGGACGGCAAGATCGATATGTCGCGCCTTGCGCGCGGCCCGCACCCACCGCTGGACCTGGCCCGAAAACATCCCACCGTTCAGAAATCCTATGCCGATCTTTGACATGCTCGCCCGCAACCTTTTGGGGATACTCTATCCACCGAGATGGTTTCGTTCAAATGATTTGGCGACACTTCCGCGCCATTCCGGCGATTGTTTCCTGAATGGATACAATTCTACCCACTGGAGGCCTGGGTGCGCCGGATCAGTTCTGACAGCAGATCGCGGCCTTCCCGGCTGATCCGGCCCGCGTCATTTTGCCGGTAGAAGGCCAGGCCAAGGCCAAACTCCTTCACTCGGGCAACCCCGCGCCAGTGTTCCTGCGATAAATCCTGAGCCGGTGCGGCCCCTTCCGCGCGAAAGACGACGCTGGTCTCTCTTGTCACGGGCCCTGAAACGGAACTCAGCCCGAGGGCCGCGGCGTTCTGCTGGGGGGTCGGCAAGGGGGCATCGGCTGCAAGGGGGGTCAGGCTTACGATGATGACACCGAGCGGCGCACCCCGACCCGCGCCTTCCAGCCCCAGCACATCGCAGCGCGCCATCAGCGCAAATCGCCGCCTGACGCTGCGGCGATCAATGCAATAGCCCTCTGGCGGGACAAGCGTGACCGCACCGGAGGCCATCTGCAGCTGTTGCAGCGCGAAGACCGACCCGTCTTCCGTATTGGCGCCCGGAGCCTCTTCACAGCCCGATAGCGCTGTCAGGGCAAGGGCGGCAAGGAGGCTCCTAGAGATCCATGTAATCATGGGTTTCGGCCTTGGCGCCTGGGTGCGTCACTGCCCCAAGATAGGTCGGACCGACCAGTTGCGCGTATTTCCAGAGCGCACCGGAAGCATAGTTCGTCGGCTTCGGGCCCTCCCAATTCGCCCTGCGCTTGGCCAGGTCTTCATCGCTGAGGTCCACTTCGATTGAGCCGGTGATGGCGTTGATGGTGATCGTATCACCGTTCCGGAGCAGAGCAATCGGCCCGCCCATCGCGGCCTCCGGCCCCACATGGCCCACGCAGAAGCCGCGTGTCGCACCTGAGAAACGTCCGTCTGTAATCAGCGCCACCTTCTTCCCCATCCCCTGACCGGAGAGCGCGGCGGTCGTCGCCAGCATTTCCCGCATGCCAGGACCGCCGCGCGGTCCTTCGTTGCGGATGACAAAGACGTCTCCTTCGGAATAGGTGCGGTTCTGAACCGCCTCGAAGGCATCCTGTTCGCACTCGAAGACCAGCGCGGGGCCGGTAAAGACGATGCTGTCCTCATCCATCCCCGCGATTTTCACGATAGCGCCTTCGGGGGCCAGGTTGCCCTTGAGGCCGACGACGCCACCGGTGGTGGAGAGCGGAGTCGCGACCGGGTGGATCACCTTGCCGTCCGCCTCGCGCTCGACCTGGTCCAGCACCTCACCCATGGAGTAGCCCGTCGCGGTCATGCAGTCGGTGTGGATGAGGCCCGCCTTGCGCAGTTCCTTCATCACCACGGGCACGCCGCCCGCCTCATAGAGGTCTTTGGCCACAAACTGGCCGCCGGGCTTCATGTCGACGAAGTAGGGTGTGTCGCGGAAGATCTCGCAGACGTCTTCGAGGAAGAATTCGATCCCGGCCTCGTGTGCCATGGCGGGCAGATGCAGACCCGCGTTGGTGGAACCACCGGTGCAGGCGACGATGCGCGCGGCGTTCTCGAACGCTTCGCGGGTGCAGATGTCGCGGGCGCGGATGTTCTTTTCGATCAGCTTCATCACGGCGGCACCGGAGGCGCGGCCGTATTCGTCGCGGTCCTTGTAGGGGGCAGGCATGCCGGAGGAGTTGGGCAGCGCGAGGCCGATGGCCTCGGAGACGCAGGCCATGGTGTTGGCGGTGAACTGGCCGCCGCAGGCCCCGGCAGAGGGGCAGGCGACCCGCTCGAGGATCTCCAGCTCGGCCTCCGTCATGGTGCCCGACTGGTAGTTGCCCACCGCCTCGAACATGTCCTGCACGGTTAGGTCCCGCTCCGCAAAGCTGGCAGGCACGTTCGCGCCCTTGGGCGCCTTGCCCGGCAGGATGGAGCCACCGTAAAGGAAGACCGAAGGCACATTCAGACGGATCATGGCCATCATCATCCCCGGCAGGGACTTGTCACAACCGGCCAGACCCACCAGCGCGTCATAGCAGTGGCCCCGCATCGTCAGCTCGACCGTGTCCGCGATGGCTTCGCGGGAGGCGAGTGAGGAACGCATGCCCTCGTGACCCATCGCAATACCGTCGGTCACGGTGATGGTGGTGAACTCGCGCGGTGTGCCCTGTTCCTCCTTCACGCCCACCTTGACGGCCTGCGCCTGACGGGAGAGCGCGATGTTACAGGGCGCGGCCTCGTTCCAACAGGTGGCGACGCCGACCAGTGGCTGATGGATCTCTTCGTCGGTCATGCCCATCGCGTAGTAATAGGACCGGTGCGGTGCGCGCGCGGGTCCTTCGGTCACATGGCGGCTGGGCAATTTTGACTTGTCGAAACGCTGGTTGCTGGACATCTTCTGGCTCCCCGAAAACTCGTTCATCCCGGAATAGTCGGGCGGGGCGGGTGCTGCAAGACCAAGCGGCGATGTTGTAAAGATGCGTCCTGCGACATAGTTAGTCATTACATGACAAGGGACCAGCGCTGGCAAAGTGCCGTTTGACGTCCCCCAGCGAAAGTCCCTGCCATGGAACGCAGCATTTTTGCCTTCATCTGGAAGTATTCGCGAAGGCAGCAGTTGTTCCTGCTTGCCTTCACGCTTTTCACATTCCCTTTCCTCTACGCCACGCTGGAACTGCCCAAGCGCATCATCAACGACGCCATCGGTGCCGAGCAGAACGTGATCAACGTCTGGGGCTATCAGATCAGCCAGGTCAATTTCCTCTTTGCACTCTGTTTTGGTTACCTCGCCTCCGTGGTCGTTCACGGCCTGCTGAAGATGCGGCTCAACACGATGAAGGGGGTCCTGGCCGAAAGGATGTTGCGGCGGTTTCGCTATACGCTGATCAACCGCATGATGCGCTTCCCGCGCCGCTACTACGATGAGACCAGCCAGGGCGAACTGGTCAGCATGATCACCTCTGAGGCAGAGCCGATGGGTGGACTGATGGGTGACGCCATCGCTCAGCCGGTCTTTCAGGCCGGTCAGATGATTGTCATTGTCAGCTTCCTTTTCCTGCAAAGCGTGTGGTTCGGTTTGGCTGGTGTCGCCCTGATCCCGCTGCAGGCGTACCTTATCCCCATGCTGCAGCGGCAGATCAATTTGCTGAACAAGGAACGGATCGTCGAAATCCGACATTTCGCGGCTGAGATCGGTGAGACCGCCGCAGGCATCACCGACCTGCGCACAAACGGCGGTTGGCGTTACCGGCTTGCGGTCTTCACCGAACGGTTGCACCGCCTCTTCGACGTGCGTTTCCGCATCTACCAGAAGAAATTCTTCATGAAGTTCCTCAACAACTTCATCACACAGCTGACGCCCTTCTTCTTCTACGCGGTTGGCGGCTTCCTCGCCATCCGGGGGGAGATCACGGTCGGAGCCCTTGTGGCGGCGCTGGCAGCCTACAAGGATCTTTCAAACCCCTGGAAGGAGCTTCTGACCTACTACAACCAAACCCAGGACATGTCCCTGCGCTGGGATGTCGTTACGGAACGGTTTGCCCCCGCAGGCATGATCGATGAGAAACTTTTCGAAGGCCGACCCGAAACCATCCCCCACCTCCGCGGTGACATCGACCTTCAGAAGGTCAGCGTCCGAAACCGGGATGGAAACATGGTTCTGGACGATATCACCCTGCACATCCCAGCGGGCAGCCAGGTCGCGGTAGAGGCCGCTACACAGGCCGAACGCACGGCCATGGCGGAACTGCTGACCCGTGAAATAATGCCAAGCCGGGGCAGGATCACGATGGCGGGGCATGATCTGGACGAGCTCCATCAGGCCGTCCTGGCCGCCCGCATCGGCTATGCCCACGCGCAGCCCTATCTGTTTCAGGGCACGGTGGGCGACAACCTGCTGATGCCTCTGCGGACAAGTCCCAAGACCGTGCTTTGGGATCCCGACCGCAAGGACCGCGCGGCGCTTGAGGCGAAACGCTCTGGCAACAGTCTCGACAGTACCCACGCAGACTGGCTCGATCCGGAAATCGCCGGACTGAACGACCGTGAAGATATCCTCAAGTTCTGGTTTGAGATCACGACGGCCCTGGGGACCGCGGATACCCTCTTTGAGCGGATGATGAATTCACTGATGGATCCCGAAAAACACCCGGAACTGGCCAGGCGGATCGTTGATATCCGGGAGGAGGTTTACGAAAGGCTCAAGGAAGAGGGGCTGGACAAGGTTGTCTACCGTTTTGACCCCGATGAGTTCAATCCAGCGGTCCCTCTGGGTGGTAACCTGATGTTTGCCGCGCCCGTGCGCGACATCAGCCAGCAGGGCCTGGTCGCCGAGAAGGCATTCCTTGCGATGATTATCGAACAGGGGCTTGCCGAACAGGGTATCGCCATTTCCCAGACGCTGGTTGAAACGCTGCACCAGACCTTTGGTAGGGATGGAACGGATCACCCGCTGTTCCGCGCCATCGGGATTGAGGAAGAGCTTTACGAGCAGCTGGTCGACATTGCCGCCCGCCGCCGGGAGAAGGGCGATGCAGCCCTCAGCCAGGAAGAGTTCGCCCTTTTGCTGACGGTGCCCTTTGCTTTTACCGCCGAACAGATCGGTCCTGCCTTCCCGGAAAGTTTCAAGGAAGAGATCCTGCGCATCCGCAAGAACAACGCGCCCCTTCTGCGGGAAAGGTCCAAGGGCCTTTTCGTGCCAATCGCGCCCGAAAACTATCTGCCCCGTTTCACCATCCTGGAAAACGTCCTCTACGGTCGGATCTCTTCGATGGCCGGCATGCAGGCCGATCTGGTGCGCGACATGGTGGGGCAGGTGATGGAGGAGCACGGGCTGAAGCAGATGGTTTCTACCAACCTCTTCGATATCCATACCTCCATTGGCGGAACCAACCTGCCGACGATCTTTCAGGAACGGGCCGCCTTTGGCCGCGCGGCAATCAAGCGGCCCGATGTCCTTATCTTCAATCAGCTTCTGGCCGGGCATGACGCCGAAGCCCAGGCCAAGATCCGCAAGCGCCTCAGCAAGCTGTTGCCGGACACCACGCAGATCTACATCAACGATCAGTTCGCCAATCCGTCCGAATTCGACCTCCATGTGGAGGTGCGGCAGGGCCGCATCGACGGTCTGGCGCAGGCGGAACTGCCCAGTCAGGATGACAGCGCTTCTGACGATCTGCGGCGCAAGCTGCGCATCCTGTCGCGTAATGAGCTTTTCGCCAACCTCGACAACCGCAGCCGCCGCCTGCTTGCCTTCGCCGCGCAATGGTATGATGCGGAACGGGGCAAGCGCATCTTTGCCGCCGGGGACCGCGCGGATGCCGTCTATCTGTGCCTCTCGGGTCGTGCGGAACTGGCCCTGATGGAAAGCGATGGCACCCTGCGCCACGTGTCGGAGGTTGAGCCGGGCCGCCTGATCGGCGATCTCGCGATCATTTTGGATGAACCGCGCCAACTGGACCTGATCGCGCTGGAGGATTCGCAGTTCCTGCGCATCGGTGCAGAGCAGTTCCGCTCGGTGATGGAGACAGACACAACCGTGCTGCTTAGCCTTCTGCGCACCGTGGGTAGCCACCTGTCCGGTGCTGCGGACGTGCTGCTGGCCGCCGGGATGGAGGTGCCGCGCGAATACGGGCCGCACCAACCGGACCAGAAGGAAGAGGCGGAATGAGGGCACCGGCAGAGGCCTACAGGCCGCACGAGACCTACGTGGCACCCGCGCGCCCGCACTCGGAACTCTGGCGGTTTTTGCTGGGCGGGATCCTTGCGGGCTTTGCCTATCTTTCGCTGAGCCAGATCTACTTCTCCACCGCTTATGCGCTGGCCCAACCCAACAGTGCGGCCCTGCACCGGGATCTGGTTTCGGGTGCGACGCCGCTTACCATGTTCCTGCTGCTCTTCAGCTTTGGCTTCATGGCCGTGGGGGTGGGGATCAGTGCACGTATCCTGCACAAGCGTTCATTCCTCAGCCTGCTGGGGCCGATGCGGGTCTTCTGGCGGGACCTGCGCCGGGTTCTCTTCGCCCTCCTGGGCGTCGCTCTCGCGATCGTGCTCTTGCCGCCCTACGATATGGGGGGCGCCTTTGTCCCGAACCTTGAACCCAGGCTTTGGCTCAGCCTGCTGCCCCTGTCCCTGATCGCGGTCTTCGTGCAGGTCAGCGCCGAAGAGATCGTCTTTCGCGGTTATGTGCAGCAGCAACTGGCGGCGCGCTTCAAAAGCCCGCTGATCTGGATGGTCCTGCCTGCCTTCCTTTTTGCGTTGGGCCACTATCTGCCCGATATGGCTGGGGAAAATGCGCTGACCATCGCCATTTGGGCGGGTATTTTCGGCATACTGATGGCAGATCTGACCGCGCGCTCGGGCTCCCTCGGGCCCGCCATTGCCGTGCACTTCTTCAACAATGTATCGGCCATCCTCATCGTCGCCCTGCCCGACAACCTGTCGGGTCTGTCGCTGTATCTTGCCCCCTTCTCGATGGCGGAGGGGGAAGCGCTTCAGGCCTGGCTGCCGGTTGATTTTGCAACGATGTTCGTGTGCTGGCTGGCCGCGCGGGTTGCCATCCGCCGCTGATTGCTTTTTTTGCGGCGGCGGCTTATCTGACATTCAACTGGCATCAGGGACCCTCCATGAACTGGATCACCAACTACGTCCGCCCCCGGATCAACTCGATCTTCTCGCGCCGCGAGACGCCGGACAACCTCTGGACCAAATGTGACGATTGCGGCACGATGCTGTTCCACCGTGAGGTCGCGGCAAATCTGAACGTCTGCACCAACTGCGGCCATCACATGCCGATTGGGCCGCGTGAACGGTTCACCGCGCTCTTTGACGGCGGCATCTTCAACGAAGTGTCGGTGCCCAAGCCCGTTGTCGATCCGCTGCATTTCAGGGACCAGAAACGTTATCCCGACCGGCTGAAGGCCGCCCAGAAGGAAACCGGAGAGGCCGAGGCGATGCTGGTCGCTACCGGCGAGATGGGCCGCACGCCCATCGTCGCTGCCTGCCAGGATTTCTCCTTCATGGCAGGCTCCATGGGCATGTACGTCGGCAACGCGATCATCGCGGCTGCCGAAGAGGCGGTAAAGCTCAAGCGGCCGCTCATCCTTTTCTCCGCCGCCGGCGGCGCACGGATGCAGGAGGGAATCCTCAGCCTGATGCAGATGCCCCGGACCACGGTCGCCGTTCAGATGCTGAAAGAGGCCGGGTTGCCCTACATTGTCGTTCTCACGCACCCTACCACCGGTGGGGTGACGGCAAGTTACGCCATGCTTGGAGACGTCCACATCGCCGAGCCTAACGCGCTTATCTGTTTCGCCGGCCCGCGCGTGATCGAACAGACCATCCGCGAAAAGCTGCCCGACGGCTTTCAGCGGGCGGAATACCTGCTGGATCACGGGATGCTGGACAGGGTGACGCCCCGGACAGATCTGCGGGATGAACTGATCACCATTACCCGCATGCTGCTGGGTCTGCCGCCTGCCGTCAGGGGTGAACTGCCCGCCCCCAAAGAGGGGGGTGAACTGGGCCACGCCCTGTCCGAGACAGAAGACGAAGCCGCCAAAAAATGAGTGCGCCGACATCCGACGTCATCCTGGAACGGATGATGGCGCTGCATCCCAAGGTCATCGATCTGACGCTTGACCGGATGCACCGTCTCCTTGCAGCGCTGGACCATCCCGAAAGGGATCTGCCCCCGGTCATCCACATCGCGGGTACCAACGGAAAGGGATCGACCCAGGCCATGATCCGCGCCGGGCTGGAGGCCATGGGCAAGAGCGTCCACGCCTATACCTCCCCCCATCTGGCACGGTTTCACGAACGCATCCGCCTTGCCGGTGACCTCATCGATGAAGGCGCGCTGACAGAGATCCTGGATGAATGTTACGCCGCTAACCAGGGCGGCAACATCACCTACTTCGAGATCACCACAGCCGCTGCCCTGCTGGCCTTTTCGCGCGCGCCCGCCGATTACACCCTGCTTGAAGTGGGACTTGGCGGCAGGCTTGACGCAACCAATGTCATCGACCGTCCGGCGCTGAGTGTGATCACCCCCGTCTCCATCGACCACCAGCAGTTCCTCGGCGATACCCTCGCCCAGATTGCGGGCGAAAAGGCCGGGATCATCAAACGCGGCATTCCCTGCGTCGTCGGCATTCAGGAGGAAGCCGCGCTTGACGTGATCGAGGCGGTGGCAGAGCGGCAGGCGGCCCCCCTTCTGGTTTACGGGCAGCACTGGCGTGTGACAGCGGAAGGCGGCCGTCTGATCTATCAGGATGAAACGGGACTTTTGGATCTGCCCCTGCCCAATCTTCCGGGCCACCATCAGGTGATGAATGCCGGGATCGCCCTTGCCGCCCTGCGCCACCTGAATGCCGATGAGCCCGCCTGCGAAGCCGCAGTAACGCGCGCTTTCTGGCCCGCGCGCATGCAGCGTCTGACGCAGGGCCCGCTTGCTGATGCGGCGCCGCAGGCAGAGCTTTGGCTCGATGGTGGTCACAACCCTGCCGCCGGTGCCGCCCTGGCGGATACGCTGGCTCAGGGTGCCGCGCGACCGGTGCACCTGATCTGCGGAATGCTCAATACCAAGGACGTCACAGGCTACCTCCGCCCCCTGGCAGCCCAGGCCGAGAACCTCTACGCCGTCTCCATCCCCGGTGAGACCAACACACTGCCCGCCGCCCGCACGGCTGAGATCGCCCGCGCCGTCGGCATCAAAGCTTTCGAAGCGCAGAGCGTTGCTGCGGCACTCTCCGCCATCGTAGCGGCAGATCCGCACGCCAAGGTGCTGATCTGCGGTTCGCTCTATCTCGCCGGGGCGATCCTGCGCGAAAACGGATAAGTCACACTTCCTCGCAATTTGTTGTGTCACGCCTGCCGTGCAGGCCCAAAATACGCTATCCTCTTTGAGATTAGGAATGCGGCACCGCCGCAGGAAAGCTGATTTCGACCGAGGCCGAGCATTATGAGCAAGAACCCACCCCACGCGCCAGATCCGTCCGGCAAACCCTTGCTGCCGCAGATCGCCATTCTGACCGGGACCCTGACGATCATCCTTGCAGGGGCATGGTATCTTTACATGGCCAACGCGCCTTACCACCCCGATGGGCAAGGGTCAGAGACAGGCACCTTCACGACAGACTAGGAAGCGGGTAGGTCGCCCCAACCCTCCGCCTGCATCTCTTGCAGGCGCGACGCGGTGCGCTCGAATTCGAAGGTACCTTCGCCCTCGAGATACAGCATCTCGGGCTTCGCAGCGGCGGAACAGATCAGCCGCACCCGCGCCTCGTAAAGCGCGTCGATCAGCGTGACAAAGCGTTTCGCCTCATTGAAGTTGGACCGGCCCATCTGCGGAATATCGTCCAGCATCAGAAGCCGCACCGCATCGGCCAGCGCCAGATAGTCCGCCGCACCGAGTGGCTGGCCGCATAGATCGTGAAACCGCGCCCGCGCCATGGCATTGTGAAAGCGCGGGATCACCACCTCCCGTCCCTTGACCTGCAGGGTCAGCGGCTCCGCCTTGCCGCCCGTCAGATCCGACCAGATCGCGTTCATCTCCGCGCGAGTGTCAGAGTTGATCGGGGTGAAATAGCTGGGGCTGCCCGCAAGCCGGTCCTGCCGGTAGTCGGTGGGTGACGTCAGCTCATGAACTACCATCCGCGCCTTGATCAATTCGATGAAGGGAAGGAACAGGTCCCGGTTCAGACCATCCTTGTAAAGAGCATCCGGCAAGCGGTTCGAGGTGGTCACGATCGTCACGCCACCCGCAAAGAGCGCTTCGAAGAGCCGTCCAACAATCATCGCATCGGTAATGTCGGTGATCTGCATCTCATCGAAGGCCAGCAGGCGCACCTTATCCACCACATCCGCCGCTACCGGTGCGATGGCGTCATCGACGCCCCTCTTCCGCGCCTCGTGCATGGCGGTGTGTATCTCCTGCATGAAGGCGTGGAAATGGACCCGGCGCGTCGGCACGTCCTGCATGTGCTCAACGAAGAGGTCCATCAGCATCGACTTGCCGCGCCCCACCCCGCCCCAGAGATAAAGTCCCTTCGGCGGCTCTGGCGGCTTGCGGAAAAGCCCTTTCTTCACGGGCGTTAGCAGGGCCTCCCGGATACGGTCGAATTCCGGCAGCACGGCCTCCTGCGCGGGGTCGTGTTGCAGCTTGCCCTCATCAATCAGGCGGTCGAATGTCTCACGCAGGGTCGCCATGGCACAGAACTATCCGCAAGCCATCCGATTGGAAAGCATCAGGCATTTTGACGCCCCCATCACCAGTGGTCATTTGACCCCGCCCGCGATCTGCATAAGGTGACCGCACCACCGACCGGAGCCTTCCATGCCTGAGCGCACCTCTATCTTCACGCCCGTCCTCATCGTGGGCTGTATCATCATCATGGTCAGCTTCGCCGTGCGCGCCTCCTTCGGTGTCTTCCAGATCCCCGTCGCCGAAGAATTCGGCTGGCTGCGCACGGAATTCTCCCTCGCCATTGCCATCCAGAACCTCGCATGGGGCATCGGCCAGCCCATCTTTGGTGCGCTCGCGGAAAAGATCGGGGACCGACGCGCCATCATCATCGGGTCGATCGTTTACGCGATAGGCCTCGTTCTCTCGGCCAACTCCGTGACACCCCTCGAACACCAGACCTATGCCTGGCTCGTCGGCTTTGGCATCGCTGGCACCGGCTTTGGCGTGATCCTGGCCGTGGTGGGTCGCGCCTCCTCCGATGACAATCGTTCCATGTCGCTCGCCATTGCAACGGCGGCGGGCAGCGCCGGCCAGGTCTTCGGCGCGCCGGTAGCCGAATGGATGCTCACCTTCATGACCTGGCAGGCGGTCTTTGTGGCCTTCGCCGCCATGATCCTTTCCTTGATCCTGCTTCTCCCGCTCATGCGCGCCCCCGCCCTTGCCAGCAAGACGGAACTTGAGGAGTCGCTAGGCGAGATTCTGGTCAAGGCCTTCCGCGATCCCTCCTACACGCTCATCTTCCTGGGCTTCTTCTCCTGCGGTTACCAGCTGGCCTTTATCACCGCCCACTTCCCCGCCTTCGTGACAGAGATGTGCGGCCCTATCCTGCCCGGCGGTGTGCTCCATAACATCGGCATCACCACCACCTCGGCGCTGGGCGCTGTGGCGATTTCCCTCATTGGCCTCGCCAACATTGCGGGCACGCTCGCGGCGGGCTGGGCAGGCAAGCGCTATTCCAAGAAATACCTGCTGGCAGGCATCTACACCGGCCGCACCATCGCCGCCTCTCTTTTCATCCTCTTCCCCATCACTCCTGAAACGGTGATCCTGTTCTCCATCGTCATGGGTGCCCTCTGGCTTGCCACGGTGCCCCTGACTTCCGGCCTCGTCGCGCACATCTACGGGCTGCGCTACATGGGAACGCTTTTCGGGATCGTGTTCCTCAGCCACCAGCTCGGGTCCTTCGCCGGCGTCTGGCTCGGCGGGCGGCTCTACGACATCTACGGCGACTACACCGTGGTCTGGTGGGTCGGGGTCGCGGTGGGCGCGTTCTCGGCCATCGTGCACCTGCCGGTCCGGGAAGACCGCACGGTGCGCGTTCAGCCCGCCTGACGCCAGCGGTCGAGGATGTAGCGCGAGGTTATCAGGTCGAGATGCGCGCCCCCGCCATTCTTGAAGAGGGTGATCTCGTCGTCTGATGTGCGCCTGAAGGCGTCCGGTTCATAATAGTCCGCGACCAGATCCTT
>JABDKA010000199.1 GCA_013002405.1 Sulfitobacter sp. | reverse complement strand
GGCCAGAAACCCCGAAGTGGACGGGCAAAAAAAGTAGCACCAACGCCTTAATCACGCGCCCGCCCTCCGGCTGGTGCGTTTGCTACATAAGGCCGCACATCTGCCACCGGGAGATCCACGCGACCCTGACAGAGGCTGAACTGGCCCGCCACTATAACACACCCGAAACCCTGCGCGCCCATCCCCGCCTTGCCAAGTTCGCCGCTTGGGTTGCCAAGCGCCCGCCGGGATTCCGGTCAAAGGTGCCGGGCGGCATGCGCAAGCGGTAGCATCCCGATGCCGGAGGGCCAGCGCCAAATTTTCACAATCCCAGGTGGTTCGCTTTACCCGCTTTTTGCTGTACCAGCCACGCATCACCGGAGGCATGATCCATGACACCCGATTACGATCTTTTCATCGTCGGCGGCGGCATCAACGGATGCGGCATCGCCCGGGACGCCGCCGGAAGGGGTCTGTCCGTCTGTCTGGCAGAAATGAACGATCTCGGCTCCGCCACGTCCGCCTCCTCCACCAAGCTGTTCCACGGAGGCCTGCGCTACCTTGAGTATTTCGAGGTGCGCCTGGTGCGCGAGGCGCTGATGGAGCGGGAGATTCTGCTCAGGGCCATGCCACACATCTCCTGGCCGATGCGGTTTGTCCTCCCCTACCACCCGTCGCAGCGGTTCGACGGCACCACGCCCACCTCCAAGCTGCTCAGCTGGGTCATGCCCTGGACACGCGGGCGCAGGCCCGCCTGGCTGATCCGGCTCGGGCTCTTTCTCTATGACAACCTCGGCGGGCGTGAGATTCTGCCGGGTACGAAAAAGATCGACCTGCGCCGCGGGCCCGAGGGCGCGCCGCTCAAGGACAAGTTCACGCAGGCCTTCGAGTACTCAGACTGCTGGGTCGAGGATTCACGTCTGGTGGTGCTGAATGCCCGCGACGCGGAGGCGCGCGGGGCCAAGATCATGCCACGCACAAAGGTCACCGGGGCGGAAGCGCCGGACGGCATCTGGCGGGTGCATATCGAGGATGACACTGGCCCACGTGCCGTGACGGCCAAGATGGTGGTCAACGCCGCCGGTCCATGGGTCGGGGACGTATTGCGCGGCACCCTGCACAGCAACCAGCAGGGCGACGTGCGCCTGGTACGCGGCAGCCATATCGTGACCCGGCGGCTCTTTGATCACGACAAATGCTATTTCTTTCAGGGCATCGACGGACGGATCATCTTTGCCATTCCCTATGAGACGGACTTCACCCTGATCGGCACCACCGATGCAGAGCATCCCGACGCCAGCGTGAAGCCCGAAATCACGCCGGAAGAACGGAGCTATCTGATCAATTTCGCGAACGAATACCTCAAGACCCCGATTACGGAAGCTGACATCGTCTGGACCTATTCCGGTGTTCGCCCCCTCTATGATGACGGAGCCACCAGCGCGACAGCGGCAACGCGGGATTATGTGATCCAGTTCGACACGAGCCAGGGCGCAGCCGCGCTCAACATCTTCGGCGGCAAGATCACGACCTACCGGCGACTTGCCGAAAGCGCGATGGAACAGATCGCAACGGTTTTTCCGCAGGCGAACAGGACCTGGACTGCAGGCGTCCCCCTGCCCGGCGGTGACTTTGCCGTCGATGGGTTTGACCGGATCGTCGACGATCTGAACAGCAGCTTTCCCTTTCTAAGTCATCGCTGGGCCAAAAGGCTGGTGCGGGCCTACGGAACTGAGGCGGCACAGATCCTGAAGGGGGCAACTTCCGCCAAAGATTTGGGAATAGACTTTGGTGCCACCCTGACCGAGCGCGAGGTGCGCTGGCTAATGGATCACGAATACGCCCGGGCCGCCGATGACATCGTCTGGCGGCGCAGCAAGCTGGGTCTGCGCATGACGGCGGACCAGATTGCGGCGCTGGACCTTTACATGCGCGATCAGTAGCCGAAAAAGGACATGTCGGCACTGTAGAAATCTTCGATCCGGCGGGTGGTTTCCAGGCTGAAGTGAAGCCCGGTTGTCTTTGATTGCAGGCGCGCGACCGGGCGATGAACAAGCGGCCTTTGCAGAAGCCCGTTCATATGCCTGACCCAATCGGCGTCAAAACGGTCTTCCTGCCGAAATACCCGCGCGCCGGGGACATGGAATTCAACCTGCGGCCGCAGATGATTGTCCAGATGGAAGGGGTCTGCGACCTGACGCTCCAACACCTCCATGATCCACGCGTCCGGAGCGTCACCCTCGGGATTTCGCATTCGGTATTCGCTGAGCGCGCGGTCCACGGGGTGACGGACGGTCATGAAGATCAAATCGAACTGGTCAAGCTTGAAGCAGTTCCGCAACAGATCCGCGTGATAGTGCTGCGGCGAACAGGCCATCGTCCGGGTGATCGCGGCAAACTGCGTATGGAGGAAGTAGACCTCATATCCGCTGGACAAAAACAGCGCCTCTACCGACGAGCCACCGGTTTTGGGTACGTGGACATAGAGGATGGCTTCGGCTTCGGTAAAGAAAATCGGCATGAAAATCATCGGGCTTGGGTCGCACAACCATAGGATGATACGGACGCTCAGTCACGGGCTCAATTGCAGGTACTCCCCGGCCTCGCTAGGTTTCGGGGACGGACAGTTTCAGAGGGGGCGCACCTTGACCTACATTCTTGCCATCGACCAGGGCACCACGTCCTCCCGGGCCATACTCTTTGACCAGGCGCTTATCCCCCAGGCCACCGCGCAAGAGGAGTTCCGCCAGATCTTTCCCCAGTCAGGCTGGGTAGAGCACGATCCCGATGATCTGTGGGGCACCACGGCGGGCACCTGTCGCCAGGGAATCGAGCGGGCGGGGATAGATGCACAGGAGATCGCGGCCATCGGCATCACCAACCAGCGTGAAACGACCGTTGTCTGGGACAAGAACACCGGCAAGGCCATTCACAACGCCATCGTCTGGCAGGATCGTCGCACGGCCGACTACTGCAAATCCCTGCGCGACGCGGGACACGCGGGGATGTTTGCGGAACGGACTGGGCTGCTGCTGGACCCCTATTTCTCGGCCACAAAGCTCAAGTGGATCCTTGACACGGTGGAAGGTGCACGGGCGCTCGCGGCGGAGGGCAGACTGCTATTTGGCACGGTCGACACCTTCCTCATCTGGAAACTGACGGGGGGCAAGGTTCACGCGACCGATGCCACCAACGCCGCGCGCACGATGCTCTATGACATCAGAAAAGGACGCTGGAGCCGGACGATCTGCGACCTGTTCGACATTCCCATGGGAATGCTGCCCGAAGTGCGCGACAGCGCCGCAGATTTCGGCGAAACGCGGCCCGACCTTTTCGGCAGACCCATCCCGATCCTCGGGGTGGCCGGAGACCAGCAGGCGGCGACCATCGGTCAAGCCTGTTTCGCGCCGGGAATGCTGAAATCCACCTACGGCACGGGCTGTTTCGCGCTGCTGAACACGGGCAACGAAATGGTGCTGTCGCAGAACCGGCTACTGACCACCATCGCCTACCAGCTGGATGGCAAACCGACCTATGCCCTTGAGGGATCGATATTTGTCGCCGGTGCCGTCGTGCAATGGCTGCGCGACGGGCTCAAAATCATACGGGAAGCCTCCGAGACGCAGCCCTTGGCAGAACGCGCGGATGAGACCCAGTCAGTCGTTCTGGTGCCCGCGTTCACGGGCCTTGGCGCACCCTATTGGAACCCCGAAAGCCGAGGCGCGATCTTTGGCCTGACCCGCAATTCGGGGCCGGAAGAGCTGGCGCGCGCGGCCCTAGAAAGCGTGGGCTTTCAGACCCGTGACCTGCTGGAGGCGATGCACGCGGACTGGACGGCAGTGGGGGCCGAGAGCGTTCTGCGCGTGGACGGGGGGATGAGCGCGTCGGACTGGGCAATGCAGTTTCTGTCCGACATCATCGGCGCGCCCGTGGACCGGCCCAAGGTGCTTGAAACCACCGCCTTGGGCGCGGCCTGGCTGGCCGGGATGAAGGCGGGTATCTTGCCCGGGCAGGCGGAATTCGCCAAGACCTGGGCGCTGGACCGTCAGTTCACGCCACAGATGAACAGTGGGGCTCGGGAGGCCAAGTACGAAGGCTGGAAGCGGGCGGTGCGGGCCACACTGGCCTTTTCGGGGGATGCCTGAAGTTCTCGTGGAGGTTCCGGACCTGATCCGGGACCTCTTCGCTAATCCAGCTTTTCCGCTCCACACATGCCCTTGATGCCCTGCGCGATCTCGGGCGCGGCCGCGACCGTATCGAGGGTCAGCTCTCGCGCCTGATCCAGCAGTTCCTCTCCGGACACGATTCGGTCGATCAGACCAAAACTCAGCGCCTCATCCGAGGTGATCTTCTGACCGCCCATCAGGATAAGTTTGGTCCGGGCGGGTCCGACCAGTGCGGTCATGCGCGCCGGGTCTGACGGTTGCGGCAGGAACCCCAGCTTCATCACCGGATAAAAGAACTTGGCCCCCGGCACCGCGATACGCAGATCGCAGGCCAGGGCCATGCCCATGGCACCTCCGGCCAGCGTTCCGTTCAGTGCCGCGATCGACAGCCCCGGCAGCGCCGCGACAGCCCCCGACAACCTTTCCCAGATGTCAGAGGTTGCAAGGCCAGCACGGGCCTCTTCCAGATCGGCACCGGCGCTGAAAACCTTGCCCGTTCCGGTCAGGATAACGGCACGGGCGGATTGCGCCTCTTCCATGATCTCGGCCAATTCGGTGAGCATGGCGTGGGTCAGTGAATTGGCCTTGTCGGGCCGGTTGATGGTGACGGTCCAGACCCCGGCCTCTCTTGACAAATCAATCATATCAGCCCTACCGCGCGGCGGACCTCTTCGTCGCGGAGCGAGATTTCGTCGCCCAGATACCTGTTCGCCTCGGGACCACACATCCACAACAGACATTTCGCGGGCCAGTCGGCGGGAATGTGATCAGACCAGTCCAGCTGGCTGACCGGATTGATGCCGGAGGCCTTGATCTCGCGTTGCATCTGGGTCGCTACGGTTCCGGGCGACAGGCCAATGGCGCGGATACCGTTTTCGCCCTCTTCCTTGTGCACGCAGCGGTTCAGCATATGCACGGCGGCCTTGGAGGCGCAGTAGTGACTCCAGGCCTCCACTGGGCCGTGGGCGGCACCGGATGAGATGTTGAGGATCGACCCGCCCCCGGTCTTTTTCATGATCGGCAGGACCGCACGCACGCCATGAAAGACACCCTTTAGGTTGATGTCGATCACCCGACCCCATTCGTCGGGGTCGGCTTCCGCGATGCGCGAGATGGGTTCGATCACGCCCGCGTTGTTGATCAGTACGTCCAGCCCGCCAAAGGCCCGGGCTGTCGTTTCCACTGCCGCGGACATCTCACCAAAGCGGGCAACGTTGCAGGGAATCGCGATGGCCCGCTTACCGATCTCTCCGGCCAGATCGCTGATCGCATCCTGCGAACGGGCGATGAGGGCGACGTTGGCCCCGGCATCGGCGAAAATCCGCGCTGTTTCGGCCCCGATCCCACGGCTTGCGCCCGTGATGAGTACCGTCTTGCCTTCCATGTCCATGGCCCGCACCTCCGCCCTTTTTGCGTCACATCTGCCCCCGTGGTAATCTTCGGCCAAGGACACGTCCACCCCAAGCTGCCGAGCTTGACCCTGCGCATGTATTGTCCGACCTTGCGCAGCAGTAGCTCTTCCAAAAGGATTTTGTCATGCCCCGCATTGCCTTCCGCCCCCTTTGCCTCGCACTGCCGATCAGCCTGCTTTCGCAGGCCGCCTTCGCCGATCTGACCCCCGCCCAGGTCTGGGGCGACTGGCGCCAGTATATGGAGGGCATGGGCTACAGTGTTCAGGCAACCGAAACCGCCGGGGGCGGCAATCTGACGATCAGCGATCTGGAAATCGGGTTTCAGGTGCCGGACGAGGAGGGGACCATGACCATGTCCTTTGGTACCCTGTCATTTGAGCAAATGAGCGACGGCAGCGTCGCCATCGTCATGCCAGCGGCGATGCCGCTGTCGGTCACCGGAAGCGACCGGAGCACCGATGAAAGCTTTACCATGAACATGACCTATGCCCAGACCGGGCACAGCGTCCTCGTCAGCGGCACATCCGAAGAGATGACCTACGATTACAACGCGGATACCTTTGCGCTGACCCTGAACGAATTGATCGTGGAGGATGAGGTATTTGGCGCGGAGAACGCCAAGCTGAGTGTGGCGGGCACCGGCTTTGGCACCAGCACCCTCATGTCCAAGGGTGACACGCGAGGGTATGAGCAGACCGGGTCGATTGATAACCTGACCTACGATATCTTTATCAACGATCCTGACGATACGGCACAGGTCTCCTTTGCCGGCGGGATTACCGGTGTGGAGGTCGAAGGCGGGGGCACACTTCCCCTTCAGATCAATGACAGCACGGATATGGCTGCCATGATGCGCGCGGGTTTCGACGTTGCGGGCCTGATCAGCTACGGCAGCGGGAACACGCAGATCAATGTTGTGGATCCTCAGAACGGCAACTTCGCGGCGCAGACCTCGACAGCGGGTGGCGCGCTGAGCTTGGCGATGAGCGCGGAGGGTCTGGTCTACGAAGTGGGGCAGAGCAATCTGGCAATGACCTTGAACGTGGCCGATCTGCCCTTTCCCATTCAGTTCAGCATGGAAGAGGGCGAATTCAGCGTCGCGATGCCGGTGGCCAAGTCGGACATGCCGCAGAATTTCGCCTTTGGCCTGACGCTGGCCAACTTCGTGATGTCGGACATGATCTGGGGCATCTTCGATCCCGCAGGACAGTTGCCACGTGATGCGGCGACCCTTGACGTGGATATGTCGGGCACGGTTCGGCTGGATGTTGATCTTCTCGATCCACAGGCCGCAGGCCGGATGGGTCAGGAAGCCCCCGGCCAGGTGGAAAGCCTGACAATCAGCACCCTGGTCCTTGATGCTGTGGGTGCCCGGCTGGAAGGGTCCGGTGACGTGACCTTTGACAATAGCGACTTTCAGACGGTGCCCGGCATGCCCAAGCCGGTGGGTCAGCTGAACCTGTCACTGGCCGGGGCCAACGCCCTGATCGACAAGCTAGTGGCCATGGGCCTGTTGCCGGATGAAGAGGCGATGGGGGCGCGCATGATGATGGGCCTCTTTGCGGTGCCCGGGGCAGAGCCCGACACGTTGAATTCCAGGGTCGAGTTCACCGATGAGGGACAGATCCTCGCCAACGGCCAGCGGATCAAGTAACGCAAAAACGCAATGACAGGGCGCGCCACGCAGGCGCGCCCTTTTTCCTGCCCTGTGACCGCCGCCCCTTGTCGCCGGGGCCGGTGAGGGTTACCTCACCCCCATCTTCCGACGGAGCCTTTTATGACACAGCCTCTCGATGTGCTGACCCAGATGCTTTTGCAGGCCGCCCGCGATGCGGGCGCTGACGGCGCCGACGCCAAAGCGGTGCGCGCCACCTCGCTCACCGTGGATGTCCGCGGCAGCGCGCTGGAGCAGGCAGAGCGGGCCGAAGGCACCGACATCGGGCTGCGCGTCTTCGTCGGCAAGCGGGTGGCGACGGTTTCCGCCTCCGATACCTCCCAACGCACGGTGGATGAGATGGCGGCGCGTGCCGTCGCCATGGCGCGCGAGGCACCGGAAGATCCCTACGCCACGCTGGCCGACCCGGACCAGTTGGCACATGGATGGGACATCGACGCGCTCGAGCTTTTCGATCCCACGCCAGAGCCGAGCCCCGAGACGCTGCAGGAAGATGCCGCGCAGGCCGAAGCGGCGGCACTTGCGATTGAGGGTGTCACCCAGGTGCAGTCAGCCAGCGGCGGCTACAGCGCGCAGGAGATCCACTTTTCCACCAGCAAAGGTTTTTCGGGCGGGTATGCCCGCACCGACAGGGGCCTGTCCTGCGTTGCCATTGCCGGAACGGGCGCGGGGATGGAGCGGGACTACGATGGCGACAGCCGCCTCTTTCAGTCCGACCTGCGCAACCCGGCGGAGATCGGCAGGAAGGCTGGCGAGCGCGCGGTTGCGCGGCTCGATGCCCGCAAGCCGCCGACGGGCAGCTATCCGGTGCTCTTTGACGAGCGCATCTCCTCTTCCCTTATCGGCCATCTTCTGTCGGCCGTGAACGGGCAGGCTATCGCCCGCGGCGCTTCCTTCCTGCGCGATGCGATGGGGGAAGTGGTCCTCCCCGAAGCCCTTTCGGTGATCGAAGACCCCCACCGCCCGCGCACCTCCGGCTCTCGCCCCTTCGATGGGGAAGGTCTGCCAACTAAAAAGCGGATCATTGTTGAAAACGGGGTACTGACCGGCTGGACACTGGATCTGGCCACGGCGGCCAAGCTGGAGTTGACACCCACGGGCAATGCGGCGCGCGGCACCTCTTCTGGCCCGATGCCAATGAACTGGAACATTGAGCTGACCCAGGGTACCGCCAGCTTTGACGATCTGGTGCGTGATATGGGTACCGGTCTGATCGTCACCTCCATGATCGGCAGCACGATCAACCCCAACACCGGGGACTATTCGCGCGGGGCCTCCGGCCTCTGGGTCGAAAATGGCGAGATCACCCACGCGATCAACGAATGCACCATCGCAGGCAATCTGCGCGACATGCTGCGCAGCATCGTGCCCGCGAACGACGCGCGCACCCACCTCAGCCGCGTTGTGCCCTCGCTTCTGGTGCCGGGGATGACACTTGCCGGCGCGTGACCTGCCCCTCCTGATCGACGCGGCCCGCATGGCCGGACGTGTCGCCACCAGCTTTACCGGGAAAAGCGCGCGGCGTTGGGACAAACCCGGTGACGCGGGTCCGGTGACCGAAGCCGATATCGCCGTCAACGAAATGCTCCATTCCACGCTGCAAAGGGCCCGGCCCGATTACGGCTGGCTGTCCGAAGAGACGGAAGATGGCGCGGAACGGCTGGGCCGTGGCCGCGTCTTTATCGTCGATCCCATCGACGGCACGCGCAGCTTCGTCGAAGGCTCCAGCACCTGGGCCCATTCCATCGCAGTGGCAGAGGCAGGCGTGGTCACCGCTGCCGCAATTTATCTGCCGTTGCGCGACAAGCTTTATACCGCGGCCCTTGGCGAAGGCGCACAACTGAACGGGGTGCCGATCCGCACCTCAGAAGAAGCAGCACTAGAGAGGACAACGGTTCTCGCCGCCCGCCCCGCGATGGTGTCACACCTCTGGAAGGCGCGGCGGGAGCCGACCTTCAAGCGCAGCTACCGCCCCTCGCTCGCCTACCGGATGGCGCTTGTGGCAGAGGGGCGCTTTGACGCCATGCTGACCCTGCGGCGGACCTGGGAATGGGATATTGCCGCCGGTGCCCTGATTGTGGCCGAGGCGGGCGGCCACGTGTCCGATCAACTGGGTCGCCCCCTGCTCTTCAACAATGCCGATCCACGGCTTGAGGGGATCGTGGCGGGCGGCAGGCCTGTGCAGTCGGCCATCATCGAGGCACTGGCCTGAGACACTCCCGCGATTTTCGCGCCTCCACGCTGGAAAAGGGGCCTCTGCCCCTGCTATCAGCATCCTGCGCACCTGCGGATCAACTCAAGGAACCCAAATGACCCAACGCCTGCACCTTGTTTTCGGGGGAGAGCTGATCGACCCTTCCGGCACTGCCTTCAAGGACGTCGATGACATCCACATCGTCGGCATCTTTCCCAACTACGCCGAAGCCTACGACGCCTGGAAGAACGAAGCGCAGCGGACGGTCGACAATGCCCACATGCGCTATTTCATCGCCCACCTGCACCGCCTGCGGGACGAAGGGGCGGCGGCCTCTTCAACCGAAGAGCTGGGATAGGGCCGCATGGCGCGGTCGCTGGGGCTGACAGCCTACAGGGCACTGGCCCGGCGCGCCGAGATCGCGGCGCGTCCCTGTGCGGAACCGCGCCCCAGGGGCGAACTGCTTTGGCTGCACGCGGGCGAGCCGGGCAATGCCCTGGCGCTCCAGGACCTTGCCCTGCGCATCGGCGCTGCCCGGCCCGGGCTTTCCCTGCTGATCACCGCCGAGGAGGGCCTGGACCTCCCACCGCTCACTCAGCGCATGGATCTTCACGTCTTTCAGGAAGCCGCCCCGTCCGAGCATCCACAGTCTGTCATCGCCTTTCTGGACCACTGGCAGCCCGATCTGTGCCTCTGGGCCTGGGGCCGGTTGCGGCCCAACCTGATTATCGGGGCCGCTGAACGGGGCTGCGAACTGGTGCTGATCGACGCGGACAGTGGTGGGTTCGATGGCCGCCGGGACCGCTGGCTGCCCGACCTGACAAGGCGCGTACTTTCCCAATTCGGCAAGGTCTTTGCCCGCTCCGCAGGGGGCCGAAAAAGGCTGGTGCAGCTTGGTCTGAAGGCGGATGAGGTCGAGGTGACCGCACCCCTGCTGGCAGGAGGTCAGCCCCTGCCCTGCGCCGACAGCGATCTGGAGGAACTGGCTGAGGCGATCAAGGGACGGCCGGTCTGGTTTGCCACGCAGATCCTGCCCAAAGAGGTGCCAACCGTGCTGGCCGCGCACGAACAGGCGCTGCGGCTGTCACACCGCCTGATGCTGATCCTCAACCCGGCCAGCGCAAAGGATGGCAAGGAAATCTTCGACATGGCGGCAGACCTGAATATGGTGCCCGCCTCCTGGAGCGACGGTGAATTCCCCGATGACAGCACCCAGGTACTGGTCGCTGAAGACCCGGCCGACCGCGGACTTTTTTTCAGAATTGCGCCCGTGTCATTCCTGGGTTCCTCGCTTGTCGCAGGAACGGGGGGCTGTGATCCCTTCGATGCGGCCACCCTCGGCTCTGCCGTTCTGTATGGACCGAAAGTACGTAACTACCTGCCCTCTTACACCCGCCTTGCCGCCGCAGGGGCGGCCCGGATCGTCAATGATGCCGATGCCCTGGGCACGGCCGTTTCCCGTCTGATTGCACCCGACCAAGCCGCCACGATGGCCCATGCGGGCTGGGACGTGATCAGCCAGGGGGCCGAGATTGCCGACCGAATCGCGGAGGCCGTGCAGGACAGGCTCGATGCGCGGGTCAGCAAGGGATGAGCCAGGCACCCGCCTTCTGGTTCCGTGAGCGCCCGGACTGGCGCGCGCGGCTGCTGCAGCCCATCGGGGCCCTCTACGCCCGTGCAACGGCGCGCCGCCTTGCGCAGGGCAGGCCGCGACGTTTAGGCATTCCGGTGGTCTGCGTCGGCAATATCAACGCGGGCGGCACGGGTAAGACACCGACGGTGATGGCCGTGGTCGAACATCTCAACACCCGCTTTCACACGCCCCACATCATCTCACGCGGCTATGGCGGCACGCTTGAGGGCCCCGTGCGGGTGGATCCCGCCCGCCATAGCGCGGCCCAGGTCGGGGATGAACCGCTGCTGCTGGCCGCCTTTGCCGAGGTCTGGGTGGCCAAAGACCGCGCGCAGGGTGCCGCCGCGGCTGAAGAGGCGGGCGCAACCGTGGTGGTCCTCGACGACGGGTTTCAGAACCCCGCGCTGGCCTACGATCTGTCCATCGTCGTTGTCGACGCCGAAAAGGGCTTCGGCAACGGTCTGTGCCTGCCCGCTGGACCCCTGCGTGAACCGGCCGCAGTGGGATTGCAGCGGGCGGACATTTTGCTGTCCATTGGCGATGAGGCGGCGCAAGACCGCTTCGCCGCGCATTTCCTCCCGGTAGCGGTGCCACAGGTGCGTGCTGCCCTCGCCCCCCTGCAGACCGGGATGGATTGGACAGATGCGCGGGTCCTGGCCTTCGCGGGCATCGGCCACCCGGAGAAATTCTTTGCCACTCTCCGCAAGCTTGGCGCGCAGGTGGTGCATGCAGAGGCGCTGAACGATCATCAGCCGCTGACAGCCGGACTGATGGGGCGGCTTGAGGCAGACGCCAGGGCCCGCGGTGCGCAGCTCGTAACGACCGAGAAGGATGTGGTGCGGCTGCCGCCCGCTTTTCGAAGTAAGGTCATCACCCTGCCCGTGCGCCTGTTGCTTGCGAAGGGGAATGCGCTTTTTGCGGCTTTGGATGCTCTGCCCAAAGCGGAGTAAGGGCTTGCGCAGGGTGGGTCGTGGAACTGGAGGTCCCGGATCAGTTCCGGGGCCTTTTGGTTACTCTCTCACCCTAATCGTCTTCACCCAGCTTCGGTGCAGGGCGGTGAAGCGCCAGTTCCGCGTCGGAGAAAGTGAAGGGCGACCGTAGCCCCGGCACACCATCCAGTTCGATCTGCATGCCCCGAGCCACGACCTGTGGGTCTGCCATAACGTCATCGAGGTCGTTGATCGGCCCCGCTGGAACATTGTTCGCCTCGCAGGCGGCCAGCAAATCGTCCCGCGTGCGCTGCGATGTGGCACCGTTCAGTCGCCGGATCATCTCGGGCCGGTTCGCCACACGGTCCGCATTCTTGCGAAACTCCGGTGCCTCTGCCATGTCATCGAGGCCAAGAAGACGGCAGAGCCGCTGGTACTGCCCGTCATTCCCGGTTGCGATGATCAGGTGACCGTCGGAGGCCGCGAAAACCTCGTAGGGCGTGAGGTTGGGATGGGCATTGCCCATCCGGGTCGGGGCCACGCCCGTCGTCATGTAGTTCATCGCCTGGTTGCCCATGATCGACACTGCGCAGTCCAGCAACGCCATGTCGATGTGTTGACCCCTGCCCGTCCGGCCGCGCTGATGCACGGCGGCAAGGATCGCTGTGGTGGCGTAGATGCCGGTGAAGATATCAGTGATCGCCATCCCTGATTTCTGCGGCTGGCGGTCGGGCTCGCCGGTGACGGACATGAGGCCCGACATGCCCTGGATGATGAAGTCATACCCGGCGCGGTGAGCATAGGGGCCGGTATGCCCGAACCCGGTGATAGAGCAGAAGATCAGCCGCGGAAACTCTTCACGCAAACTGTCGTAATCCAGCCCGTATTTCGCCAGACCGCCGGTCTTGAAATTCTCGATCAGGATGTCGGCGTCCCGCAGCAGTTCCCGGACCCGTGCCTGGCCTTCCTCGGTCCGGAAATCGACGGTGACGGAAGCCTTGCCGCGATTGGTGGAGTGGAAATAGGAGGCGGACACATCCTCGTCCCGCTTCACGAAGGGCGGGCCCCACTGGCGGGTGTCATCGCCCGCAGGACTTTCCACCTTGATGACCTCACAGCCCAGATCCGACAGCGTCTGACCGGCCCAGGGGCCCGCCAGAACACGTGCCAGTTCGACGACCTTCAGACCTTCAAGCGGGGCCGACATCAGCCTTGCAACGCTGCGTCAAGTATATCCTTCATCTCGGCGTAGGGCATGTTGGTGTACTTTTGTCCGTTGATGACAAAGCTTGGCGTGCTGTCCACGCCGTCCGCCGTGCGGTTCGCCTCGTCCCAGGCCACCAGCGCCTGTGCCTTTTCGGCGTCCTGCAGGCAGGCTTCCAGCGCCTCGGTTTCGATCCCCGCCAGACGGCCGACCTTGCGCAGCTCATTGGCGATTTCACCCGGATCACCCGCGCGCGTCCACTCCGCCTGGGTCTTGTAGAAAAGATCAGCAATGCCGAAGAACCGCTCCTCTCCGCCGCAGCGCGCGATCATGGAGGCCCAGAGACCGAAGCGGTCGAAATAGACCTCACGGTAGACAAACCGGATCTTGCCCGTGTCGATATAGTCGGCCTTGAGCTGCTTGAAGGGGCCCTCGTGAAAGCGGGCGCAATGGGGGCAGGTGAAGGAAGCATATTCGATCACCTCGACCGCGGCGTCGGGATTGCCCGCGACCATCTCCTTGATCATGGAGGTATCCGCATCGCTTGACTGCGCATTGGCGGCACTTGCCAGCGGGTTGACCGGCGTACTGCCGATGCCACCGCCAAAGCCGGAGGTGAGCGCCCAACCGCCGAGGCCAAGCAGTGCGACACCGCCGAGAATAACGTTTCGTCTGTTCATTTGAAGAAGTCCTTATTCGGTTTTGTCCGCGCCTTTCGACGCTTTTTCCTTTGTCAGAATGTTCTCACCCAGCCGGGAAAGGGCCGCGCGCAGACCCTCATCCGCGACAGGTTGTGCGGTTTCCGCCGCCCGCTGTCGCAGCTGCGGGTCGGGCTTGGGCGCGGCTTCGGAATTCGGGGCAAAGGCCACCTGCCCTTCCGCAAATCCGGTTGCGGCTGTCTGGGTAATCTTGATCCGCGCAATCGCATTATAGCCGTAGATGGCATTGACCCTTTCGCGCAGCTTTTCCGTCTGCATCTGCAGCAGAGGCGCATTGGCCCCGTTGGTCAGAAGTGTCAGCGTGGCACCGAAACCACCGCGGCCATAGCTGATCTCGACCGGACGGGCGACGGCAGCCATGTCCGGCCCTGCAATCTCGCTCCACTGGGTCAGCAGTCGCGACTGAGCAAATCCGCGCGACTCGCTCGCCCGCCGGATCTGGCCCGACAAGAGGCTGTCAGTGCGGGTGAACCCTTTTGTGCTGGCGCGCCTGCGCGGCATGACTATGTTTCCCGTCAAAAGTTCAGCACTCAACATAGTCGCTTGGCCGAAATTCACCAGCCCGTCGCCATCGCAGGAGCCATAAAGATTGCGTGACACTCTCGATAACGCCGCTCTTTCAGCGGACCTGCTGGACTGGTACGACCGGCACGCGCGCGACATGCCCTGGCGTGTTGGTCCCATCGCCCGGCGGACGGGTGAGTGGCCTGATCCCTACCGCGTCTGGATGAGCGAGATCATGCTGCAGCAGACGACGGTGGCCACGGTGCGGGACTATTTCCAACGTTTCGTTGCGCGCTGGCCCACGGTCGCCGATCTGGCCGCAGCCGAAGATGCAGAGGTGATGGGCGAATGGGCGGGTCTGGGATACTACGCCCGCGCGCGGAACCTGCTGAAATGCGCGCGGGCCGTTGTGGCCGACCACGGGGGCACCTTCCCCGCAGATCATGCCGCCCTTCTGAAACTGCCAGGCATCGGGCCCTATACGGCGGCTGCCGTTTCCTCCATCGCCTTTGATCTGCCCCATGCCGTTCTGGACGGGAATGTCGAACGGGTCATGGCGCGCCTCTACAACGTTCAGACGCCGCTTCCGGCTGCCAAGCCCGAGTTGATGGCGAAGGCCGAGGCGTTGACGCCCCGGGACCGTCCCGGCGACTATGCCCAGGGGGTGATGGATCTGGGGGCGACGATCTGCACCCCGAAATCGCCCGCCTGCGGGATCTGTCCCTGGCGGGATCCATGTGCGGCGCGGGCTGCTGGCAGCGCCGCAGACCTGCCCAGAAAGACCCCCAAGAAGGCCAAACCCGTGCGCCACGGCACCCTCTACCTTGCAAAGCGCGACGATGGCGCCTGGCTGCTGGAGACACGGCCCGAAAAGGGGCTCTTGGGCGGCATGCTCGGCTGGCCCGGATCGGACTGGATTGACGTCGGCGATCCGCGCCCCACCGGCACGCCCCCGGTTGAGGCGAACTGGCGCACCCATGAGGGCGAGGTGCGCCACACCTTCACCCATTTCCACCTCTTGCTCAGCATTCGGACAGCTGAGGTGCCCGGCCATGCGCGCGCCAGACAGGGGCGCTTTGTCGAAGGCCACGCCTTTCGCCCGTCGGACCTGCCCACGGTCATGCGCAAGGCGTACGATTTGACGCAGGGTTGAGCCATGTCAAACCTTTGTCCGATTGATGCTTTAGGCTAAACTGCGGCAGGAAATCGTGCGCAAGGACCGCACTCATGAGCATGCAAGGCACCATCATACCGCCCTCCGACCTCGCCCGTCTGTCGCGCGCGTTGCCCTTCTGGATGTCGCTGGGACTGATCCCGCTGATCTGGACCGCGACCCTGATCGGGGGCTGGACCATCGCACTGGTGCCGGTGGTGACCTGGTTCCTCTTCTCAGCGCTCGACGCGGTGATCGGTGTCAACCTTGACAATGCCGATCCGGAGGCGAGCGAGGAGGACCTTTTCTGGTACCGCCTGATCACCCTGATCTGGGTGCCCGCACAGGTAATCACGCTTTTTGGCCTGCTTTGGTACGTACCGCAGGCAGAGCACCTGAGCACACTGGAACGCATTTTCCTTTTCTTCGGTGTTGGCGTGGTGACGGGCACTGTCGGGATCAACTATTCCCACGAACTGATGCACCAGCGAAGCAAGCTGGAGCGCTGGCTGGCGGATATCCTGCTGGCCTGCGTGATGTATTCGCATTTCCGATCAGAGCACTTGCTGGTGCACCACCGCTATGTCGCCACTCCGCGTGATCCGGTGACGGCGCACTACAACGAAGGGTTCCACCGCTACTATCCGCGTGTGCTGCGGCAATCGCTGGCCTCGGCCTTCCGGGCCGAAAAACAGATGCTGGCGCGCAGGAACCTCAAGTGGACGCACGGCAGCAATCCCTTCTTTCGGTACTGGACGCTACAAGGCATCTGCCTGGTGCTGGCCCTGATCCTCGGCGGGCCTTCGGGCGTGATGCTCTTTCTTATTCAGGCGGGGGTGGCCATCTGGCAGCTTGAGCTGGTCAACTACATCGAACACTACGGCCTGACCCGCAAACACCTGGGCGACGGCAAATACGAACATGTCCAGCCGCGCCATTCCTGGAACGCCTCACACCGCGCCTCCAACTGGCTTCTGATCAACCTTCAGCGCCATTCCGACCACCATTACAAGCCCGACCGCCGCTTCCCGGTTTTGCAGACCTACGGGGCCGAGGAGGCACCACAGCTGCCCTACGGCTATCCCGTGATGACCATGGCGGCCATGATGCCCCCCCTCTGGCGCCGGGTGATGAACCCCCGTGTGCGCGCATGGCGGCGGCAGCATTATCCTGAGATCACGGACTGGTCCGACTATAACAAGCACCGCACGCCGATGCCGCGTTGATACGGCTTCTTAAGCTTTTTCTGGCACCCCAAGCGCATCTGACCAAGTGGGACCGCCATGACACCATCCACGCCAGTCTCCCCCCTCTATCCCAAGGCCCCCGTTTGTCTGATCGTTGAAGACAACGAAATCGACAGCATGCGCCTGACCCGCATCATCCGAAAATCCAAGCTCAAGCTGCGCATTGAAGTGGCCAGCACCATCACCCGCGCGCGAGAGACGGTCGCCTGGGGCAACATTGCCCTGATCCTGCTCGACAACAACCTGCCAGACGGTCTGGGGGCCGATTTCGCAATTGAGTTGGCGCAGGATCCCGATACTGCAAATATCCCGGTCATCATGGTCAGCGACTGGCCCTCCCCCTTCATGTGGGAAAAGGCGGCATCGGCCGGGGTGCGCTACGTATTGGGCAAGACCGAATTCGACACCCGGTATGTCCATGCCAGCCTGCAGCCTCGGCGAACCAACGCACGTTGATCTGCCCGCGATTTACAAGGCGGCGAAGGGTGCTACCCTTGTTTCATGGTTTTGGTACGATCCCTTCTTGTCGCTCTGCTGTGCCTCTCTGTCTGTCTTCCGGGTCAAGCCCGGGCGCAGGAAATCGAAGTAGATCTCGAACTGGTCCTGCTGGTCGATGTCTCCCGTTCCATGAGCCGGGCGGAGCTTGAGCTGCAAAGACGCGGTTACGCCGAAGCGCTCTCCTCGGACGCGGTCTTTCAAGCCGTTCAGGGCGGGCTTCTACAGACCATCGCGCTGACCTATATCGAGTGGGCCGGGGACCAGGAGATCATCGTGGACTGGCGGCTGATCGAAACCCGCGCGGACCTGCAGATATTCGCCCGTGATCTTACAGTCCGCTTCGACACGGCCTTTCGCCGCACCTCCATTTCAAATGCCCTGCTGTTCGGCGCGGACCGTTTTGACCGCAACCTCTATCGCGGCCTGCGCCGGGTCATCGACATCTCCGGCGACGGTCCGAACAATCTAGGCCCAAGGGTCCTTGAGGCGCGCAGCGAAGTCCTGTCGCGCGGGATCACGATCAACGGTTTGCCGCTGATGACCGATGACGAACAAAGCGCCTTCTTCTTTCTCGAAAACCTCGACATCTATTACGAGACCTGCGTCATCGGCGGCACGGGTGCCTTCGTTCTTCCTGTCCTGAACTGGCCCGATTTCGCCGGTGCTGTTCGACGCAAACTGGTTCTTGAAATCGCGGGGGTGACACCGAAGCCCAGGGTTCTCCGCGCCCAAACACGTGACCCCCGCGACTGCGAGGTAGGTGAAAAGATCTGGCGTGATTGGATGCAGCAGCGGGATTTCTTTCCCTGAAACGATCAGGCCTCCGCCACCACCGCGTCGACCTCGATCTCCACCAACCATTCGGGATTGACGAAGCGGGTGACCGCGACAATCGTGTCGACGGGTCGCGCATCCCGGCAATAGGCCTTGCGCGCCTCTATCGCCTCTTTCCAGCGCGCGATGTCCGTCAGGATCACCCTTGTCCGCACGATATCCTGAAGGCCCGAACCCGCCTCCTCCAGCGCCGCCTTGATGATCTCAAAACAGCGTGTCGTCTGGGCGAAGACATCGCCGATGCCAACGGTCTTACCGTCCGCATCGACCGGCGCCGTGCCGCCCACTGCAATGAAGGGGCCCACCCGAACCGCGCGGCTAAAGCCCACGACCTCCTCCATCGGGTTTCCGTTCGAAATCAGCTGTCTTCGCCAATTGTCCATTTGTTTCTCGCTCCCCTTGAAATCAGGTCTCTACCAGATCGTAGTGCTTGATCGACCGCGCCTCGACCAAGGCCTCCTCCGTCGGATCAATATGTGGTTGGGTGTAGTCCTCCCCGGCAAAGGCCTTGAGCGCATCGAGGCTTTCCCAGACCATGACAAAGCTGAAGTCCCGCGGGCTTTCGGGCCTTGGCGCGCCTGGCAGGACCATGTGCATGCCCGGCGTGTTCTGCATCAGCGGAATGGCGGTGCCGTGGAAGAAGGCCGCAAACTCTTCCTCCTTGCCGGGGCGTGTCGTGACCTGAAAAACGCGCATGATCATAGCGAAGCCTCCTTGTGATCGGGGGCATCTTGCCGCTGGTCTGCCTCAGATCCGCAGATGCGGATGGGACAGCCTAGCACAGAAGGCAGAAAAAAGCCCCGCCTGTGAGGGCGGGGCAAGGTGAGTGCCCCATTGCCTGACCGATTGGTCAGCGGGCACTGGCGGTGTTCTGTATCGGTGTAAGGCTAGTTCGCCATCTCTGCGCGGATCTGCTGTCGCAGAAGGTCGATGGGCACACTCTTGCCCTCCTTCCTGAAGCACCAGTAGGTCCATCCGTTGCAACTTGGCGTCTTTTCGCAGGCCGCACCCACCTGGTGGATCGAGCCCTTTGTATCGGCCCCGATCAGGGTACCATCGGCGCGCACCTTGGCCTTGTGGCGCCCGTTGGCGGAGTAAAGCTCTTCGCCCGGCCGCAGCATGCCCCGTTCCACCAGCTGGCCAAAGGGCACGCGGGGTTCGGACCGTTTGGAGGTGGTGGTCTGCAGCGCCTCACGGTCGAACTTGCGCACCTTGGCGATGCGTTTCTCGGCCACCTTGCGATAGGCCTCCTCCCGTTCGATACCGATGAAATCGCGCCCCAGCATCTTGGCCACTGCGCCCGTGGTGCCCGTCCCGAAGAAGGGGTCAAGGATCACGTCACCCGGATTGGTCGATCCCACCAGCACCCGGTGCAAAAGCGACTGGGGTTTCTGCGTCGGATGTGCCTTGTCACCCGCCTCGTCCTTCAAACGCTCGTGCCCCGTACAGATCGGCAAGACCCAGTCCGACCGCATCTGAATGCCCTCGTTCAGCGCCTTCAGCGCCTCGTAATTGAAGGTATATCTGCTGTTCTCGTCCTTGCCCGCCCAGATCATCGTCTCGTGCGCGTTGGTGAACCGCTTGCCGCGGAAATTCGGCATGGGGTTTGACTTGCGCCAGACCACGTCGTTCAGGATCCAGAAGCCCGCGTCCTGCAGCGCCGCGCCCACCCGGAAGATGTTGTGATAGGAGCCGATGACCCAGATCGCGCCGTTCGGTTTCAGCAACCGCCGCGCGGCCTTGAGCCAGGCGCAAGTAAAGTCGTCATAAGCACGGAAACTGGCGAACTGGTCCCACTCATCGTCGACAGCATCCACCCGGCTGTTGTCAGGCCGGTGCAGATCACCGCGCAGTTGCAGATTGTAGGGCGGATCGGCAAAGATCAGATCGACGCTCGCCTCGGGCAAGGCGTTCATCGCCTCGATGCAATCGCCACCGATAATAGTATTGAGCGGGAGCGCCTTGGCCCCCTTCAGGGAAGTCTTCATCAGTTCTGCCTCTGTCCACGGTGCTTGTGCACTCTTTGGTTGTTCCTAAGGATTGGTCAGAACCGATTCGCGGTCAATTTCTTTTTTGAATCAATCAGTTAATAATTTTTCTTGATACAAGATATGGTGTACCGGCTTGAAAGAACGTCTATGGTGTGGGGTCGGGCCAAGTTTCTGCAGGGCTTCCATGTGCTTTTTTGACCCATATCCAGCGTTCGTTTCCCAGCCATATCCGGGGTGCTGTTGCGCCAGGGACAACATGACATAATCTCGACAGATTTTCGCCATAATTGAAGCCGCCGCGATGGACTGTGACAGGCCGTCCCCCTTGATCACGCACTCACCCGGAAGGGCCAGATCGCGGGGCATCATATTGCCGTCGATAAGAACATAATCAGCTTGGGTCTTCAGCCCCTCCAACGCCCGGCACATGGCAAGGTGAGACGCGCGCAGGATGTTCAGCTGATCGATTTCCTCGACGGTCGCATGAGCGATTGAAACATCGGCCGCCTCCTTGATCTCATCGTAGAGCCGTTGCCGCGCCTTGGCGGTCAGCTTCTTGGAATCGTTCAGCCCTTCCGGAATGCACGCGGGGTCCAGCACGACCGCCGCCGCGGTCACCGGCCCTGCCAGCGGACCCCGGCCCACTTCATCCACACCAGCGACCCGCGCGTACCCCCTGCCCATCGCGGCCCGCTCAAATTCGAAATCCGGTCCCATGCCCCAGCCAAACCGCATGTTCCCTCTTCCTGCAAGGGGTGGGCAGCAAAAAGGGAGAGATGCCCGAACATCTCTCCCTTTCCTGCCGGGGTGCGGAGGGCAACCCCGGCCTGGCGACAGTGCTACCTGTGCGCCAAACGGTAGCCTTCACGGCGCAGGCAGCGGGCGGCATAGCCATGCCGCTTGCCCCGATCGGTTCGCACGCGGGTCATGCAGTGCTGCGGAAGGCGATGGGTAAAGCGATAGTTGTTCTGCAGGCACTTACGGCCAAACATCCGGACACGACCATCTCGGGTGTCAAATGAACGCAAGCACTGGCCCGGCAGCAGCTTGCGATCCACCCGGCGCGGCAGGGGACGTGGCGCGAGATCGTGGGCACCTTGGCGCGGCTGCTGATAGGTCCGGTGACGCGGCTGCTCGTGGATCACCCTGGGCTCATGACGGTATTCGTAAGTGCTCCGCTTCTTGTCCTTCTTGTTGTCGTGGATGATCTTGCCCACCACGGCAAGGCCCAGAATGGCGGCCAGCAGCCGCTGTGTGTCGTATTCATCGGCAAAGGCGGGGGCGGAACCCATCGCCGTGATGGCGATGGAAGCGGCGGCGATCGTGGCAATGAATTTACGGTGCATGGGTCTGATCCTTTCGATTGGTTTCGGGGCAGGCTTTGTTGAGCGATGGAATCAGGTTGGCCGGGAGGACGAAAGACAGGCAATAACGCCCCCTTGTTATCGAATAACGGCGGCGGACCTGGACCTGAGATATTGAATAACGGGGCGGCAAGGCGCATGGATAGGGCATGAAACACGCCCTTTTCTCCCTCACCCTCGCAGCCACGCTCGCTCTGGCAGGTTCCGTCCAGGCGGCCAACTGCTTTGCGGACTACAAGGCCAAGCAGGACAAACCCCTGCGCCTGCACTATGGCGTCGCCCAGATCAAAGGGGCCTGCGATGCAGGCTCCGCCCACGCGGAACTGGCTCCCCGCCTTGCCTCGCGCGGCTGGACGCTGCTGAACGTCGTCTCCGTCTTCGGACCGGAAGGCCTTGCACAAAGGAAAGACAGTGCCGGACCAAACTACCTCCGCTTCTGACATCCGCCGTTTCATCGGCTTCGGTATCGCCGGGATCGCGGCGCTAATGGTCATCGGGGCCCTGGTCCTGTTCTGGACCCTCCCAGACGCCAACCTCTTCAATGCGCAGGTGGAACGGATATTCGTCGAGAACGACGATCTGACCTCGGCCGCCGAGATCAAGCTACTGGAAATCCTTGCTCAATCCGGCACCGCCTTCGCGGGCACGCTGGCCAGCTACCGGCTGGTGATCTTCGTACTCCTGATCTTCGCCTCCGCGATGCTCATCGCCGCATTGGTCTTTCTGATCATGCTCATCACCTTCAACCGCCGCATGGCCCAGATCGAAAGGGCGGGCATTCAGGTCAACTCGCTCCTCATCAGCCGGGAGGAAAATACGGTCTACCTCAACAACCTCGGTTTCAAACTGACCGACGCGGCGATGGAAACCATGTCGATCCTGGCAGAGGCGCGAATGGATGACGATGTGCTTTCGGGGGTCGAGATCGAGGCCATCATATCAGGCCGCGCCACCGCCGATTGCGAGGAGGCGGCGGGCGCCACCCGCATCAAGCGGCTGCGCGATACGCTCGGCAATCAGATCGTGAGCGAGCTTCTGGTCAAGAACATCGCCCGCCGGGGTTACATGCTTGCCATCGACAAGGAAGTGATCAAGGTCCTCTAGCACCCTTCTTTCTTTATCACCCCAAATACCTCCGGGGGTCTGGGGGCAGCGCCCCCAGCCTTGGCCTGAGAGAGTGTCCCTCTGGTCATCGCCATGGCCCCGGGTCTAGGGTGGCGCGACATCAGACCAAGGATTGCACATGCCCGTCCCCGAGAACCCCTTCAAGGCCGCCCTTCAGGAGGGCCGCACCCTCTTTGGCTGCTGGCTTGGCCTGGCCGACCCTTACAGCACCGAGCTCATGGGCACTGCGGGCTTCGACTGGCTGGTCATCGATGCGGAACACGGGCCCAATGACCTGCGCTCCACCCTCGGGCAGCTACAGGTGCTGGAGGCAAGCGCGAGCCACGCCATCGTCCGGGTACCGATCGGTGAGACCTACCTGATCAAGCAGGTGCTCGACGCGGGTGCGCAGACGGTCCTGGTTCCCATGGTCGAGAGCGCCGATCAGGCCCGCCAACTGGTGCGCGACGTGACCTATCCGCCGCACGGGGACAGGGGCGTGGGCTATGCCCTCACCCGGGCGTCGCGTTTCAACGAAATCGCGGACTACGGAACCACGGCGGATGAACAGATCTGCCTGCTGGTTCAGGTGGAGAACCGCAGGGGCATCGAAAATCTCGACGAAATCCTGGCCGTTGAGGGGGTCGATGGTGTCTTCATAGGTCCCGCCGATCTGGCTGCCGACATGGGGCAGATGGGCAATGCCCTGCACGATGACGTGCAAGGGGTCATCATGGAGGCGATCGCCCGCATCCGCGCCGCCGACAAAGCCCCCGGCATCCTCTCCACCCACGATCCCATGACCCATGCCGCAATCGCCGCCGGGGCACAGTTCGTGGCTGTCGGGGCGGATGTCCTGCTTCTTGCTCGGGGCGCGCGCGGCCTTGCGCAGAAATGGACCGACAAGAGCGAATGAACCCCGGCATTCTGCTTCTGGGGCTGGCCTACGTGCTCAGCCAGTTTTTCCGCGCCTTCCTTGCGGTCCTGACCACGCCACTGCAGCAAGATATCGGCGCCACCCCGGACGATCTGGCCTTCGCCTCGGGCCTTTGGTTCCTGACCTTCGCCGCGATGCAGATCCCGATCGGCACAGCGCTGGACACCCTTGGCCCCCGACGCACCGCTGCAGGTCTCCTGCTGCTGGGCGGCGGCGGGGGGTCGGCGGTCTTTGCCCTGGCAACCACGCCTGCGCACATCTCCATCGCCATGGGGCTGATCGGCGTCGGCTGCGCGCCCGTGCTGATGGCCTCCTACTATATCTTCGCGCGGGTTTACCCGCCCGCGCAGTTCGCCGTGCTCGCCTCGATGATGGTGGGGCTGGGATCGCTCGGCAATCTGGTTGCCTCCTACCCCATGGCCTTCGCCGCCGAGACCTTCGGCTGGCGCACTTCGCTCTGGGGGCTGGCGGCGCTCACCGCACTCGTGGCCTTTGGCACGCTGATCCTGGTCAGGGACCCCGAAAGGGTCGACGGTGAAAGCAAGGGCTCACTGGTGGAGCTCTTCCGCATTCGCGCGCTCTGGGCAATCTTTCCACTGATGGGGGCGAGCTATGCCATCACGGGCGCGGTGCGGGGGCTCTGGATCGGCCCTTACCTGCGCGATGTCTTCGGGGCCTCCACCACGTTGATCGGACAGGCGAGCCTCTTCATGGGGATCGCCATGGTGGCGGGGGCGCTGGCCTATGGCCCGGCAGACCGGCTGTTCAGGTCACGCAAGTGGATGATCGTCGGGGGCACGGCCATCACCGTTGCCGCCGGGGCAACCCTGATCGCTCTTCCCGCCCTGTCGCTCCCCTTCTCAGTGGCACTCATGTGCATGACCGGCTTTTTTGGCATGACCTATCCGGTGATCATGGCCCACGGCCGCAGCTTTCTGCCGCCGCACCTGATCGGGCGGGGGGTAACCATGCTGAACCTATTCAGCATTGGGGGCGTGGGGATCGCGCAATTCCTGTCAGGCCGCGTCTACCGCGCCGCCCTCCCGGCAGAGACGGTCACACAGCCCTACGTGGCGGTCTTCCTGCTCTTCACCGGGGCGCTCTTTGCGGGTCTGCTGATCTATCTGTTCAGCCGCGACAGCTCAGGCTGAGGTGGCCTTGATCCGCCGCGCGGCCATGGTGTAGCCGCCCGCGGCCCCGTCGATGAAATGCACGTGATCGTCTGTCAGGATGGAGGGCACGATGCAGGTCATCATGGCCTCATCCTGTGTCGACGTGCCAAATCTGATCACCCCCTGCGCCTCGGCCTCCGACAGGATATGCTCGATCTCAGTCTGGGTCGCGGCATCGCAGTCCAGTGTCATTTTCAGACTATCGTCCAGCTTGCGGAAATCGGCATTCTCCCCGACGATCCGCGCGTAGCGCCGCGCGTCGAAGCCACCCAGAGTAATCCCCGTCCGGATCAGAAGCCAGGCCACGAAGGATTCGAAAAGCGCCTTCAGTCGCGCCTTGAAAAGCGATCCGCCCTGCCGCGCAGCGTGGGCCTCAAGACCCGCCCCCTTGGGCGGCCAGTCAGAGCCGGGCCCTTCCGCGGGCGCCGGATGCCCGCCCCTCTCCAACCGCTGCGCCAGCGTGATGATCCGGTCATAGACCTGCATCACCTGGCCAAGTGTTGCCTCCGGCCGGGGTGATACCACGAGGGACAGGATTGTGCCGTTGCGCGACGGCATATGGGACCAGCGGCAGGAGAGGCCGGTCAGGTCGGGCACCTGCCCTGCCGGGGCCGCCTGGACCCCGAAGTCGCCCGCTTTCATGCGGGCCTCAGCCCAGGCCAGACCCCGACCCCCGAACATGGCATAGTCCGCCCCTTCGGAGGCCTGGTAGCGGGCCACAAGCACGTCCGCCCCCGCCGCCCGGATTGCGGAGAGGGGGACCAGTGCCGCGCGCAGTTCGATCCCGAATTCCTCCTCGGCCCAGCGCACCACGCGGCCCAGTACATCGCGCGCCACATCCGCGTCCCCCGCCGACAGGGCGAAATTCGCCCCATCGCCACCAAAGACAAAGGGAAAGGCGCGCCCTTCCAGGGCGTTCATGACAGCCGAGATGACGGCAGCGCCCACCATATTGACGGTCTTGTACTGCCCCGCCGCCACCAGCCCGGTCGAATCGACGATGTCCGATGTGCCAATGACCCAGTCGCTGGGCAGGGCGGTATAGCGGGTTGTTTCGGTCAGCTGATCGAAGGCACCCACACGGGGCAGCGCGTCATAAAAGCCGTTGGTCTCACTCATGCCGCGCCCTCACACCCGATGGCTGAGCGTAGCACAGCGGCACGGTATCGAACCAGCCATGCAGCGCGGGCCCTTTCCACTGCCTGCTTTCCAAGTTAAGAGCCGCCCACCATCCCTGACATATATGGAGAGAGAAGATGGGTTATCGCGTCGCCGTCGTGGGCGCCACTGGCAATGTGGGCCGCGAAATGCTGAACATCCTGGCCGAGCGCCAGTTCCCCGCGGATGAGGTCGTGGCTCTGGCCAGCCGCCGGTCGCTGGGCACGGAGGTCAGCTATGGGGACAAGACGCTCAAGTGCAAGGATCTCGACACTTTCGACTTCACGGGCTGGGACATGGCGCTTTTCGCCGTGGGGTCCGAGGCCACGAAGAAGTACGCGCCCGCTGCCGCCAAGGCAGGCTGCGTGGTGATCGACAACTCTTCGCTCTACCGCTACGACGCGGACGTGCCCCTGATCGTACCAGAGGTGAACCCGCAGGCGATCCACGATTATGCCAAGCGCAACATCATCGCCAACCCCAACTGCTCTACCGCGCAGATGGTCGTTGCGCTGAAGCCGTTGCATGACCGCGCGACGGTCAAGCGGGTCGTGGTCAGCACCTACCAATCCGTTTCGGGCGCCGGTAAGGAAGGGATTGATGAACTGTGGGACCAGACCAAGTCCATCTACAACCCAACCGATGACAAGCCCGCCAAGAAGTTCACCAAGCAGATCGCCTTCAACGTGA
>JABDKA010000181.1 GCA_013002405.1 Sulfitobacter sp. | reverse complement strand
GATACGCTCCGTCCAGGGCTGCGAGCGGCCCTTTTCGTCAATGAAAACCACCGTTGAGGTTGCCGTGAACCGCGCCGCGCCCCCGCAACGCGCGTCATAGTCAAAGTCGAGACTTGAGCGGCCCAGACGGGTGCAGCTGAGCGAGATGTCCAGAATGTCCCCCAGTCGGCTGGGGGCCTGGAATTCAGCTGCGATCTGGGCGGTTGGAATGCCGGAGTTCCGATGCATCTCGGCAAAAGGAAAGCTCAGCTCCTTGGCAAAGAAGGCCTCGACCGTGTCATTCATCATCTCGAAAAAGCGCGGGTAGAATACAATGCCCGCCGGGTCGCAATGGCGGAACTTGATCTCCTGACGATATAGAAATGCCATGCTCAGACCCCCAGATACCGGTCGCGCAGGTCGTGGGTCAGCTCACCCATTGTCCCGTGCCAGACGGAAGTGCCCCGTTCCAGGATCACCACGTGATCTGCGATCTGGCGCAATTCGCTCAATGTCTTGTCCACCACCAGGATCGACAGATCGCCTGTTTCTTTCAGCTTACCGATGGCCGCCCAGATTTCCTGCCGGACCACGGGGGCGAGCCCTTCTGTCGCCTCATCGAGGATCAGGAGGCGCGGATTGGTCATGAGCGCACGGCCTAAGGCGAGCATCTGCTGCTCGCCCCCCGAAAGGGACCCCGCCATCTGGTCGCTGCGTTCCTGCAGACGGGGGAAAAGCGCATGCACCCGGTCAAAGTCCCAGTCACCGGGACGAGCGGAAGCATAGAGGTTTTCGTAAACCGTCAGATTGGTGAAACAGCGCCGTCCTTCCGGCACAAGCCCCAGACCCAGTCGCGCCGCGCGGTGGGCGGGCAGGCCGCGAATGTCCTGCCCGTCGAAACGCACCTCGCCTTCGGGGTTCTTCAGGAGGCGGCAGATCACCTTGATCGTCGTGGATTTGCCCATGCCATTGCGGCCCATGAGCGCGACAACCTCGCCTTCCGCTATCGTCAGATCCACACCGAAAAGCGCCTGTGATGCGCCATAGATCGCGGTTACCCCCCTGAGGTCGAGCAGGCTCATAACGCCTCCTCCTCTTCCTCGCCCAGGTAGGCTTCGCGCACCTGCGCGTCGGCGCGGATCTGGTCTACCGAACCTGTCGCGATTATCTTGCCGTAGACCAGAACGCTGATCCGGTCGGCAAGGGCAAAGACCGCGTCCATGTCATGCTCCACCAGCAGAATGGGCGCTTCCTTCTTCAGCTCCTGCAGGAAGTCGGTCAGCACCCTGGAGCCTTCGGCCCCCATGCCCGCCATCGGCTCATCCATCAGGAAGGCCTTGGGCGAAAGGGTCAGCGCCACCGCCACTTCCAGCTGACGCCGCTGCCCGTGGGACAGCTCCGCCGTGATGCTGTTTTCAAGCTCCGCCAGCCCGACGCGCCGCAGCGCCTCTCTTGCGCGGGACACAAGGGCCTCATCCTTCATGGCATTTCGAAAAAATCGAAAGACCAATCCGCTCTGCCCCACCGCGCCAAGCACGACGTTCTGCAGAACCGTGAACTGCATTGCCAGCGCGGAAATCTGGAAGGTGCGGCCCAGCCCGGCGTGCGCCCTTTGCGCGGTGGTCAGGCCGGTCACGTCTCGCCCCAGGAAACGCACGCGCCCGGCATCGGGCTTCAACCCGCCCGCGATCTGTTTGATCAGGGTCGATTTTCCCGCCCCGTTTGGCCCGATCAGTGCGTGGATCTCACCGGGATAGAGGTCCAGACTGATCCCGTCGCTCGCCTTGAGCGCGCCAAAGCTTTTGTGGATGTCCTCCACATGCAGAACGCTATCCGGCATGGGGCACCTCCTTTTTTGACAGGAAGCCCAGAATGCCGCCCTTGGCGAAAAGCACCACAAAAAGCAGGATCGCCCCCAGATAGATGTGCCAGTAGTCCGACAGATCGCCCAGGATATGCTCCAGCAGGATAAACAGGCAGGCCCCCACGACAGGACCAAATAGCCGCGCCACCCCGCCAAGGATGATGAAGACGATGATCTCACCACTGAAGTGCCAGGAGAACATGACGGGGCTGACAAAGCGGTTGAGGTCGGCAAAAAGCGCGCCGGCCAATGCGGTGATAGCCCCCGAAATGACGAAGGCGACCAGCCGCAACCGGTAGACGTTGATGCCGACGGTCTGCACCCGCTCCTCTTGCTGGTGCGCCCCGTCCAGCGCCAGCCCGAAAGGTGATTTGTTGATCCGGTCAACAAGGAAAAGCACGACGCAGAGGATCACGAAGCAGACGACGAAGAACTGCATCGGGTCCAGCGTGTTCACCCCCGGAAACTGGTTCCGCACATAGATCGACAGGCCATCCTCCCCCCCGTAGGCGGGCCAGGAGATGGCGAAATAATAAAGCATCTGACCGAAGGCCAGGGTCACCATGATAAAGTAGACCCCCGTCGTTCGCAGGCTGAGCGCCCCGATCACCAGCGCCGACAGGGCCCCGGCAATCACCGCCACCAGCCAGATGATGGGCATGGAGTTTGTCCCCTCGATCAGGAAGGGCACCTCTATGATCGGGTCATAATTCTGCGCGTGGCTGGCAAGGATGCCCATGGCATAGCCGCCGATCCCGAAGTAGGCGGCATGCCCGAAACTGACCAGCCCGCCCTGCCCCAGCGCAAGGTTCAAACCCACGCCCGCCAGCGCCAGGATCACCGCGCGGGTGACAAGGGTGATGGTAAAGGGCTCATCACTGACCCAGGCCCAAAGCGGGATGATCACCAGAATGGCGAGGATGATCAGGTTGAGATAACGTTCGCGCAGCATCTCAGGCGCTCCCGAACAGGCCGGTGGGCCTAAAGACCAGAACCCCCGCCATCAGAATGTAGATGAGCATGGAGGCGAGAGCGGAACCGATTGTGGTGGCCGATGAGGCCTCCATGAAGGTCCCGAAGAGCACGGGCAGCAGCGTCCGTCCCAGTGTATCGGTCAAGCCAACGAGGATGGCACCAAAGAGCGCCCCCTTGATCGACCCGATCCCACCGATGACGATGACGACAAAGGCCAGGATCAGCACAGGCTCGCCCATCCCCACCTCGACCGACTGGATCGCGCCCACCAGCGCGCCCGAAAGCCCGGCAAGGGCCGCGCCCAGGGCAAAGACAAGAGTGTATAGTATGGAGATATCGACTCCGAGCGCGCCGATCATCTCCCGGTCGTTTTCTCCCGCGCGGATACGCATGCCGACGCGCGTCTTGGAGATGAGCAGGAAAAGGGCCACGGCGACGACCAGACCGATGCCAATTATGGTCAACCGGTAGAGCGAGTATTCGATCCCACCGGGCAGCATGACCGTGCCCGACAGCCAGTCCGGTGTATCGAGGAAAAGCGGGAAGGAACCGAAGGTCCAGCGCGTGGCTTCGGAAAATATCAGGATCAGGGCAAAGGTCGCCAGAACCTGGTCCAGATGATCGCGCGCGTAAAGCCGCCTGATCACCGTCAGTTCGATCAGTGCGCCGAAGGCAGCCGCCGCCGCAAGGCTTGCCGCCAAGGCCAGCAGAAAGGACCCGGTCCAACCCGCCACGGCCGCCGCGGCAAAGGCCCCCACCATATAAAGAGAGCCGTGCGCGAGGTTGATCAGCCCCATGACACCGAAGATCAGCGTCAGACCCGCAGCCATGAGGAAAAGCATGACCCCGAACTGCAACCCGTTCAGTACCTGCTCGATCAGGAGAATGACTGACATGGCACCCCTACCCCGGATACAAAACGCCCGGCGACTTCCCTCGGCCGCCGGGCGCGGTTCACCTTATTGCAGCGCGCAATCCTTGGCGTGCACGTCCTGATGATCGGTCAGGCCGGTGGCAATGATCTTGTTGGTAAAGACGTCGCCCTCCTTGATGACCTCACGGACATAAATGTCCTGGATCGGGTGGTTGTTGTTCCCGAACTTGAAGTCACCCCGGACAGAGTCGAAATCCGCTTCCTTCAGGGCCGCGCGGAAGGCATCGGCATCCTTCACGTCGGCCTTGGCCAGCGCTGACAGGATCAGGTTCGCCGTGTCAAAGCCCTGAGAGGCGTAGAGCGAAGGCAGACGGCCATATTCGGCCTGAAAGGTTTCGACAAAGGCCTTGTTGGCGGCATTGTCGATGTCCTTGTTCCACTGGGAGGTATTCTTGACCCCAAGTGCCGCCTCTCCCACGGCTTGCAGGATACCCTGGTCAAAGCTGAAGGCGGGCCCCACGACCGGCAGGTCGATGCCGCTGTCCGCATACTGCTTGAGAAAGGAAATCCCCATGCCACCCGGCAGGAAGAAAAAGACGCTGTCTGCATCCGATGCGCGGATCTGCGCGATCTCGGCGGCATAGTCGGTCTGGCCGAGCTTGGTATAAAGCTCACCTGCAAGATCGCCCCCGTACATCCGCTTGTAGCCTTTCAGCGCATCTTGTCCCGCAGGATAGTTGGGGGCGAGGATGAAGGAGTTCTTATAGCCCGCTTCATTTGCGTAAGCGCCCGCCGCCTCGTGCAGGTTGTCGTTCTGCCAGGCCACGTTGAAGTAATTCTCGTGGCAGCCCTTGCCGGCCAGCTGGAACGGGCCCGCGTTGGGCGACAGGTAGAACTTGCCCTGCGCCACGGCCCCCGGCACCACGGCCAGGGCAAGGTTGGACCAGATGATACCCGTCAGGATATCCACCTTCTCGGACTGGATCATCTCATCGGCCAGCTTTACGGCAACGTCGGGCTTGCGCTGATCGTCCTCGATCACCACCTCGACGCCCGCGCCGTCACCGGCCTGATTGATGGCCAGCATGAAACCGTCGCGCACATCAACGCCCAGACCGGCGCCGCCGCCCGTCAGCGTGGTGATCAGCCCGATCTTCGCCTTGGCGTGCCCCCCGGCAGCGGCACCTGTTGCCATCGACAGGGCCAGAACCGATGCGGCCCCGAACGCCTTTAGCGTCTGTTTTGCCTTCGTAGAAATCATTGTTATCTCCCTTTATGTCACGAGCGCTGTTGCGCGCCCCTGCCGACAGTCTGTGCCGGACCCCTGCCAATTGGAATGGCCTATTTGCGAGAAAACTACAGGATTGCATAATATATTTCAAGCTCAAAATATTTGAGCTTGAAGATAATGAGGCCTCGTTGGACAGGCTGATCGGCACGTGTGGCAAGTGTCGATCAGGTCACTCATCTTACCTCCCCCGCGCCGGAACGGAAGCGGACCGAATGCCCGGGTGATTCTCATTCTTGCGCAAATCCCCGCACATGAACTGCCGCAAAAACGCGAAGCGGCATGAGTCGACCAGTTCCGGGAGGTCGTTATCATTCCTTGTGACGACAATGGCTTAGCCGGAAGGCAAAAAAATCTTACACCTGAATGTCAACTGATGTTTACGCTAAGTATCTCATAAAAAAGGACTATTTAGCCCCATTCGTTTGTAAAGTTCACGCTCTGTGTTATGTAAATCAAGCGTAACATACGCAATTCGCGCGCCGATCAGTGTCCGGCGCGCAGCCATGGGGGGAGAAGGATGTCATCCTCAGAGGAAAATACAGAGCTGGTCATCCCCGCTCTTTATGAACGCGCCTATGCGGACTTCGGACGTTTGGGACGCCACCTGCCCGAAGAGTCCGTTGTGTCCCTCGCGAGTGAGGTTCTGGTCCGCCTGACCCAGAATCTGGGCAAGGCTGATGTGCCTGCCAATGACATCGAAGAGTTGAGCACCGCCCTGCTTAGCCCAGACGCTAAGGCAGCCGCCAACCTGATCGAAGATCGCTTCCGCAAAGGGGTGGATGTCCAGTCGCTCTATCTGCAATATCTCTCACCCGCGGCGCTGAGGCTTGGCACACAGTGGGAATCAGACAACATCTCCTTCGCCGATGTCACCGTCGGCACCGGGCGCATCTATGCCATCATGCGCAACCTGGCGCGCCGTTTCCCCGCCCCGCCCCTTCCGGAAGGAAAGCATGCGCTTTTCGCCAACGTCCCCGGCGACAATCACACACTGGGGGTCAAGATGGCCGCCGATCTGACGCGCAAGGTCGGTTGGCAGGTGGACCTGATGCTGGACCCCGATCACGACAAACTGATCGATGCGATCGGTCTTTCGAACTACCACATCGTCGGTCTTTCCGGTGCAGGGGAACATGCTTTGCCCAGCCTCGCGCGGTTGGTTCTGGCCCTTCGGGTCAGCGCACCGCGCACCCACATCCTGATCAGCGGCAATATCGTCGAGGTCGCGGGCGACAAGGTCGAACTGATGGATGTTGACGCCATGGCGCGCACCTTCGAGGAAGCGAAGCAGGCACTCGACACCCTGTGGACGCGGGTCGGCGCGGATCAGCAATAGAAAACGCCGACCCCCTCTCAGGGATCGGCGTTGTAATGCCGTTTAGCCAGAAGCTCTTTACTCAGACTTCTCTTCCGGCTCGGGACCGACGGAAACAAGGTACGCCCACACGTTGCGTGCATCCTCTTCCTTGGGCAGCTTGTAGGACATCTTGGACCGGGCGCGGCGGTCATCCAGCGTTTCGCGCAGATAGTCCCGCGGATCCGCCACATATTTGATGAACTCTTCCTCGTTCCACATGATGCCGGATTCGCCCACTTCAATCAGGGAGTCGCCGTATTTCTTCGCGAAGTCCTCTTCGGAGCCCGCCTGACGCATGTAGACACCCCAGAGGTTCGGCCCGTTGCGGCCTCCTTTCACGATGACCTCGCCTTCTGCATCTTTGATGGCGTGGCAGGCCTTGCACTTGCCGAATAGGTTCTCACCGGCCTCTGCATCACCCGTTGCGTGACCATCCGCAAAGGCAGGTCCCGCAACAAGCGCAATCCCAAGAGCGGCTGTCTTGATGAACTTCATGATGAACTCCTGTTTATGTCTTCCGGACCTTAGACTTAGTACGACTGTGCGATTTGCAAAAAATGAGGGCGAAAAAGTGACCTCATGTCGCAGTTTGTCGCAATGTTCCTTCTATTGTCAGCATAGAATAACATAACATCTGTTGGTTCATGATGTGCCAGGAAGACGGGCAGCATGAGAC
>JABDKA010000134.1 GCA_013002405.1 Sulfitobacter sp. | reverse complement strand
TCCACCACCACTCAGTCTTCCTAAAACTACAGAAGAATGCCGCGCATGGAATAGTGCCGACTTAGCCATGACTACTGGGGTGCGAGGCGCATAAGACCATACACGCGGCCTCTGATCTCAGCTATTGTGGCGCACTTTCAAGCAAAGCCTCAGCGGGGCGGTCGCGCATGGTGTTTTTGGCCCGTTCCAGTTGGTTTAGCAATGTGGAAGGCCCGGAATCCGGCGTTGCTCGTTCCAGTCCGTTGGCAGTTCGGGATGACTTCGCAAGGTTCTTGAAGTAAGATGTGGTGGCTGACGCCCCTTCAGGATTGCCTGGGATATATAAGGGGCAAGCCAGGTGACATATGCGCATTCCAAGACAGGTCATGTTAGACGCACAATTTGGTCGTGACATCGAATGGCTTCGGTACGAATTTCGACCGTCCCACCTTGGAACAAGGGGGCTGGAATTTGTCGATGTTAAGGTCATCGGGCCGACCGGGGACGAGATCACACTCTTGATCTACGCGATCAATCTCTACCTCCTGGGCTGGCGGAACGAACATGGCGAATACCTGCTAAGCGATCACCCAGATGCACCGGCACCCAATTCCCTGATGTTTGCAAGCCACTATCGAACAAGGGATCTCAATGCCTTCGCTGGGCCGGCCATAACAAAATATGGTGTCGCTGCTGCCGTAACCCGACTGAGCCGTGCCGAAAACCTTGCACAGGCGAACAGGCTGAACCGCGACGTCGGATTGATGGCCCTGACTGTTCCAGAGTCACTCAGACAGGATGTGGTCGCAGGACTTATGGAAAGCCTCTTTGCCAATCGCAGGACAGAAGGATCGATCGATCGTGACCTCATTCGCCAATATGTAAACAACTACAGTGACAATTGGGAAGCGGGCGATCCATATGTAGAGTTGCCAGTCTGAAATCGAACGGATCCAGGAGGGTGTAGAACCCACTTTTGGTAAGCCACAGTGGATGCAGGAATTCGGCCCCTTCGGTCAAGACACGCCAAATCACCGTCTCTTGATCACTGCCATACTTGGCATCGGGCATGATACACGCGACACTATCACGCCCACACATCAGGACAGCCCCATGAACCAGGAAATCCGCCCCGGCGGCTATGCCATCGACATTGAACCGCTCTCCGGTACGGTCAGCGCCTGGCGTGGCGAGACGCTGGTGGCGCAAAGCGATCGGGCTGTGGTCATGTACGAAACGCGGCTGGCCCCATCGGTCTATTTCCCGAAGACAGACGTGAAAATCCCTCTCAGCGACAAGACCCCGCTCAAGACCTTCTGCCCCTTCAAGGGCACCGCCTATTACCGTGATATGATGCTGGACGGAGAGAGGCTGCAAAACGCGGTCTGGGCCTACGAAGACCCTCTGCCGGAAAGCCAGGGGGTCGCGGACCACGTCGGCTTCATGCCCGACACGATTACCCATCTGGACCTTGGCAATGCCAGCCTGCGCAAGGCGGTCGAGAGCCATATCACCGCCCCCTTGGTCGACTGGCTCCTGCGGGAGGCGGGATCGCTCCCCACGCCCGAGGCCTTTACTGCCGCGCTGGCGGAGCGACTCCTCGAAAGCGGCATCGCCCTCAGCCGGATAAGCGTCATGATCTGGTCCCTTCACCCCCTGATCGCGGGCAAGAACTACGTCTGGGAAAAGCAGACGGGCGATGTGAACACCTACGCCCCCACCTACGAAATCCACGATCACCCGGCCTTCGTGAACAGTCCCCTGCGCCATGTCTCGCAAGGCCTGGGCGGTGTGCGCCAGAAACTGGGGGCGGACTACGCCGAGAACAGCTTTCCCATCCTGCAGGACCTGCGTGAAATGGGGGCCACGGACTATGTCGCCATGCCCCTGCCCTTTTCCGACGGGCGCACGAACGTCCTGACCCTGACCTGCGATCATCCCGATGGCTTTACCACTGCGCACCTGGGTTTGATCTTCGAATGCTCCAGCGTGATCAGCCGTTTCTACGAGGTGTTCCAGCAGAAGGACAATGCACAGGCGCTGCTGGAAACCTATGTAGGCAAGCGCACGGGCGCGCGGGTCCTGGGCGGCGACATCAGGCGCGGCGACGGGGATGAGATAGATGCGGCGATCATGTTCTGCGATCTACGCGGCTCCACCCGGCTGGAGCAATCCATGGGACGCGCGGCCTACATTGCGCTTCTCAACCAGTTCTTCGAGATCACTTCGGACGTGGTGCACCTCCACGAAGGTGAAGTGCTGAAATTTATCGGGGATGCCGTGCTGGCGGTCTTTCCAGCGGGCGAGGACCATGAGGCGGCTTGCGCCCGCGCGGTTGCCTCAGCCCGTGAGATCATCGGCAAATTGGCGGCCTCGGAGGGGGAGCATACCTGCGCGGCCTCCATCGGGATATCTTTCGGGCAGGTCACCTACGGCAACATCGGATCGCGCGAGCGGTTGGATTTCACAGTCATCGGGAAGGCCGCCAATGTGGCTGCAAGGCTCTGTGATTACGGCAAGAAATCCGGCCACGCGGTGGTCCTGTCCGTCGAAGTAGCGGGGGCAGCGGAGGGAAACGATGACCTGGGTCTGGTCGATCTGCACAATGTTGCGGAGCCGGTTCAGGCCTACGGCGCCCTGCGGATCGCCTGAGGGCACTTATTCGGCCATTTGCCGGTCCACCTCACGCTCCTCGTTGATCATCGCCTGAAGCTGGCGGCGAAATCTCAAGGGCCCGCCGTCGATAGGCAGGTCGATGTGGGGCGTGCGCTTGGTCTCCATCCCCTTCTGGACCTCGCGCAGCACCGCGCGGTCCTCCTCAAATGCCTCACGCACGTCGTTGCTCATCACCTCGGACAGGGCCGCATCATCGGGCCGGATGTTGCGCAGCTGGAACCAGTAATAGCGCGTCTCGCCTTCGGTGACGGGGGTCATGAAGTTGTAGCTGTCCATGATGAAGACATCGTCGTGCAGCGCCCCCTCCGGCCCGCCCGTGCCCGCCGGGGTGAAGATGGCCTTGATCAACGCGTGAGAGGGGTATCGCACCTCGTAATGCTGCAGCCGGTCGCAGTTGCCTTCAAACCCGATGACTTTCTTGTAGAAGGGCGCCGGTTCCACATCCATCATCCAGCGGTGCACGATCACGCCCTCATCCGTGCGCGGCACCCTCAGGGGCGTATCGCGCGCCGCACTCTGCCCAAAACTGGAGGCATGGACCCAGGCCACGTGCGTGGGGTCCAGCAGGTTGTCGCACATGAGCAGATAGTTGCACTCGAGCTCCATTGCGGCACCGCGGTTGATCCCCCAGGCGGGATCATCGTAGTGGGCAATCTCGAAGATATCGTTCGGGTCGGCCAGGGCCGGGTTGCCCATCCAGATCCAGATCAGACCATAGCGTTCTTCCAGCGGATAGGCATGGACCCGCGCCTCTGACGGGAGCCGCCCGCCACCGGGGGCCCAGACACACTGGCCAGCGCAGTCGAAGGTAAGCCCGTGGTAGCCGCATTCGACCGTGTCGCCCTTGATCCGGCCCTTGGAGAGGGGGAGTTTGCGGTGCGGGCAGGCATCCTCAAGCGCCACCAGCCCGCCATCTTCCAGCCGGAAGATGCAGATATGTTCCCTCAGCACGGTGATGCGCTGCAGATCGCGCGTGACCTCATGGTCCCATGCGGCGACGTACCAGGCGTTTTTCAGGAACATTAGCGGCCCTCCTGCGGCATATGGGACCTAGCATAGCTCAAGCGTCAAGGGGCATCGCGCGCCTTCGTAGAACTGGTCCATGATCCGGGTGAAGTCAGGCCCGCCGCCCGCCTTTTCAAAGAGTGTCGCCGAGGATCGGAGCTTGAGCGCGTCGATCTCTCCCAGGATGTCGCCTGCGCCCTTCCCCTCGTGCGCCAGCAACGCCTGGGCGCACTCCCGAAGCCTTGGGCCCAGCAAATCGTGCGCCAGATAGGACCGCGCCTCTTCGAGATCGGCGATGCCGTAGTACCGTGCCGTCTCTGACCGACCCAGCCCGCGCAACTGGGGAAAGATGAACCACATCCAATGGCTACGTTTGCGGCCCGCCCGAAGTTCGGCGAGCGCCCCGGAATAGGTCCCTTCCTGCGCCTCAACGAACCTTTGAAGGCTCATCCCAGGATCCCCGGCAGCCTAAGCCCCTGATCCCGAGCACAGTCGAGCGCGAGTTCATAGCCCGCGTCGGCGTGACGCATGACACCGGTGGCAGGGTCATTCCAGAGCACATTCGCCAGCCGCCTGTCCGCCGCCTCGGTCCCGTCACAGCAGATGACCATACCCGAATGCTGGGAGAACCCCATGCCCACACCGCCGCCGTGGTGCAGGGAAACCCAGGTGGCCCCGCTTGCCACGTTCAGCATGGCATTGAGCAGGGGCCAGTCACTCACGGCGTCCGAGCCATCGCGCATCGCCTCCGTCTCCCGGTTAGGCGAGGCGACGGAGCCTGAATCCAGGTGATCACGCCCAATGACCACGGGGGCGGAGAGTTCGCCGTTCCGTACCATCTCGTTAAAAGCCAAGCCCAGACGGTGCCGCTGACCCAGTCCCACCCAGCAGATGCGGGCGGGCAGACCCTGAAAGCTGATCCGCTCTCGCGCCATGTCGAGCCAGTTGTGCAGGTGCGGATCGTCGATCAGTTCCTTCACCTTGGCATCAGTGCGGTAGATATCCTCCGGATCGCCCGACAGGGCGCACCAGCGGAAGGGCCCCACGCCCCGGCAGAAGAGCGGGCGGATGTAGGCAGGCACAAAACCGGGGAAGGCAAAAGCATTCTCAAGCCCCTCTTCCTTGGCCACCTGGCGTATGTTGTTGCCGTAATCGAGCGTCGGCACGCCCGCGTTCCAGAAATCGACCATGGCAGCGACATGCACCTTCATCGAGGCACGCGCGGCCTTTTCCACCGCTTTAGGATCACTCTCCTGCCTGGCGCGCCATTCGGCCACGCTCCACCCCTGCGGCAGGTAGCCGTGGATGGGGTCATGGGCCGAGGTCTGGTCCGTCACGATGTCCGGATGGGCCCCGCGCTTGACCAGTTCGGCAAAGACGTCGGCTGCGTTGCCAATGAGACCCACGGATTTCGCCGCACCCGCCTTGGTCCAGCGCGCGATCATGCCCAGCGCTTCATCCAGATCGTGCGTTTTTTCATCGACATAGCCAGTACGCAGGCGGAAATCGACGCGGCTCTCGTCACACTCCACCGCCAAACAGCAGGCCCCGGCCATGACGGCCGCAAGGGGCTGCGCACCGCCCATGCCGCCCAGTCCCCCGGTCAGGATCCAGCGGCCCTTGAGGTTGCCTTCGTAGTGCTGGCGCCCTGCCTCCATAAAGGTCTCGTAGGTACCCTGCACGATGCCTTGGGTGCCGATATAGATCCAGGAGCCGGCGGTCATCTGACCATACATGGCCAGCCCTTTCTTATCGAGTTCGTTGAAATGGTCCCAGTTCGCCCAGTTGGGCACAAGGTTGGAGTTGGCGATCAGCACGCGGGGCGCATCCGTGTGGGTGCGGAAGATCCCGACGGGCTTGCCCGACTGGACCAGCAGCGTTTCATCCTCTTCCAGTGTCTTCAGGCTCGCCACGATGCGGTCGAAATCCTCCCAGGTGCGGGCCGCGCGTCCAATGCCGCCATAGACCACCAGTTCATGCGGGTTCTCGGCCACGTCGGGGTGCAGGTTGTTCATGAGCATCCGCATGGGCGCCTCGGTCAGCCAGGATTTGGCGCTGATATTGGGCCCGGTGGGGGGATAGACGTCGCGGATGTTGTGGCGCGGATCGGTCATGTGAGGTCTCCGTTCAGGGCAAGATGTGCGAGCTTGGCAAGGATGCGGCGCAGCGGGCGGCGGATGCGCTCCGCCTTGGCAGGGTCGTAGGCCCAGGGGGGCTCTTCGGCGCGCAAGTAGGTGGATTGCGCCAGTTCCATCTGGATCGCGTGCCAGCCTCTGGCTGTTTGGCCATAGTGGCGCGTCGTCCAGCCGCCTTTGAAGCGGGCGTTCACCACCGTGCGAAAGCCGTCCTCGGCCCGGCATAGGCCGTGTGCGGCCATCTCGATGACCGGAGAGCAGCTGGTTCCGTCTGCCGTACCGATGTTGAAATCAGGCAAAGCACCGTCGAAGAGGAAGGGGATGTGGCTGCGGATGGAATGGCAATCGTAGAGGATAGCAAGGCCGTGGGCCGCGCGGACCCGCTCCAGTTCGGCCGTCAAGGCATCGTGATAGGGCGCGTGGTAGGCGGCCCGCCGCTGCTCGATCTCGGTATCGTCGGGCGGATCGGTCCAGATCGGCTCTCCGTCGAAATCGGTCAGGGGGACAAGGCCCGTCGTATTGAGACCGGGATAGAGGCTGACGCCCAGAGGATCACGGTTCGCGTCGATCAGATAACGGTGGTAGGTCGCGCGGACCGTCGTGGCGCCCTCCAGAAGCCCGCTGTAAAGCTGGTCGATGTGCCAATCCGTGTCAGTTAGCGAACAGCCCCTTTCGTTGAGGCGGGCCAAGACGTCATCGGGCAGCCATGTGCCCGTGTGGGGCAGGCCCAGCACCACCGGGCCGTCGCCCTGAATGACCTCGACGGGGGTCATTTCCCCTGCCCCGTGATGTCATCTGCCAGTCCCATATCCCTGACAAGGATGCCTTCGGCGACCATCCGCGCCGCCGCTTCGATGCAGGGGGCGAGGTAACGGTCTTCAGCAATCACAGGTACCTCCTCGCGTAGACGTCCGATCACTTCCTGCAGAGGCGCTGAGGTCTGGAGGGGGGCGCGGAAATGGATGCCCTGCGCGGCACAAATGGCTTCCACACCCAGGATGACGTTCAGGTTCTTGTTCATCCGCAAAAGCCGCCGCGCCGCGTGGGCGGCCATGCTCACGTGGTCCTCCTGATTGGCGGATGTGGGTGTGCTGTCTGTCGTGCACGGATTGGCCAGATGCTTGTTTTCGCTCATCAAAGCGGCTGTGGTCACTTCAGCGATCATCAGGCCGGAATTCAGCCCCGGTTTGGGTGTCAGGAAGGGCGGGAGATCGAAGGAAAGTGTCGGATCCACCATCAGGGCCACGCGGCGCTGCGCGATGGCCCCGATTTCCGACAGGGCCAGGGCAATCTGGTCGGCGGCAAAGCCAACAGGTTCGGCATGGAAATTCCCGCCCGAGACGATCAGGCCTTCATCGACCAAAACAAGCGGGTTGTCAGTGACGGCGTTGGCCTCGATCTGCAGCGTCCGCGCGGCCGCCTGAAGCAGGTCGATGGCGGCACCTGTCACCTGCGGCTGACAGCGGATGCAATAGGGATCTTGCACGCGGGTGTCCCCGTCGCGGTGGCTCTCGCGGATCTCAGATCCTTCCATCAGCGCCCGCTGGGCTGCCGCCACGGCGATCTGCCCCGGCTGGCCGCGCAGGGCGTGGATGGCGGGTTGCAGGGGCGCGGTGGAGCCCATGATCGCATCGGTCGACAGGGCCCCCGAGACCACTGAGGCGGTGGCGTTGCGCCAGGCCCCCCAGAGCCCCACCAATGCGCAAGCAGTGGAAAACTGCGTGCCGTTGATCAGAGCAAGGCCCTCTTTCGGGCCAAGGGTGATGGGGGCAAGTCCTGCCCGTGACAGAGCTTGGGCTGACGGCAGCCGTATTCCCTCAAATGTGGCTTCCCCTTCCCCAAGCATCGTGGCGGCCATATGGGCCAGCGGGGCAAGATCACCGGACGCGCCCACGGAGCCTTGTGAGGGGATCACCGGCAGGACACCGCAGGCAAGCATCCCTTCAATCAGTCGGACCGTGTCCATTACCACTCCGGACGCGCCACGCCCCAGCGAGAGCAGCTTCAGCACCATCATCAGCCGCGTCGTCGCCTCATCGAGCGGTTCCCCGACACCGCAGCAGTGTGACAGGATCAAGTTACGCTGCAGGGTCGCCGTGTCCTCGGGTGCGATCTTGACGCTGGCCAGCTTACCGAAACCCGTGTTGACGCCGTAAATGGCCTCCTGACCCGCCGCGGCCTGAGCGACAAGAGCTGCTGCGGCCTCAATATGAGTGTGGCACACTGGATCAAGCGTCACCGCGCTCTCCTCCGCCCAGATGCGCCGAAGTTGGTCCAGTGTCGTGGCCTCCGGTGTCAGAACCTCATGCATGGCTGCCCCCGACAATCCGCCGATGGAGCGGGTTGAAGCCGATGCGATAGCTCAGTTCTGCCGGATGGGTCACGTCCCAGAGACACAGGTCGGCCCGCGCGCCCGGCGCGATCCGGCCCCGGTCAGTGAAACCCAGTGCCCGCGCGGCATTCGCCGTGACCCCACGCAGAGCCTCTTCGGGCGTCAGACGAAACAGCGTGCAGCCCATGTTCATCGCCAACAGCAGGGAGGTAAGCGGGGAGGAGCCGGGATTGCAGTCGGTCGCCAGTGCCATCGGCACTTCCGCCTCCCGAAAGGTCGCAACAGGCGGGACCTGGGTGTCGCGCAGGGTATAGAAGGCTCCTGGCAATAGGACGGCCACTGTCCCCTTATCCGCCATGGCACGGGCATCTTCCGCCGTCGCATGCTCCAGGTGATCGGCCGAAAGCGCGCCATAGCGGGCCGCGAGGGCTGTCCCGCCCATGTTCGACAGCTGTTCTGCGTGCAGCTTCACCGGCAGATTCAGCGCCTTAGCCACATCGAAGACCCGCGCGATCTGATCCACGTCGAAGGCGATCCCTTCGCAGAATCCATCGACCGCATCGACCAATCCTTCCGCATGGGCCGCCTCCAGCGTCGGAATGCAGACCTCATCCAGGTAGGCATCGGGGAAACCTGCGTATTCCGGCGGTAGGGCATGGGCACCCAGAAAGGAGGTGCGCACCGTGATCCGCCGTTCCCGCGCGATGGCACGCGCCACGCGGAGCATTTTCAGCTCCGTCTCGCGGTCCAACCCGTAGCCGGACTTGATCTCAAGCGCCGTCACGCCTTCCGAGATCAGGTGATCGACACGGATCAGGGCCTCCCGCCGCAGCCCCTCTTCCGATGTGGCCCGCGTCTGGGTAACAGTGGAGACGATCCCGCCACCCGCCTTGGCCACCTCTTCGTAGCTTGCCCCCTTCAACCGCAGTTCGAACTCCGCCGCGCGGTTGCCGCCGAAGACGACGTGGGTGTGACAGTCGATCAGACCGGGCGTGATCAGCCGCCCCTCACAGTCCTGAAGTTTTTCATCGCGATAGGTATCAGGAACGGCATCCGCCGCGCCGACCCAGGCAATTCGGTCGCCTTCCATGGCAAGCGCACCCCGCTCGATCAGCCCATAGCCGACATCCTCCGCCAGTGTGGCGATGGTGACGTTGGTAAGCAGCATGGCGTGCGACTCGCTTGTATAAGTTTGTGTTTAATGTTTTTATGTCTGTACATATTAATCTGTCAAGCGGGTGGTACATGGATGAGGTCTGGGCGCAGCGGGCGCTTCTGCCATCGGGGTGGGCCAAGGATGTCCTTGTCTCCCTCGATCCCACGGGCCGCATCTCAAGCGTTCAAACGGGCGCCATTCCACGGGGGAGCCAGGTTCACACGCTCCTGCCCGCGCCTGTCAACGTCCACTCTCACGCCTTCCAAAGGGCCATGGCGGGGCTGACGGAACACCGCGGCCCCTCCGCTACGGACAGCTTCTGGACCTGGCGGCAGCTCATGTTCCGCTTTCTGGACCGCCTCACACCACAACATGTGGGGGCCATCGCGGCGCTGGTGCAGATGGAGATGCTGGAGGCGGGCTATGCCACGAATGTGGAATTTCACTACCTGCACCATCAGCCAGGCGGCGCGCCCTACGATCATATCGCTGAAACGGCGGAGCGCATCTGCGCTGCAGCGGCGCGAACGGGCATCGGACTGACCCTGCTTCCCGTGCACTACCAATACGGCGGATGCGACGGACGCCCGCTGGGGCCGGGCCAGGTCCGGTTCGGCAACGATCTGGAGGGGTTCGTTCGTCTCAGGGAGGCATCGGCCGTGGGTCTTGCAGCCCTGCCTCCCGACAGCGTCCTAGGTGCCGCGCCCCACTCTCTGCGCGCCGTCGGCGCCACCGATCTGGGTGCCTACGCCGACCACTTTCCCGACGGTCCTCTGCACATGCATTTGGCCGAACAGAGGGCGGAGGTGGCCGAAGTGCAGGCGCTCTGGGGCGCACGGCCGGTTGAGTGGGCCCTCGATCACATGGCGCTGGACACCCGCTGGTGCCTGATACACTGCACCCAGATGACGCCTGATGAGACCAAACAGCTTGCCCGAACTGGCACCGCGGCCGGGCTTTGCCCGATCACGGAAAGCAACCTTGGTGATGGCATCTTCGACGGCGTTCGCTGGCTGAACGCAGCGGGTGCGATAGCCATCGGATCAGACAGCAACATCCGCATCGCACTGGCCGAAGAACTAAGGACCCTCGACCATTCGCAACGCCTCCGCGACGGCACCCGCGCGGCACTGGCGACGGAAGACAAAAGCACCGGTCGAAGGCTTTATGGCGCAATCCTCAGCGGTGGCGCGCGGGCAGCGGGGCGCAATAGCGGACGGCTTGAACCGGGCCAGTGGGCAGACATGCTGGCCCTCGACGGTGATCATCACACCCTCGCAGGCAGAGCGGGGGACCAGATCCTCGACAGCTGGATATTCGCGGGCGATGACCGCCTTGTGCGCGACGTTTGGTCAGCCGGGCGGCATATGGTGAAAGAGGGCCGCCACTTGCACCGCGATACGATCCAGCGGGCCTACGTTAAAACCATCAATGATCTCAGAGGCGCCCTATGACCGCCCCGGCCTTTCGTGACTGGCGCAGCGTGCACGACGAGGTCCTGCGCCGCATCCACGCGCGGGAATGGGCGCCGGGCAGTCTGATCCCGAATGAGGCGGACCTGGCGCGCGAATTCGGGTGCGCCCGCAGCACCGTGAACCGCGCCCTGCGCACCCTCGCGGAGGCTGGATTGCTGGACCGTCGTCGCAAGGCGGGCACCCGTGTGGCCCTTGCCCCAAGCGCGCGCGCCACACTGACAATCTCACTCCTGCGGGAAGAAATCGAGATGCGCGGGCAGCGCTACAGCTACCTGCTGCGAAGCCGCGTTCTGGCCCAGCCCCCCACCGCCATCAGCGGCGCCATGCAGGTGGCTGTGGACAAGTCCCTCTTGCATATCGAAGCGCTGCATCTCGCGGATGGCCGTCCCTACGCCATAGAGGACCGATGGATCGACCCAGAGGTCGTCCCCGGTGCCCGCGAGGCTGATTTCGAGCGTATGAGCGCAAATGAATGGCTGCTGCGGCACGCACCCTACACCCACGGTGAGATCGCCTTTTCTGCCGCCAGCCCCAGCCCGGAGCAGGCGGAGGTGTTGGATTGCACAGAGGGCGCGGCGCTCTTTGTCATTGACCGGCTCACCTGGGACGGCACCTGCGCCATCACCAAGGTGCGGCTACTTTTCCGGCCCGGTCACGAGCTGCGCACGGCCTTGTGAGCGGGACAGCAAAAGGAGCCCCGCACGAAGGACCTTCCTTCGTCAACACGACGGCATTGATAAATCGGCGAGAACATCATCCCCATATTCGTCGTCAAGATTATCGTCGTCATAGCTCATCACCGGTACCAAGAGCGGGATGCGCGCCACGCTGGCCAGGGAATGGTCCGCGTCACATTCGCCCGTCGGGGGGGGCAATGCACAGGCTATCGATCGCGCCCGTCCCGGCGCGGTTGATGCTCATCGATGAGACGTTACCCGCACCGATATGGAGCGTGATGGTGCCGCCGCCAAGGTTGTTGTCGGTTCCAGCTTTTCGTCTCATCTTCACGCCTCGACGGTTCAGATGAGCCAGAAACCTGCTGCTATGCAAATCCCGCTAAGCTTGCCCACAGGTGCTGATGTCGGACCGTTGGAAAAACCCCGTCGATATCGCCCCAAACAACTGTCTGCTGCAGGCTGACGCAGGACAACTTTACAAACCAGCCCGGATTCGGCCTCCTTGGTGGTGATCTCGCCCTGGGGATCACACTCCGGCAAAAAGGTAAGCAGATACCTAATTGAGCCGGTCATGAGACGCTTCAGAAAAAGAACGAAGTGATCTGGAATGACCTTCAACCCATTTCCCATATTACGGTCCCACAACAACGC